>JAFUEM010000340.1 GCA_017463935.1 Kiritimatiellia bacterium
GCCGCGCCCGTCGCGGACGGGTTCGTGAAGTGGACGGGGCTCGACTCCGTCAAGGGCACGAAGAACGCGCGGCTGTTCGCGCCCGGCGATCTGCGCGGGCGCTTCACGATCATCATCGACGTCGATGCGTCCAAGGCCGCGGAGCAGATCAAGGCCACGATGCCGCTCCAGGCGCTCGCGTTCAACCCGAACGGCCACACCGACTGGGACTTTTCGCCCGTCAAGCGCGACGTGGTCGCCGTCTACAACCTCCACGACCTCGCCGAGGACCGGCTGAAGACGCACGTCTTCGAAAACGAATCGCTCAAGAAGGAGCTGGCCGCGCGGGCGTGCAGCTTCTACGGGTTCGTGACGTTCGAGGGCGCGCCGGACTGCCAGGGCGAGCGGCCCTACGTGTACGTGATGCCGCCGGAGGGGACGGAGCCGATCTACAAGGGCAAGGTCGTCAAGGATAAGACGGTCAAGGAGGTCAAGGCCGCGATCGCGAAGGCGTCGGCGGCGCTGCCCGCCTGGCGGCCGTACTACGGCTACGTCGGCGAGGTGAAGCACGTCAAGGGCTTCGACGCGGCGGTGGCGGGCGGGAAGAGCCTCGCGCCGTTCCAGACGTCGCTCAAGAAGGCGATTGTGAACAAGAATCCCGAAATCGCGGCGGAGGCGCAGCGGCTGTCGGACGCGCTCGAGCAGCGCCGGGGCGATCTGGTGTTCGCGATCCTCAGGGCCTACAGGGAGTCGCCCTGCGCGGCCCTCTATGACTTTGAGGAGCTGTCGCGGCGCTTCCCGTCGATGAAGCGCGAGCTGTCCGACTACGAGGCCCGGATCCAGAAGGCGCATCCCGGCATCGCGTCGCTCTACCGTCACTACGCGCTCTTCCGGCGCTGCGCCGCGCCCGACTTCCGCGCGAAGAGTGCGAGCGAGGCGAAGAAGCTGGCGGGCGAGCTGGAGAAGGCGAAGCCGGTCCTGAAGCGCATGGGCGACGATCCCAAGGACGTGGCGGTCCAGAACATGGCGCTGTCGCTGCTCCAGCGGCTGGACGATCTGATCGGCGAACTGCCGTCGAAGGTGCAGGAGAAGTAAACGGATATGGACGACGCGAAGAAGAACGAGGCACCGGGCGGGACCTGGCAGGCGATCGGGCGCGAGTGGCTCGATACGCTCGTCGTCGCGATTTCGGTCGCGATGTGCTTCCGCGCCTACTTCTACGAGCCGTTCAACATCCCGACGGGCTCGATGCGCCCGACGCTCTACGGCAACTACACCGTGGCGGCCGAGCCGGGCGCGGACGGCGTCTTCGACCTGCCGGTCCTGAGCTTCTTCAAGTTCGCGCTCACGGGCGAGACGTACAAGGAGTTCCGCGCGCCGTGGAGCGGCACGGTGCGCGTGGCGGCCCGCGGCGACGGCTGCTACGACCTGATGGTCGTCAATTCGCTCCACCATCCCGAGACGCACCGCCGGGGGCTGAAGTCGCTGGGCCGGTGGCTGATGGGCCTCGTCGCGGAAAACGCATACGAGAACGCGATCGGCATCGCCAAGATTCCGACGGACGCGATGAACTTCCGCGCGGTGGACGGCGTGCCGGTGAACAAGGGCGACCTCATCTGGTGCGGGCGCGTCCGGAAGGGCGACTTCATCTTTGTCAACCGCTGGCGGTGGAACTTCCGGCAGCCCCGGCGCGGCGAGGTGATGGTCTTTTCCACGACGGGGATCGAAGGGCTCGCGCAGGGGACGCACTACATCAAGCGCCTGACGGCTACGCCCGGCGACACGCTGGAGATCAA
>JAFUEM010000341.1 GCA_017463935.1 Kiritimatiellia bacterium
AAGTCGCCCGAAACGACTTGCGAGCCATCCCACTTCGGCAACAGCGACTTGACTTCCTCAATTGTGTCGTGGTAAAGATACTCGTCTGCATCCAGTCGCAACACCCACTTAGCCTCAATCGGTAGATTGTCCAACGCCCAGTTGAACTGCTTGGCGTAAAGCCCCGGCCATTCATGCGGGACTATTCTCGCCGAGAGGCGCAGAGATGCAGAGATATCCTTGGCAATCTCCTGCGTGCCGTCCGTCGAGAAACAGTCCACGATGAAAACCTGCCGCGGCTCCAGCGGCGCAAGCCGCTCCAGGCACCGCCCGATATGCAGCTTCTCGTTCTTGGTCAGGATGATAACAGACAGGTCTGTCATATTTTCCCTCAAATTACCGATAATCTATAGATATTTGTCGTTTTTATCAAAAAGTCTACAGGTTCGCGAATGCCATCCACCCTCTCAATCTCGCGGAAAGGTGTAATTTTTCGATTTTCAATGTCGCGGAAAGGTGTAATTCCCACTTGCTCAATGTCGCGGAAAGGTGTATAATATGCGCCGTAAAACATAGGAGAAGAGCCATGAAACGCAAGATTTACGATGCGCTCCTGGAATGGAAGCGAGAGGAAGCCGACCACTGCGCCGTCTTGATTGACGGCGCTCGGCGCGTCGGCAAAAGCTGGATCGCCGAAGCGTTCGCCAAGAACGAGTACAAGACCTATCTCCTGATTGACTTCACCAAGGCCAGCCCAAAGATACGAAGCCTTTTCAACGACTATCTCGACGATCTTGATACGTTCTTCCGGCTTCTGCAGGCCTATTCCAACGTCAGGCTCGTGGAACACGACAGCGTCATCATCTTTGACGAAGTGCAAAACTTCCCGCGAGCCCGGGAGGCTATCAAGCACCTTGTCGCAGACGGACGATTCCATTACATCGAAACGGGTTCCCTTATTTCCATCCGGGAGAACGTCAAGGACATTCTCATCCCGTCCGAAGAAGCCCACATCAAGATGTACCCGATGGATTTTGAGGAGTTCCTTTGGGCGACGGGCAACGAAGCGCGCTGGGCGACGATACGCGAATTTTTCGACAAGCGGAAGCCCCTCGGCCCATTGGTTCACAAAATGATGATGAACCTTTTCCGGCAATACATCATCGTCGGCGGGATGCCGCAAGCCGTCATGCGCTTTATCGAGACAAAAGGAGACTTCATGGCCGTGGACAGGGTCAAACGCGGCATCCTGACCCTGTACCGGGACGGCATACACAAACATGCCGGAGCCCTTGCTTACAAGGTTGAAGCCGTGTTTGACACATTGCCGGCCGCGCTTTCCAGGCACGAAAAGAAGTTCAAGCCCTCCGACATATCCAAGGACTCCAAGTTGCGCGAGTACGAAGACGCGCTGTTCTGGCTCAAGGATGCGATGGTCGTCAATCCCTGCTACAACGCCACCGAGCCGAACGTGGGGCTGGGGCTCAATCTCGACCGGACGACGCTCAAATGCTACATGGGCGACACCGGGCTTCTCGTCAGCCTCGCATTCGGCGAGAACAAGAATGCGGTGGCCGACATCCACAGGCGGCTTCTGTTCGACAAGATAGAGCTGAACAAGGGGATGCTTGTCGAGAACGTGGTCGCGCAGATGCTGACGGCGACCGGACGGGCACTTTATTTCTTCACGCGGTACGACAAGAACAAAGCCGACGAACGGATGGAAATCGACTTTCTCATCGCGAAGTCGAAGATCGGCAGACGGAAGAACATATCTCCAATCGAAGTCAAAAGCGGGAGAACCTACACAACGGTTTCGCTCGATAAATTCCGGCGCAAGTACCGGACATACATCGACACGCCCTATGTCCTTCACACGGACGACGTCACGACAGAAGACGGCATCACCTATCTGCCGTTGTACATGACGCCTTTTCTCTGACCGGCAGCGGCTCACCCCTTCAGCTCCCGCCGCTTGATGAACCTCGCCGGATTGCCGCCGACGACCGTCCAGGGCTGTTCGGGCATTGCCAACGCTTCTGCAGGTGTTATTGAATACCCAAACTCGTCTATCTCCTCAATATGAGGGCGTTTGTCGTCATACCAGCCCTTGTCGGGAACGCGCCACCCTTCGCCATATAGCGCAGCCAGCACCTTTTCTGGATTCTTCAAGACAGGGAACTCATCATCAAATACCCTTATCCATTCGACTCCTTCAAATTTTGGCGTATGCACAACCTTCATTGAGTTGGCATTAGGCGCAGGATAATCCACACCATCAATAAAAAAGTAGAGATGCGAAAGAAACTCCGTATCCGTTTCCTCATAGAAGAAAAAATCTATCGGGATTCGTTTATACTCCACCTTAAACTCCGTGACCCTATTGCGAAACTTGAATACAAATAAGACCCTAAAGCCCTTCTCCTGTTCAAGCAACACTTTCAAGACCCTCTGCGGCGTCCACTCTCCCGGCATTACGCCGACATCCATATCGTCATCATGTGCAATAAATCCATGGTCTCTTACGAAACCAAGCATCGTCCCGTATGCAGCAAACGCGGGAATGTCGTATTTCTTGAAAATTGCCGATAAGTCTTTTAACACTTGTGGCCCATTCTTCTTAAGGACGCGGCGACGGTGCGGCACCGCCCACAATCTATAAAGTTTGTGAAGCGGCTCGTAAAAGTATCTGCCCACCTTTGAACCTTTTAGTAGTTTCTTAACAAATTCCTTCATATTTACTCCTTGATTATATTTTCATACCGCACAATCAAGCTCCTTACCACTGAATCCCAAGTGTATTTCTCATCAATCAACTTGCGACCACGTTCGCCCATTTCACGCCGTGTTGCATCATCAAGAGCCATCACATCTCTCAACTGCGTTGCCAATGGCTCAACGCCAACATCTATCCACCAGCCGCATTTGTGCTCCTCCAAATCTTTCCAGGGTGTTCCCTTTGTGGTTATGACTGGCACTCCGGCATAAAGCGACTCTGCCACTACAATCCCGAAGTTCTCGCTAAAAGATGGCAAGACAAATAAGTCAGCCCTTCGATATGCCCCCCATTTATCTTCATCCATTAACGCGCCTGTAATTATGAAATCATCTTGCAAGCCAAGTTCTGCAATCCGAGATTCAATGACTTTTAAATATCCAGCGCTGTCAGTGCCGACAAGTTCCATCTTCCATCCTTGCGGACGCACCTTTGCCCATGCATCAATTAAATTCAGCAGCCCCTTTTTATAATGGAAACGACTCATGAACAGCGCACGGTGGGCACCATCTTCGTGCAATCGGCGTTGCGGCAATTCTTTTGGGACATTGACGGCATTGGGGCTTAGAATAATTGGCTTATCGGGCCACAACCGTTTCGCTTGAGCCGCCTCGCTCTCAGCCGTACAATGAATTGCCGCCGCATGACGAAAATCGGCCCCTTGGTATGTCACAAGGGCAATCTTCTTTTTGAGCCACTTCTGCTTCAACGACCATTCTTCAATCGTGCCTCTCGGCGCCAACACATACGGAACGCCTTTCCTTCGTGCCGCTCTAACTGCCAAATGCAATGTCCATTGCCAAATGCTATGAATATGTATAATATCTGGATGCAGTTCATCGATCACGCGCTCTACCGCCCGCTGCATTCCAAACCAGTTTCGTTTGTTCGCGCATCTGTATTTATTTGCAACACCATCCACCCACGGGCCGCCAAGCGGCTTCATGGTCATCAGCCACGCATCAACGCCGACAGAATCCAATCCCGCAACAAGGCCCTGCACCGAACGTGCGGGTCCGCCTGCATTTCGCGACAGCGAAGAGACGATATGAAGCACTTTCATGGCTCTTTCACCACCAATCTAATTTTGCCGCTCGGAGCCTTAACAAGTTCCTTTGCATCTTCCACTCGAATCTGATTAGGTGAAATCGAAGCGACATCCGCCGCATGCCGCTGAATCTGAGTTCTTTCAGCCTCAGTTAACGGAGCTGTCGTCTGCGCAACAAATGTTACAAGCCCGTCCTTCTTCTTTACCCTTAATTGATAGGCAATTATTTTAGGATTTTCCTCTGCACATACCATCATCGAATAGCCATGGAAGCGAACACCTTCACCTAAGTCTACCATATCCCCAGTACGACCCGTCACTTCTGAAAAGGCCCTCACACTTCCATCTTCATGTACACATTCATCGATCATGTAATCCCCTATTCGATAACGAATTAGTGGCAAATAACGTCTACTTATGGTTGTTACAAGAATCTGTTTCCTATCTTCGAACCCATCGGCCTCAGAATGCAGAATATGAGTGTTATCAAACACTGCATACCTTCCCCCCGTCACAGGCGTTTGATACGCCATGACTCCCGCCTCCATTGAGCCATATTCCATACCAACTGGCGCATTGAAGAATTTACTGATTTCTTCACGCTCCGACTTCGTCAACGGGCCGGCAGAACAAATCACAGCCCTCACGCCCAAATTTCTACACACATCTGCATATTCACCGCAAGCACGTACAAGCGCCAACAGGGATGCTGAATAAGCGATAACACATTCGGGTTTGAATTTAACAAGCCTCCTCATATCCGCAGCAAGAGCGTCAGGCGAAAGATTAGTGGCATCCATGCGCAGATTGTTCGTCAAACGATCTTTTACCTGTCGCCATGCAAACTTTAGATTGCTTAGAAATCCTTGCCCGTAAAAATGTCGGTGCCCCCAAAGCAGGAAACATCTACTATCAGGATATATGCCCATTCGAGCCCAACCAATCCATTTGTTCATCGCCACAGTATCACTCTCGCCAGCCATTGTACGGAAATGCAATGGTTCGCCTGTTGCGCCCCCAGTCACGCTTTCATGAAAGCGTTTAATGTCTTTGCGAATAAGTTTATCTCGATTCAGAATCAAATCTTGCTTGTTGAGTATCGGCCAATTGACCAATTCCGCGATGTCACCGATGGCATTCGGCAAGTCGTGTGTCGCCTTCCACTCAGAATAAAATGGGACATTTGCGATGGCATCCTGCCATATCTCATTGAACATCTCGACTTGCGTCCGCACATCGGCCACCTGACGGATAAATGTCCGCGTCTGCCCATACCGCAACGCCCCGATTAGAATGGATTTTATTTTCATATCAACACCATAGCGAGAAACACTAACAAGATTCATGCGCCAACAGCTCTGTTCTCATTAAAAGAAGTCTTTCCGCCCAATCATTCGTTGTGAGGCGCATTCCCAACTCCCGGCTCTTCCTCCCCATACGAGAAAGTGCATCATCTTGCATCCGCATGATCGCGCAAAATGCCTCTGCAATATCATCTTCGTCATATGGATTAAACAAAAAGCCATTTTCTCCTTCTAATAGAAAGTCTGTCACAGACATTACCCGCCGCGAGCAGATCAGCGGCAAGCCCATCAATGCAAATTCGTGCACAACAACTCCCCAATGTTCGTTAGTGCTTGCCAAAACAAAACAACCGCTTTCGCGCACAAAATCTTGGAGTTCTGATGGCAGTTTGTATCCTAAGTGCTTAATACATGGATGGATCGTGCGTTCCTCCCACAATTCACCATCCCCGATACAGCACAACTTCCAGTCGCTTTCCGGCATTGACTTCAATGCTTTCAGGAACCCCCTTTCCATTCGTCGCATATTCTTTTCAGCTGCATATCTGCCAACATATATAAAACTGTGTGGCCACGGCCCCTTGTTCTCATGCGTAAGACTTAGAAATTTTTCTGTGTCTGCCGCGTAAAAACCTTTCTTAATTCTATCTTTCGAGAATCCAAGGAATCGCAAATACCTTGTTTGTGGAGCGCCGGCACCCCAACCGAAATCAAAAATATGCGTCAGATAGAAGCGGCTAATAATGCAATGCGCTATCTGCCTCAACGATCGTTCCCATGGATTATCCACACCCACCACCGTCGTCGCCCCCCTGCGGCGGAAATATTTCGCCACTTTGCGCGCCAATTTATCATCCCATCCACAACACAAAATGGTATCCGGCGACCACCCATTCAGAGACTCTAATACGCCTTTCACATTTCGAACCGTCGCCCTATCAATCCATTTTATGGTCATAAATGATTGGTGTGCCACTCGTGAGAAACCACATGGATATTCTATAATGGCAACCTCTGCGCCGCAATCAATAAGGGATGCGACCTCTGCCATCAAATAGCCTGAAATGTGATAAACCGATATTAATATACGCCGTGGAAACATAATACACCTCAAATTAAATCTTAATCCGCAAAAGGAAGAGTCCATACCAAATTTTTCTCGCGAGCGACCCATCCACCAAACGGAGCGCAAGGCAGCAAGCACGAAGCAACTTGCTCATCTCATAACGATGCTTTGCATCTAACCGTCGAGAGTCCGCCGTCATCTTTCGTGCAGCATCTCCAACCAAACTGTGGGAGTTAAACTCTGCAGTCTTAGATTGCTCATGCATTCTAAACCCCCAGCAAAAGCAATTTATGCGACGTTGCTTCACGCCAGCCTCAATGAAACGCAGCCACATATCAGTATCCATCGTCATCTGGAGTGATTCATCAAAAGGGCCAACTCGCTCAAACAAAGATTTGGCAAAGAAAGTGCTGGGGCCAAAAGCAACAATCGGCGATGAAGTCCGTTGCAATATATCAGGATACCAATGCGGCCCCCACCAGATTTGATAAACCGCTCCATTGTTCAAGAATCTAATCGCATTTGCAGTAAACCACTCACACTTTGGATGCGTCCGCATTGCTTTAATTACTTTAGATAGTGCGCCAGGCAGAAATACATCGTCCGCATTCAGCCATGTCAAGTACTTGCCTCTTGCGTGTGCAAACCCCTTATTAAATGCATCGCTTTGCCCGTTATCTTTCTCGCTGCACCACCAAGTAATTTGCGGAAAATCCAAATTGATTTCATCTTCCATACTTGTTGACTGCCGAACTGCTCGTAATGTGTTGGGCGGGAGACCTCTGGCATAACGCCTAATGATTTCCACAGAACTATCAGTAGATCCTCCGTCGCAAACAATAAGTTCCACGAGACGCCCCAATCCCGGAACAAGGACACTTTTTATTGCTTCTTCAAGGTAACGGCCGTAGTTATAGTTTGCAATTACAATAGACAACAGCCTATCCATACAGAGCCTCCTTGATAACCGAGTTCCAGCGTTCTCGGATTATTTTTTGTGAAAACTTCTCCAGATAAAGTGATTTGCCCGCCAAAGCAAGTCGAATCCGCAACTCTTTATTTAAGATCAACTCTTTCAAACTATCCGCCATTTCACGATCCGAGAATGGATTGAGCACCACCCCCGCTTTCCCATAATCGACAAATTCCATCTGAGGCTCTCTCCTTGGCACACATGTGACGCATCCATTTGCCAATGCCTCATGAAAGACAAGCCCATAAGAATCGCGCATTGTTGGCATTGCGAATATCTGTGCATCTCTGAACATCTTCAGTGCTTCTGCATGCCCAACTTCCTTGACATGTTCAATCCATCCGTCTTCCAATGGCAGATTCACAATCCCATCGCGAAAAGTGCTGACAACTCTTAACTTGAAATTAACAACACCCTCATTTCGAATCAATCTCAAAGCCCGCAATAGACATTCGATCCCTTTTAACCGTGCCTGTCTACCAATAAAGAGAATCGTAACACAATCTTCTGTTTTTTGCTTTTCAACTACCGATGCATCAGCGACAACATCGTATTCCTCATGAACGAATCCCAGATCAATAACTTTATTTGACAATTCGGGGAAATATTGTTTCACCAGTGCAACGCTACGATTCCCGCGCACTCCAATTTTAAACACTTTCTTCCCATATTTATCCATGCATCGCATCCAATAATCATCGCACCCTCGTTCAAATCTTTTGCCAAAGTCCTGTTCGCCCAGCTGCGGGTCAAGAAAATATGTCTCCCAGATGACGCGAGCATTGGCTGGCATTGGCGGTGTCCCTCCTTGCGCAATAAGCACATCGACATGATTACGCTGCAATAGAAGTGCCCTACATTTTACACAGCAATTGACAAACCACCCCTTCATGCTCCGAGGCAAAAACCGTGTTATAATAAACTGTGCGTTATAGAGTATTGAGAACAACACCCCAGAAGGAATTGACTCTTGCCCTAAATGCAGTATCTGGGCTAGTGACAATTTCATCTTCCAATCAGTTGCACGATGCGAATAAAACCATCGCGGCGTGTCGAGATAAAGATTATGCATCATGACATTTAATTTCATCCTCCATTTCCAGCGGGAGCGACCAACATCTGTTTTGAACCGCCCTGGCGAACAGCGCTAGCACAACAATCAAAGCAGTCTCACACCGATGCGCTACGGGACTGAAAAAAATGTTCCAACAGGCGACTGGAACACCTAGCGCAAAATAGCCAAACAACTGTGGAATTGCTGATATATATCGTCTAAACAATGTCCAAAAGAGCCAGAAGACGTATAGCCAGAAAAACAATCCGACGACACCATACCAGACCCAATATCCAACGATATGAGAATGCGTTGGAATCCATCTCGCTCGAACCATTCGACCATCCTTGGCCGCATTCAGTTGAAATCTAAGATAATCCGCATAGTCTTCTTGGGCTCCGTATTTCACCAAAAAGTCTTCGACATATCCGTTTGTATCAAGCGCCCAGGGTCCAAATCCTAACAATGGTCGATCCAATGCGGCCAGAAAACCTATAAAAAATTCACCCCTTCCTCCCATTAGAAGTGACAAGACATCCGTTCCACCCCTTGTTTGTTTCTCATATTTCGATTGTGCCTGTTCGCCAAGAATACCCGTAGAAGCACAATATTGATATATTTTCTTCGCGCCGTTTGCTACAATTAAGGCAATCATAAAAAAAGCAATAAAGTGCCGCTGTATACTTTTTATCGAGACCTTCGACTTTCTGCCCCAAGCTATTAGAAAACTCGCGCCAACAACACCCATTGCCGTCGAACGTCCGCTTGCAGTCGAAAACAATGAATAAAATGCCAAGAGAACAGGCACGACGATAGAATATATCAACGGCGTCTCCAAGTACCATGCTTGGATTGGCAGTTTGACTATACTCCCAATGCGCGTAATCCAGAACAACGCATTCCCAATCACCGCTTCCTCCACATCGCCACTTACGCCGTTGATCACGCCGGAATCATCCTTTCCGGTCTGAAATGCGTAAATGTTCAGAAAATATGTTATAGCTAAGCCAACAAACAAATATCTATAGCCCTTGAAATCATCTCTCAACATTCGATGAAAGACTACTATCCATGCAAATATCGTGTAGGGCGTGGCAAGGCCTCTCAGAAAATCATAACTTGAAGTATGATTCACAAGAGATGATAGGCAACACGAGAGGCACGTGAGCAACGACAATATACTCACTGTCAGGAAACCATCCTTTCTCAATAACTTGTAATCAACGACAAACACCCATGGGGCCGCGAGACTAACAATTAATTCCGAGATGCCAATATTGCCTACGATACGAATCTGCGTCATTGAGAATGCGCCTGCGAGAAAAAGTAGCAGATTATTTTTCTTCATCACACTCACCATCCCTGCTACTATTTATTTTCTTGTATATTCCGAATGGGACATCTGGGTCAAAGCATATCTGCCCTGCATGCCACAAGCCTCTTTTTGAGACAGGTGGATATTGCCAATACTCTCCATAGATTCTTTTCAATATAGCATCACTGGCCACAGGAACCGGGACTTCCAGCCCCTCAAACCGCATCATAGTACTCGTTGCGAACTCATTCTTCGTCAAAGCATACTTTTGCATGAAATCATTTGAATGAGTGACAAGACCTATCATATTTGAATACGCAGTATACATTGCAAGAACATGATGATATATTCGATACCAAGTCTCGAACGTTAGCACATGAGATAGCGAGACAACGATTCCTGCAACTAAACGCTTAATAATACAGCCCTCGACCATCTGCATGTTATATGACGTTAATATCTTGCGTATAACTATTTTAAACAAATTCTGAACACTGACTAGAAATTTATTTCGAACCACTCCATCAAGAACAAGTATATCTATATAAATCCCATTGTGTGACTCTAATGTAGATTGCCCTTTCACATATGCCGTTGTCAGAGAATTTCGCAACCGAGCTTCGGACAGAAAAGTTTTTCGGTCAGTCAAAGCCGTCTGAAAAAAGTAAGGCTCTTTGAATTCGTTAGGCCCAATAGCGATTAACTTCTCAAAATTTTCTCGATCCAAGGCAACATCTACATCATCGTCCCATGGGATAAATCCTTTGTGCCGGATCGCGCCCAAAAGTGTCCCTGCAAAAATTTGAACTTTGATGTCGTGCGCTCTACACACATCCAGCAACTTTTTCAGCAAATCAAGTTCAATCGACCAAATCCGTTTCTGTTTCGCCGTAACCAGATAGCCACATCTTTCCTCTGCTTCGAGAAATCCGTTGGGCAACGTAATTTCGATCGGCAACTTTTTCATCTTCCCCACCTCACAATCCAATCCCTAATTGTCAACCGCAATACAGCACGTTCTCTTGATGTCGCAGCGATCAAAAGAAAAGAAGCCGTTGTAATAAACACAGAGGCACTGCCAACACAAAGAAAATGCCATCCTGCACTCAAAGGGCAGAGTTCAACGATCCAAACAAAAACAATGGCGACAATCGACGATATCGCAAGCCGCAATAAAACCTCTTTTACGAACAGAACTTTCGAATAACCAATAAGTTTCATTACGACAATAAAATATATCATTAGCCTAGCTATTGCGACTCCAATTGCAATTACGAATATCGCAGCTGGTGGACTGTTAAATCGCAATGCTAACCAAGACAATGGCCACATCCAAAGAAGCATTCCATTGCCCATGCCCTCTGCCTTTCTGATATTGCCTACCGCCTGAGCAGCCGTTTCCAATGGCAACACGAGTGTATTGGGCAGAGCAGAAAAAAGTACAAGACGAGTAAACGACACCACATACTCAGGAACTTGTCCAAGCCACCACCTCGAAATTGTCGGCAACTCCACAAACAACGGCAAGGCAAAGAAGAAAACCAAAAAATAGCCAAGCTTGCTGATGCGGTTAAGCAATAAATAAAAACCCATCCGATCACCTGCCGCCCATTGTTTTATCAGCTGCGGATTGCTTGCTGTGAGAAAATTCGCCGTAAACATGCGCACACATCCATTCAGTTGCATAGCGATCGCTCGTGCTGCATTGACAACAGGACCAAAGAACGAATTGAGCAGCAAATTCACAAACGCATCACTAGTTGTCCACGATAAAACACCGAACATACGCCAACCATTAAATTTGCATAGATCAAAGAATTTTTCTTTCTCAAAATAAAACCTGATATGTGATTGAGGGTATTTGCAGAAACAAATTGAGATATGCAAGAAAGCATGCAAGACTGCCGTAGAAAATAAGAATATCCCATAGGCCACCAAATGATCGCAAGATCGAACCCAAAGAATCCCTAGCGCCGATATTAACTTCAAAATTACATCAACTATTGACAAAAAGGAATACAGCGAGAATTCCTCATGAGCAATGATCAAAGATGTATACGGAACGGTAAACCAATTTATCATAACCGAGGCGACCATGATATGAAAAAATTTAATAGCTGCTGCGACTCGCTCTGGAGAGCATACCAACTTCTTTGAAACATACCAAAGGCCAACACTCTCGAACAATCCGACAATAACGATTGCTGTCACTGCATACAGCAATATAATCATTGAAAACACCCTGTTCAGACTTACATCGTCTTTTCTGCCTAACTCATAACCAAAATATCTTAAACATGCTGTGCTTAAGGAAATCGAAATAAATCCAAACATTCCAACAACACCCCCAATGACATTGACTAAACCATAATCTTCCACTCCTAACGCCCGCAAGACAATACGAGTCGTGAAAAAGCTCACAAACATGGCAAACAACATACGGCAATATAAAACAACCGTGTTTATTAATATTTTATTACTGTTTGCCTTCATAGTTTCTATCATCCAACACCATGCATGAACAACTTGTGATCCTTTCAGCTACTCGTTTTCATATCAACGATATAATATCCTTGATCGGCATGCAAAACTCGGCACTGGCTTCCTGTGCGCGCTCGCACGCCAGAATGCGCTCCGCACACCTTTTCATCTCTGGATAGGCGGCTCGGAGAAGCTGGTTCGCGTAGATGACGATGTTGACTCCAATTGCCGCAAGTTCGGATTCCGTGACCTGCGCGTAAGTCGAGGGCACGACGACAATCGGCTTGTCAGCGGAAACTTCGGCGCGGAATCGCTTCACGAAGGAGATGATTTCATCCGGCGTCTTCGCCTTGGAGTGAATCATGATTCCATCAGCACCGGCTTCAATGTAGGCACGACAACGGTTAATTGCATCGTCTTCGCCTGCACCTGTGATGAGCGATTCACAACGCGCTATAATCATGAAGTCGTCCGTTATCTGCGCCTGCTTGCCGACCTTGATCTTGTGGCACTGGTCTTCGATCAGGGCCTGCTTTTGAACATTGCCCGTCTCAAAGAGCGAGTTTTGCTTAAGACCGACCTTGTCCTCAATGATGACCGCCGAAACGCCAAGACGCTCCAGCGAGCGAACGAGA
Source organism: Kiritimatiellia bacterium (assembly GCA_017463935.1). Classification (GTDB taxonomy): domain Bacteria; phylum Verrucomicrobiota; class Kiritimatiellia; order RFP12; family UBA1067; genus UBA1067. Next base: position 12,632 of record JAFUEM010000341.1, read on the forward strand.
AAGACGAAATGCTCGGAGAGTCCACCTGAATCTCCGTCATAGATAATCGGCTTAGTCGTCACTTCAAGGATGTCATTCACCGTGCGAAGGCGTGAGGTGATGTCCACTGATTCATTGTCAGGTTTGCCCTTGAGCGTGGAGTCCGTGAGCGACGACAGCCACATGGCGTCGAACTCGTGCTTCACCTTCGCGCCATTCGGATCGGCAGGATCTTTCGGCACCATCACGCTTGTGTTCTCGACGATGAGCCCCGAAAGCCCGCTGTGCGCTTCCATCACGCGGACAATCGGCTTGGCGTTGAGGAGGCGACGCAGACGGCGGCGACGGATGTCAGGCGTCGTGCCGACTTCGCGGATGGCCTTGTTGAGCTGGGTCGAGGAGATGCCCTCGGTGTATTCCGGCTCGACAAGTTTGCCGCCCCAAGTGGCGAGCGTGTCAATGACGCGCTGACGCGTCTTCGCCTGAACGCCCTCTCGCCAGTCTGTGCCGTGGACAACATAATCAGGTTTGAGTTTGAGAAGGTTCGGTATGTAGTCGAGTTGTTCCTGCGGTATCACCTCGGTTACGCCCTTGATCGCACGGACAACTGCCGCACGCTGCTCGTAGTCCATGTACGGGAGGCGCTTGTAGCTCGCAATCGCCGCGTCGGTAAGAACACCAACCGTGACATCGCCAAGCTTGGATGCTTCCTTGATGATGTTCAGGTGACCGGGGTGAATGATGTCCGCAGACATCGCGACATAGACTCTTTTATTCATAAGAACGATCCCTTCTTAACATCAACGGGGTTATTGCCAAGGCGTTTCAAATTAACATGCTCAAACAAATCATCAACCATCGCTTCCCACCCGACGCCCTTCTCCTTGGCGAATTCGCGGAGCGACTTCAAGCCGGTGACTTGCTTGATGTACTCTGGGTGATTGTTGTTGCGGCAGATGTACTCGAAGACCATGTACACGGCATGACCGTGAGGAATGCCGTAATGCGAGGTGAGGTAGTATGAGAACGCATGCGCGGCTGTTGTGCGTGAGATATCTATCGCCCTTCCCGCCCAATAGCTCGCCTCCGGCCAGTTGTCCTCCTTCATCCGTGCAAGCGCGCGATTGGCATACTCCTTTGATTCCACCGTCGCCCCCTTCGCCCATAGCGACTCCACCGCCTGAGCGTAGGCGTCAAAGTTGGTCGATGCCTTCTGATAGGCGGGAAGCGTCGCCGTAAATTCGGGAACAATCGCGACATCCGATGGGCGCATCACCTCGAAGTCAATCGAGTATTTCATCTCACCGTCATAGCAGACGGCAAACCGTGTCGCCTCCGCGCCGGTTCCTGCGGTTGTCGGGAAAGCGAGGCACGGTAAGAGTTTGTCGGGTGCGCTCTTCTGCGTCAGCAGTTCTTTGACTGGCTGACCTGAAACTACGGCAAGATTCAGAAGCTTCGCAGTGTCAATTGTCGTCCCGCCGCCAACCGCAATGAATCCATCCACCGTACCTTTAATGCCATTCAACAACGCCTGCACCGTCTCAACCTTTGGATTGGCATTGGGCACAACCAAGTGAGTGACTGCCGGCATATTAGCGCATAGGCGCAGAGACGCAGAGATAAAATCTTCAGCACCGCAAAGCTTGTAAGCCGCGCCGTCAGTCACAAGCACAATGTGCGACTTGCCGTTGCAAAATGCGGCAAGCGCCTTCAAAGCTGCATCTTTACCTATTGTTAAATTCTGATTCTCCATTTCCGTGTCTTCCGTGGTTCAAATACCCCCCAGAGTCTTCATGTAAAGCGCCTTGTTGACCTGCGGCGGCTCTTTGGGGCGACCGAGGTCCTTACGTGCACCCTTCGCGACTTTAATCTCCATGAAGTTCGGACAGGCGGAGAATCCTGAATATTCTCCCTTGCAGACATGATCCAATGAAAACTTCACCGCTTCTGCCACAGCATCCGCATTCAACTCCTGACCATAGAACTGACTTGTTGGTGGCTCAAGGATATTGTATCCACACGATTCTGCTATCCTCGGCAGATCAATGTCATATCCGACTGTTGGTTGTCCACCGACAGAATCATGTGCAGCATTGTTGAATACGATATGCGTAAGATTTGAGCAGCCACTCTGTCCGACAATAGCCATATTGCCCATCTGCATAATCGATGCACCATCGCCATCAAGACAGAAAACCTTGCGACTCGGCTGCGCCTTCGCAATTCCCATCGCGATCATCGACGCATGCCCCATCGAACCCACTGTAAGGAAGTCGCGCGAATGGTCTTGCCCAAGCCGCTCGCGCGTTTCGTAGACCTCACGCGAAATCATGCCTGTTGTCGAAACAACGACCGCATCTTTAGGTAGTGCCCTAAGGACACCTTCAATCGCCTGTTCGCGCGGGAGTGCCGCGATGTCGGGCTTCTTGTTCTGGAGCTTGTATTCGGCGAAGAGCCCCTTACGGACGATGAGCGCAACAGGGCGCAACTCCGCTTTCGCCTTCTCGACCATTTTCCGCGTCACTTCCAATGCCGCAACCTCATCGTCTGGCAAAACCCCGGTCGGAACGCCCAGCGTCTCAAAGAGCGAAATCGTTACCTTGCCCTGCTTGACATGCTGCGGCTCGTCTTTCACACCCAGCTCGCCGCGCCATCCGACAAGCAACACCATCGGAATAGAATACACATCAGGATCGGCAAGACTGCACAACGGATTGACAGCGTTGCCTTGTCCCGAGTTCTGCATATAGACAAGCGCAGGATTGCCAGTCGCAAGATAGTGTCCGGCGGCAAGGCCAACCGCCCCGCCCTCATTCGCGGCAATCACATGGTTCTCGCCGCAGTGGTCCGTGACGTATGCACAGAACGACTTCAATAGAGAGTCCGGAACACCTGCAAAGAAGCCGATTCCGCCCTCTTTCAAGCACGCGACAAATCTCTCAACATCAATCATTCGCCCCTCCATTCCCTTTTATAATCCGCCAAATATCTCGTGCCCGCGCCACACGGCACGCTCATCCGCATCTTCCATGGCTCGCCAAACCACGAATAGGCTACCGTCCCACGTTCAACTTTATGGCAAAATCCATACAGATTAACACAGCCCGCCGGCCAAAACCAAACGCCATAATCCGCGATATCTCCTTTTTTGAATGAGTTGGAGCACTTGCCGTCGAGTACGGCGGTTTGATTATCCGCAATCCAAAGGACTTTTCCAGCCTCTACCCTGACCTGGAAATCATCGTACCGTAACCGTAGCACTCCGCGCGACTTCCTCATGCGATCGCCCGCGTCGGCAAGACGCGCTCCACGTTGGATTTGAAAAGGCCCATGATCAGATAGTTGACCCGCGCAAGGACGCGCTCGCGGACAAACGGCAGCGCGCCGCAGAGAGAGAAGCGTCCCGCCCCCGTCGCGTACCAGCGGCCCAGCGCCTCCACGAAACGCAACACTTCGCCCGCAGCCGCCACGCCGCTCCCCTGCAAGCCCGGGTGACGACAACCGCTAAAAGCGCATCTGGCCGCTTCATTGACCTTCAGCATCATGTCCAGCCCGAACATTGTTTCGGCCAAGATCCCCATGCGTTCATCGAAGCGAACGTCCACCACAGCGTTTGTGCGATAAAAGGTATTCGCCAGCGGATGTCCGCGCAGCAGGAAGCGGTCAAACAGGTCACGCGCCGTCAGAACCTCATGCGCCGTCCGAACGGATGCGGGATCAAAGCCGTGCGTC
>JAFUEM010000342.1 GCA_017463935.1 Kiritimatiellia bacterium
GAACTTCACCGTGGACATGAACCTTGTCCTCGCGCCGACGGGGGTGAACGGATCGTCGCTTCCCTGCGACTGGGAGGTCATCGAGGCGAAGCCGCAGATGAGCGGTGCGTTCTCGCACGGGGGCGGGCTTGCGGCGCAATTCGTGAATCCCACGCAGGGAGGGGTATACCGCTTCAGGGGCCGCTGCGACGGCTCCCCTTGGACGGAGGGCAACGTGGTGCTTCCGCTCTCAGGAGCGAGCATCGACGGCGTGTTCGCCTCCGGCATGGTGGACGTGGACGCGACGATAGCGCACCTGCTTTCGCACTACACGTACCTTGAGCGGCAGACCATTTCATTTGGCGAGGAATGGTTCAACGACAACGGCGTCGGCGACTACCTCGGGCGAGTGGACTCCGCCTTGGCACCGACGGTGTGGCACTACAACCAGGTCAACGACCTTTCGGGCATGGGTGCCGTGGCGACATTCCGCGGAGTGCCCATGCGCGTCGCGAAGCTCTCGAATTTTCTCGTTGCATACGAAACGGAGAGGATCAATGTGTTTGCGCTCTCCCGGTGGCTTGCCCGCTACAGGTACGGCACATGGGACGACGATGCCGGATCGGCGAGCTGGGATGCAGGGACTGCCGTCGCGGATGGAGCCGACCTCGACGAGACGATGCAGGCAATGGCCACGAACGTCTGGGCAGGCGCGGACGTGAAGGAAAGGCGGCTGTGGCCGAACGCCAGGCCGACCGACAACCACACGACATTCATGCCCGACATCGACTTCAACTTCAACTTCATCTCGCCCGGATTCACGACGCAGCGCGTCGGGGACGGGCATTGACAATGGATACTCGAAAAGAAAGGAACAAGGAAATGACTGGAAAAACGACAATGCTGGCGGCGCTCTTCACGATGGCCGGAGCGGTGGCCGCGGCTGCCCCTTCGCAGGACAGCTACCACGCCGTTACGAACGACTGGTACAACGGGAACTTCTCGAACGTGCTCGAACTCTCATCGGCAAGGCTCGCCGCGAACACGAACGACCTTGTGGGGGCTTATCTCAAGCTGAGCTGGGACATCTGCTTCGCCGACATCCCGACGCTGTCCAATTCCGTGACGCGGACCATAGCCCTCTCCGACGCCGTGACGAACGCCGCGTTCAGCAACGACTTCCAGAGGCTGCGTCCGGTCATGGTGGCGTTCCGCGACCAGGTGCTGCCCAACGTGACGGAGGAGATGCGGCGTGCAGAACTGCCGAAGGCGAGCCTTCCCCACAAGCCGATCCCCGAAAAAAGGTGGCTCAAGCTCCTTTGGGACAACGGGATGTGGACGCCGGTGAATCAGCAATGAGGGAACGACATGAAGAATACAATCGCGGCAATTGCATTCTCGCTCTCGGCGTTCGCGCATGCGGCCCCGTCGGCGGACAACTATCACGCTGTTACGAACGACTGGTATCAGGGCAACTGGACGAACGTCTACGAGCTGGCGCAGCAGCGTCTGGCGGCGAACACGAACGACCTCGTCGCCTCGCACCTCATGGTTTCGTACGACATATTGTTTTCGGACTACCAGGCTATGTCAAACTCGATACAGCGCCTTGTCTGCGCATTGGACTCCGTAAGCGAGCCGTCGCTCACGAATCTGTGCTCCAACCTTCGGTCCGGGTGGGTGTACTACCTCGACGAATTTCTGCCGCAACAGACCGACGCCGTCCTTCAGGAGCAAAGGGCGAAGTCCCAGATCTCGCACAAGCCCTTGGACTGCGACTTCATCCTTGAACAGATCTCGGAAACCGGCCTCTGGACGCCGCTCCAGAAATAGCCGTGTAGAACATGTAGAACGTGTAGATTGAGGAAAGGTCATGGAATTTTTCTCTAAGAAGGAGTGATGAAATGATAAAAAGAATCATTAAACTAGAAAACGTTGGTCGATTCGAGAAGCTTAGGTCATCAAGCGGTAATGATGGTGAGTTTAGCAAGGTGAATGTCATATATGCTCTAAATGCTTGCGGAAAGACAACACTGTGCGACGTTCTCAGATCGTTGGATACACAAAATTCATCGTATGTTATTGGACGTAAGAGGATTGGCGGAGAGGCGGAACCGCTTATTGACTTGCTTTCCGATAATAATCAGCATCTGGTATTTAATAATGGACAATGGAATTGTCCACTTGATGGATCGCACATTCTTGTTTTTGACCAACGATTTGTCAAGGATAATGTGATTGTCGGTGGCCAAATTGGTGTTGAGCAGAAGCGAAATGTGTATAGTCTGGCATTAGGGCCAAAAGCAATTGAACTTAATAGGGCTGTTCAAAAAGCAGGAGATGAACTTACTAGAGCAACAGAGGCTGTTTCGCGATGTGCATCTGTGCTTTCAGCTCTGATCCCGGCGGGTCAGCAGATAGATACCTTCAGAACACTTGAGAAAGTTGATGATGTTGATGTTAAGATATTGGGACTCAAGGCGCGTATTACTGCTGATAAAAATAAAAAGTCCAAGGCCGATCAGATTCGTAAACATGGGTTGATGCAAAAGATAGCAATGCCGTCAATTGCAAAAAGTGATTTGGAAAGTGTTTTGTCGACAACGCTTGATGACGCGGCGTTGACTGCGGAAGGAAAAATCAAAGAACACCTTGCTCTATGTTCAGATCCTAAAAAGTTGTCTGTTGACTGGATAAAACAAGGATATGAGGCTCAAACTGGGACACTATGCCCATACTGTGGGCAGGTTATGTCTCATGTTGATTTATTTACAACATATAAAGTATTCTTTTCTGGGGCGTTGAAACAACAAGAAAATCGTCGAAGTGGTGTTAGATCTGCTTTTCAAAGTTGTATGGGGGATAAGGCACAAATAGAATTAGTTAATGTTGCAAAACAAAATTCTGGAGACGTTTCATGGTGGAAAGATGCCTGTGGCTTGTCGATTGCATTGCCATCGTTTGATGTTGAAGCCATTAAAGGGATCTATTCACGGGTTCTTCGTGTGGCATTGGCGGCGATAGCGCGGAAGCAAAGTAATCTGACCATTGCAGTTCCCCTGCTTGAAAGCGAGATTGTTGCATTAGATTCACTTGGCAGTATGCAATCGTGTATTACAGCATATAACGATGCTATTGATGTAGCCAATGCGCAAATAAAGGAGTTCCAACGGTCAATTGCTACCATCAACATTGACGATTCTACTAAAGAGTTAAGTCTGTTAGAACTACAGAAGAAACGTTATGAGAAAAGTGTTGTTAGCGCTTATCAGGAATATGATAGTGCGCTATTAGCCAAGCAAGCCGCTCAAGATGCGAAGACGCAAGCTAATGATGCTCTAAAAGAAGAGTCTAAGTCGATATTTGATTCATTTGGAGATAAGATTAATGAAATTCTTGGCGTATTTGGAGTCAATTTTACTGTTGGAAACGATGGTGTCAATTTGAGAGGAGGTGTGGCGTCGGGGCAATTGTCTATAAAAATCTCAGCTAATGGACAGTCAGCACAAGTTGACTGTTCATCTGGGGCGGCTGATGACCCATCGCGGCTGTCTCTTTCAAATAGTTTAAGTGGTGGAGACTGTAGCGCCTTGGCCTTGGCGTTCTTTTTGGCCAAGTTGGAAACGGATTCTAATCTTGCTTCCGCAATTGTAGTTATTGATGATCCATATCACGATCAAGACCGTAGTAGACAATCGCAGACAATTAGTCTGCTAAAGCGGAAAGCAAACGCGTGTTCCCAATTCTTCCTGCTCTCACATAATATTGAATTTGTTCAGATGTTTATGTCCGACAAGGGTATTGCACGTAATGAGATTCGGGCATTTGAGATTCCTCAAATGGGTTCTGCAATAGAGTTGAAGCATGGCGAACTTCCGCAGTTGCCATCAAAATCGTATGAAACGGATTATATGGAACTAGCAGGTTATGCGGACAATCCAGATCTTTATCATGATAAACTAAAAGAAGTCGTTGGACGGATTAGGCCGCTATTGGAAACATATCTTCACTATAAGTATCCATTGAATTTTGGAGAGAAAGTCTGGCTTGGTGATATGATAAGCTGTATCAAAAACGCCCAAATACATGATGTAATGGCGCCTTGTAAATGTCTTGTAACAGACTTGGAAGATGTTAACGCATATACTCAGCGTTTCCATCATCGGGTTACAGGCGTTTCTGCAGATGTTCCAGATCCAATAGAATTGAAAACTTATGTGAACCTTGCTCTTAAAATTGTCCACCACGCATAACTTGTATGACCTACCGAATCTTCATGTCAGGCGTGTGGCGCGAGTTTGAGAAAGAGCGCAAGGTTGCATTGATATTGTCGGCGCAAATAGGATACTATTGCCATTGCAAGCATAAAAGACCAATTCTTGTCTTGTCAAATTTCCTGCGATTTTGTAGAAACTTGTAGGAATTCTTTTCTAACTTTCCCGCTGACTGCGAGTGCGGTCACAACATAAGAATAATCCAAGAAATGGAGGTGCCAAATGGAAAATCAAAATGATGAGGTTGCTAACGAGATAATCAAGATTTTCTCGCAGAAATTTGTTCCTGCGGGGACTGTATTGATCAATCGAAATGGAACGGCAAAGAAAAGCAGGGAATGCCCAAATTGCGGTCCATGGATAAGGCATTGGGAGACTTTAAGCGATAAGAATGCCCCTGGGGCTGGGGATTGTGCGGTTGCTGGTTGCACTGGAAAGACAAAAAATGGAAAGCTTGCTGAGATAGAAGGATGTCATGTGATGATAAAGGGTTCAGATGATAAGCGGGTGTTTATAGCGCCATTATGCGAGTGCTGTAACAACCGGGCGGATGGCGCAGAACTTGTGCTTGCGCGTTGCATGACTCTTGTTCATGCGAATGTGGAAGAGACATGTGAGAAATTGAAGCCGGAAGACAAGTCGTGATTCCACAGATTGGCGGGGCTAACGACGAAAGTGGATTTATCCACAGATGAAAGGGGTTATCTTCTACAGAAGGACGTTTCCTTCCGTAGAAGATAACTATGTGATTTCAATGGGTGACACGGAAGAACTGCGCGTGGTGGGTTGGGCAGGGGACATAGGGAGAAGATTGATGGGTGGATTTGGGGAATGAAGTGATAGTGGATTGGTTATATATTGGCTACTGCACTGTAATGGCGATGTTCGCTGTTGCGGCTGCATACGCCGCTGTTGTTGGTCTGCGGGCACTTCGCCGGTTGCCGCGCTCGCTTTTGCTGGGGTTTGCCGCAGCGGCAGTTGTCGCAACTCTTACCGCGCAGAAGACGAACAATGTGCCGCCGAATATGAATCAGCCGCAGATGCAACCTAGTGGAAGTTTTTTGACAGGATTGACAGGATTGGTGGGGATTGGTAATCTTATAAGCCTTGTGAATCCTGTCCAGACAACTATTGATGACATTATGCGCGGGTGGCGAGTGGAGAGCGTTACGACTAATGCGGCGGTTTCGTATGCGATGCCTACGAACGCAGCGCTTGTCGGGAACTGGCACATCCACGGCGCGGCATCGTCGTTCGGGAACAATGTGGTTGATTTCGGCGTTTTGCGGACGAGCGGGACGCTCGTCCCTACCAATTGGTCGTTCCCGCTCGGCACAAACGACGAGGCGTTTTCGTCGTTTTGGTATTTCATCGATGGTCGCATACGCCCGGCTCCGCACGATGCCGCGCACGAAATCTGCGCCGTTGGCGTTCCAATGTCTGCCGTTCCAGAACAAAGCCGACTGTGGCGGCTTGATGGCGAAGACGGGGTCCGCATCCTCACATGGGAAAGCTTCTTCCTCGGCGGCGACACGAACTGCCCCGTCAACGCGCAGATCATCCTTTCCCCCAATGGCGATTTCCTGACACGCTCCAACGATGTCGAGACTGTCTGCCGCCGCATCAACCCCGACGATTGGGATGATGATGGAATCCATAACGAGCGAGACGCGAACCCGGCAAGCTACGACGGAGATTTCTTTGACGCGGCAAACGGCTTGCCACCAAACGCGAATCCCGATGCCTACTACTGGCTTGATCTTTCGGTAACTGGGCTTCTCGGCGTTGCGGCGATCCGCGTCACTTGCGATGGAGCGAGCGACCTTGGCGACCATGTGATCATTGCGCGGACAAACCAAGTCTGTCACATCCCGCTTCTCGCTGGCGCGACATACGCAGTCGATAGCAACTTGCCGATTGACTACTCTGCCGTGTCGAGCGAATACGCGGAGATCGTGACAAACGACGCGAACCGATTAACCGTTTCTTTGCCGTTGGAGTTGCCGTTTGAGCGGGTTCAGATGCGCGGCGGTTCCGACAGCTATGTTGCACACACTTCGCCAATAGATGTCGGCCCGAGAATCCTTAACATCGCAGGCGGTTGCTGCTCGTGCGTGACGAACGAGATTGGTTTCTCGTGGGGTTGCTCCCTGCAATGTCTCTGCGGCGGTTCGGAACATTCGCTTTCGGGTGCCGCAAAATGGGAAGGGTATTCGTATCCGTTCTCCTGGCGGGGGAGATGTCGTTGCTATTATGAAGACCAGGCGAGCATTGACGAGATTGAAAGTCGCGGCGTCAGTCTTGAGATACTGGACGCTTCTGGCAACGCCATTGAATGGAAATACCCTGTGATAGTCGGAGAGTCTGTCATTGTGAAGGCGACTGTCGGCGGTTCTGAGATGACAGTCTCCGCCTTTGTAGGGCTCTTTGGCGGGAGAATCCGGCTCAAATCGTATTATGTCGATTTTGACGGAGCGCACGATATAGCTGGTGCGGCGATTCCCATAAGCGCGACAACTACGACTTCGCAAGGGCAGAACGTCTTTCGCGTGTCGGTTGCTGCCGCCTGGCTCCAGTCGAATGGCATTATTCGCAATGCCGATGATGAAATTGTCGCCAAGACCTCGGTTGACATGGCAAATGGGCCCGACGCGGGAAGTGACAGGATAGACAGCGACTGCTTTGATGAGAATACGACGGGTCGACTTTATGGACGGGCGCGCGGAAGATGGGGCGGCAATGCCGACGCGCAGATACCCGAGGGCGAGTTTAACCTCAAGACCGTTCAGGCGGCAGGGACGGGCTGCCTTATGGCATCGTGCGGAGCGTCTTGTTCTACGAAGAAGCAGTGCCAGCAGCAGGCCGATGTGTTCTACTATTCGGGGCATGGCGAGCATGACACCGGAAGGCTTTACGGCGTTGCGGTGCCGGCGGACGTGACAAACCATTGGAGGGATGTTGAGACGGTCATTTTTGCCGGATGTTCGGTGTTGGACATCGGCGACAAGGGAAATCATTATTCAAATCCGGCAAGTCATTCAGCGAGCCCAGGATTAAAATGGGCAACATTATCAGGCGCAAGTGCGCTTCTCGGATATTGCTGGAAGGCGCCGCTTGACAACCAAGGCGGTGTGCAAATCATCAATAGCTGGTGCGCGAATAGGAGTTCACTTGGTGACGTGGCGGCATGGATGCGGGCAAACGATAATATGAATGGTCGCAATGCCTGTGCAATACGGCTTCTGCAAGGTGGAAAGATCGAGTATAGATATTTCAGGAGAGACGGTCGAGGATGGAATCTACGCAGTAAATATCTGGAGATCGTGGAGGAAATAAATCTATGAAAGTTAAATTCCTATCAGTATTGGCTGTTTGTTGCGCAGTGTTCGCGCTGCCTGCAGAGGTCAATTATCACGAACAGATGACTAGCATTCTTCATGACTTTTCATCTACAAATTATCTGGAGAGGATGGGCTCCATGAATCAAATCAATGCGCTCATTGTGGCAACAACCAATGGCGACGAACTGGTTGAGTGTAGATTGCTTAAGTCTGCAGTGCTTCTTGAGCGTGCGGAAACGGAACACGACACTTTGGCTCGTGTGGAAGCGACAAATCTGCTGTGGGCTATAGAGCGCGAATATGCAAACAGGCCAAAAGACTGGCGGTTCTTTGGGGCTCGCCTTGTTCTGATGCAGTCATTGGCTTTGGGTGAAGAGTATGCGAAGATTTATTCCATTGCCACGAATACGATTCCGATTGCACCGACATCTGGTCTTGAAAGATCCACAAATGTATGGTCGGCATTGTTCGGCCCGGAAATTCCTGACGTCATTTCATTGAGGGATGCGTTTAGATTCAATGCTGCAGACGCATTACTTTCTGTTGACAAGGCCGCGGATGTTAATGCGCTGACAAACGGACTTCCATCGGAGATGACAATTAGGCTTGTTGGAATTCATGAAGATTAGCAAGTGCCGAGGGGGGCGCGTGTGAGGTAGTCTGGGGAGAGGTGATAGCCGGTGCCGCGGATGGTTTTGACGCCTCAGTTTTCGGTGCTCCAACTCATCAGGAAATGGTAAAATATCTGCCGTGACAGTTTGAGTTGAGCAGATATGTACTACATAAATTAATAGGTTGTGTGGTGAGCCCCGTCGGGCTTGCGATTATTGGCGGCGCGGGGGCGTTGATTTGCGCTCGGCTGAAGCGGCAGCGCGTGGCGAAGTGGCTCGGCTGGCTGACTGTCGCATGGCTGTGGCAATGGATGACGCCGATTATGACTTGGATTGTCGGCGTGCCGTTGGAGAAGGAGTTTCTGGTGGATGGCAGGGTGCCGATGGTGGAGTCGTTCCCCGAAGCGGACGTAATAGTGCTGCTGGGTGGTTCGATGGGCATCGAGACGAACACGAGTTCATATGCAGAGATGGCGACAAGCGCCGATCGCGTCTGGCAGGCGGCAAGATTGTTCAAGGCGGGGAAGGCGAGTAAGATTATTGCGACTGGCGACTATGCGAAGGATACAACGTTGCCGCTGCTGAAGACCTTTCTTTGGCGAAGCTATCGATTCGCTTAAAGCGCAGGGGCTTGGAGATCATTGTGCAGGACGGAGGAGTTGGGAGTGGAGGAGTTGGGAGTGGTGGATTTGCGAGGTGTGGAATGGATTCGGGAGCCAGATGCCGGACAGAGCGATGCGCTGAACAAGGGGTTTGAGAAGGCGAAGGGCGAGTGGCTGTTCTGGCTGAATGCCGATGATGTTCTGCTGCCTGGTGCGCTGAAGAAAGTTTTGGACCGGATTAACAGGATTGACAGGATTAATTGGGTAGTAGGAGATACTGTTTATATCGACGAACAAGGGATTGTGAAGGATGTCAGGACGGATGCGAAGTGGCGTAGTTGGTTCGGAAGAATCTGAGTGTCTGGACGGGAGGGCCGAGTGCGTTTTTCAGCCGTGAGCTTTGGGAGAAGCGCGGCGGATTTGACGCTGAGCTTAAGTATGTGATGGACATTGATCTTTGGACGCGCTGGGCGAAGGCGGGCGAGAGGTTTGTCGGGCTAGGCGGTTATGTATGGGGGTTTCGCGTACATGATGAATCAAAGACGATGGGAGGGAAAAATCGCGATGAACATAGGGCGGAGAGAGCGCACTTGATGTGCAAGCTCGGCATTAGACATGAACACTTTTGGCGCAATCTTACCAGAATAGCTTCGGTATTGGATGGGAGTTGGGTGAAGCGTAAATTTGATTCGATGAGATTGAGCGGTCGAAAGTACAATATGGCAGCAGAATGAAAGTTGTCCACTTTTGCGCAGGATTACAGTCCTGGAACGGGATGGCAAATACTGCGCGGCAGTTTGTCAATGAAGAGCTTGCACGGGGTGATGATTCGAGCTTGACGAATATCCACGCCCAGATCGTTGCTGGCGTCGATGTTGTAATGATACATGGCGCGTGGCTGCCGGTGTTGTGGCGGGTGGCGAAGAAGGCGAAAGCGGTTGGCGCAAAGCTGTACATTCGTCCGGCTGGTAGCTATGACCCTGTGCGTAGAGCATATCACGGGTGGAAGAAGAAACTTGTATCATTCTTTGAACATCGTATGCTACGAAGGGCTGATGTGCTGCTTGCTACATGCGAAGCAGAAGCAAAATGGATAAGAGAATACGAACCAGGGGCACGGAAAATTGAACTCACAAATCTAAAGCGCTTTTTCTGCCTGCCGCAAAATGATAAAACAAGTCAGACCCATTTTATCATTTCCAATCCAGTACATTTCCAATCCAGTACATTTGCTGTATCTTGGGCGCAAGCATCCCTTAAAAGGCATTGAATATCTTGAACAGGCCGTAGCTGGTCTACCTAATGTCGAGTTGCGGATTGTCTCTGACGCACAGGGCGAGGAACTTGAACGCGTGTGGCAATGGTGCGAAGTCCTTGTGCTACCAACGCTTTCTGAGAACTTCGGACGTGTCGTCGCCGAAGCCCTCGAGCGCGGGAAGAGAGTCATTACCACAGACGGTGCTCCGGCGTGGGAAGATGGAAATTCATACGGTGGGCGGTTGGTTTGCCTGAAGGGGTACCGAGACGGAACTGATGCGGAGAGAGTGGAGTTGCTGAAAAAGGCGATAGAGAGGATTTGCAAATGAAGATTTCACTTATAACCGCTTGCTACAACAGCGCGGAGACGATTGGGACGGCGATTGAGAGCGTCCTTTCGCAGAAGGGCGTAGATGTCGAGTACATCGTCGTTGACGGCGGCTCGTCCGATGGCACGGTCGATGTAATAAAGGAGTATGCGGCAAAGATTGAGCCTGCTACGTGTTCGGCACATTTAAAAGACTCTGCGCCTCTGCGGCTCTGCGTTCAAAACAAGCGGTGTACCTTCCGCTGGATCAGCGAGCCGGACAGGGGCATGTACGACGCCATCAACAAGGGCATCAAGATGGCGACGGGCGATGTCGTTGGAATCTTGAACGCCGACGATGTGCTGGCAAGCGACGAGACGCTGGCGCATGTCGCCTCCGCATTTGAGTCACCGGAAGTCGGAAGTCCGAAGTCTGAAGTCGATGGCCGTCCGAAAGGGCGGCCTATTGTGTTTCTCGG
>JAFUEM010000343.1 GCA_017463935.1 Kiritimatiellia bacterium
CAAACTGTTTTTTAACAATATCCTTCCATACAGTCTCGTATTGATATCGATAATTACCATTACAACTATTTGTATAGGCCGGCATCTTACTAACATTTATCCATGCAATTGATTTGATTTCATCCATCATGCTTGGATTGTTGCGGATCCATTCCATTTCATTCCAATGTTGACCATGCCGGAACCCATACATAACATATGCCATCTTTTGCCATACAGGATTAGTCCATTGCTTCCGTCCATCTTTAGTTACCCAATTCTCATCATGATTTAAGAGGCAATCTTTTACCAAAGACCATCCTCCACCACAAGGCTTACCATTTATGTCAAAATCATCATAGGGTTCCTTTAAAACCCATGCTACTTTTAATCTTGAATTTAGATAACCTTCCTCATCAGCAATGCCGTCAAAAATTGGGTCGATCCCATTGGTTGTCAATCCACATTTCTTCGCCTGTTTCCTGATTAAGTCATCGAGTTCCATCTGCTTCGCTTTCAACTCTTTTACCGTCATGCTTTAATTCCTTTTCACTTTTGCCTCATCTTCACTTTTGCCTCATCGGGCTGTGGCAGCCGCCGCGAGTTAGGTTTTTGATACAGGTGTTCAAGGCCATCACGGATGACCTTGAATGTCCATAGTTTAACATATTCGTTTTTTCACGTCAAGGCGCGCACAAGCTTTTGAAATCTTCGTCGGAAATGTACGGTGCCTGGCCGCGATGCAGGCCTGTCGAATCGCGGAACCGAAAATCGCCTTTGCCGTTCAGGCGATCGGCGCCGTTCTCGTCAATGATCATGCGCGAATCCTCTTCAAAAGCCACCTTGAATGCGATGCGTCCGGGGAAGCCGCAGCGCAGAGGCGGCGACATAACCACTTCATCTGGTCTTTGCGTAGCAAAGACAAAATGAATCCCAGCAGCCCTTCCTAACACAAGCATTTTGGCAAGCAGCGGTTCGGCCCTCTCACTATGGCTTACCATCAACCCAGCATATTCGTCCGCAACCACCACGATACGCGGCACCGGGTCCCCGTTCATGATTGCCTGCGTGCGATCCTCAAGCTCATCTCGCAACGCCTCAAGCACCGATAAAAGCGCTTGTGGATCGGTGACCACCGGCTTGAACAGATAAGGACAATTCCCCATCCGTCTGAACTCGATGCACTTCTCGTCGTAGATGATGAACTTGACCTCATCAGGCGACTTCGTGCGCATCAACTGCGACAGTATCAATCTGATGCACACGGACTTGCCCGATCCGGTTGAGCCGCCAATCAGCAGATGCGGCAACGCCGCCAGATCCACGGCGATGTCCCCGCCCTGTTCGTCGCGCCCCAGCACGATCTTGAAACTCTGTTTTCCCATTTTTATTTCCTCCTTTTTCTCGATAAACGAATGTTAGCAAAAAGTTAGTCAGTTACACAACTTGAAATTCACCTAGAGACTTGCGGGGAAGACCTCCGGCCTTACCACATGCCGGGCGACGTCGTTCCAGCAAAGGCCAAGGTGGTTGCGGCGCAGGGGATCGACGCCGCACTCCAGCAACGCGGCTACGGTTTTCGGACAGGCAAAACCGCCTGCGGCGTTTCGGTCGTCGCGATAGGTGAGATACCAGAGCAGGTTGTTGCCGTGGCAATCGACGAACGCCAGTTCTTTTTCAGTCAACCCGTCCAAGCACTTTGCCGCAATCAAATCATCGTCATACGATGTCAGAATGTATATCAGCATCTGCAAGGGGGAATATTGCGATGAATCAAAACCCATGCCGATATAGAAATCTACCGTCATCTGCGTAATCTCCCAGCCAGGAAGCCGATTCGCTACGATCCATCGTCTCATCGGCACGGCGTCGGCGAACGCCTGCTGCACAACCGGGTTCTCCATCACCGCCCCCTGCAGCACTGCATCTACGCCCCACCAGATGTGCGAGTAGCGGACGGCATCCCACGCCGCCACCTTTACCGGATGCGGCAGTTCCGCCGTCATCGCCTTGGCGAAACAGGCAAGCGCCATCTCCCCCGGCATCCGCTTGAACGCCAGTTTCACCTTCCGAGCAATTTCCGCCGGATCGGCGCATGTCTCTATCGACCGCTGAAATAGCGTGATTTCATCATTTGCCATATACACGCTCTCATGTCTTAGTTTCCCGCAGAGACGCAGAGGCACAGAGTTTTACTTTCATCTCTGCGGCTCGGCGTCTCTGCGGGAGAATCTATCCCAACTCAACCCAGCGGACATATCCACGGCAATTGCCCTTGGGACATGCGCCTGGCTTGCGGTAGTTCATGTTGCATGGCGTATCGGGTGCGCGGTTCTCGTACTTCACCTTCCCCCGCCTTGGCTCATACTTTCTGATGCCATGCCAGCTCTGACATGTGCAGCAGTATTCACTTGTCGCATTCGTCTCTGTCATATCATCTTTCTCCTCTTTGGGCAAATCAAGCAATAGATTATCCCGCTAATCGCAAATAGGACTATCGCCAAAGTGATGTCAGACCACGGAGGTTCTACATTGAGATTATCTAACGCTCTCATTCCGAACGGCGATAGATTCCCTGCCAAGAGAAAGGAGACTACTACCACCATCCAGCGTTGTGGCCCAAAGCATGGTTTCGTCATGTTGTTCGTGTTCGTTTTCACACCATCACATATAGCAATATCCGTGCCAACACAAAATCAAGCGGCGGAAGTCGTATACCGCGCTCTTCCACCGCTCAATATATTACCTGATGCTCAAAAACTGATTACACTACCGGATCGGTACAATGTTCGCGCCGCCCGCAATCGCGGCAAAACGCTCCTCGCCAGACGGAGTCGAACTGCTCGACAAGCGGTTCGACAAGTGCGGGGTCGTCGGTGAGAACGCCGTTCTCGAAATTGCGCTTCTTCTCCGACTTTGCGCCCATCCCCGCGCCGGTGAGATTTGCAGAACCAAAGTACGCCTTCACACCGTCGACGATGATGCACTTGAAATGCACACGCGGACAGAGCATCCGCTCCATCGCCGTCCAGAGCGTCGGATATCGGTCGAAGTCGTCGCGCCAGTTCGGTCCGGGATCCTTCGCGTGGATGAGCCGCACCTCGACCCCGCGCTTCACCATCCCGTCCAGCTCCGCCAAAAACGGCACCATCTCCCGCCCGCTCGGCACTCGGCTTGCGCCTCGGCTATCCCCTCGCTTCGCTCGGCCCTCACTACGTTCGGCGGTTATCGCATCGACGTACATGTCCTTGATGTCTGCGGTGGCGATCCACAACCGCTCTTTCGCCTGCGGCACAACCCCGCATATGACGGATTCGTAGATAGAGCGATTGGAGAGAAAGGAGATCATTTGCCCACATTAATATTGTTCCCAGCAGAAATTGCCCTTGTCTTATCAATATATTCTCGCATCTTACTTGTAATTGCCGCCTCATCCATCCCCTCAACATCACAATAAGCATACCATTCTGGATCATTTACAAACCATTCATGCTCTTCATCGAGCACCTGCTCTACCGATTTCTGTAAAGAATGATCCTTTTCTAACGTGTCATTGCCACATCGAATGCCTATCCATCCAACTAAACCATCCAATTCATCTGTCTCATAACAAACACAGAACCTACCGATAGCGACACTCAATTGTATCTTCTTGACAAATCTCTGAAGATACTCCCAATCAGTCACTTCTCCTTTTAACAAAATTCTACGCCCATTGTTTACAACGTACAATTCGCCACCAAGCATATTTGCTACACGAAATAGAATTTCATTACGCGCGGGATCAAAAAGTCTTAAATTCAAAAGTTCCCTCATTCCGAGAGTCTCAAACATGTCCGAATAAACTCGCCATGAACGCTTCGCTGTGGTTTTCACAAATGCCTTAATTTTCCGTTCATTTCTTGAATCATCAAACCAATATGTGTCCCTTGTATAATCGGCTACGGCATCAACATCCAACAGCAACCCATTGCCCATCTCTAAAGGTTCTTCGTTTGTCCCCAACGGATAATTCTCGCCTGGAGGATTTGCATTCTTGGATCTGTTATATGAATATGGAACAGGGGCGCTGTTCCCTATCGACCAAAGAGTATGCTGACAAATAGGTGTGAAGCTCCACCCGGACCGACATCTTCGATGAATCCAGGCCTTAGGTAAAACGTGATCATAATCCCAAGGACGATTCTGTTCAAGCCAACGCGGATCTGATGCGTCATATCCATGAAACATCTTACTCATAAATTTCCTGCACGAATAACCCAACATCTCAACAACAGCACCATTATGATCAAATCCCTTGCGAAGGGCGTTCCACCGCTGTCCAATTTCTGTTTTACTCCATCTTAAAACATTCTCAAACCAATTTCGCCCCGAAATTATTTCCTCAGAATTTAGATATGCCAACTCTTCAGGATAAATTGGAGTCCGTAATGTACCCTCCCAAAGAGACGTTTGGAGTGCTTCTCGAACGGATTTTGACGTCCAGAGGGTCTTCACAACGGATTTCGCATCATTGGCAAAAAGACGAATTAACAACGCTAAACCCGCATAGTCAATCCCTTTTTCTGGATTCACAGATGCCTTCATTAAGTACATATACAACTGCCAACATCGCTGACACATTCGTGTACGATGCCACGGCAACAACCCATCTGATGCTCCAATCTTAAGAAGCTTGTCTGCCCCTCGCATCAGTTCAGCAAGCTCTTGGTCTATAAATTTTGCAAAGTCTTTATCAGCTGCAAAATCCGCGATAGAGCCATCACTCACAGTCGTTACATATTCAGACCGTTTCCGTTCCTTTTTAGTATTCTTGAAATACAGCATTGCCAACTGGGCTAAGACCGCTGGCGACTTAAAACCACTCGCCATCTCATCCAGTTTTTTCAATGACGGCAAATGCCATTTTAACATTGAATACTGCACATCTTCGGTCTCAGGCTCTTTCCCATTGACATTCATTCGTTTGAAATACAGCGCCTCATCATCTGGATCGTATATAGTATCTGCATTTACTATTGGAACCCGATATTGCGACAGCCTTTGTATGGCACTGACAATACACTCCCAATATTTTGGATCAATTTTTACCTTTTCATTTACAGCCAAGAAAAAACGTCCCCAGTTTTTGCTAGAATATTTTTCCTGTATGAATTCGTGAAAATGTTTCCATGTATTATCACCATTCTCCTCATTGATGAAGTTAACCACAACCGCAAATGGAACAGGCAATCTCGCAGTCCAAGGCCAAAATTCAAAGGGATAGGGCTTTTCCACAACATCATCTTTCAACTGCCACTCGTAGCCATTATTCCTCAACCATTCAACTGCATCACGCTGTTCTCCATGCTCAAGAAGATGGTTATTTGCTTCATCATCATTTAATTGATAACCCCACGGATGAGCTAAGGTAGTAGTCCTAAAATAAAATTTCCTCACGCGCTTTTTGCCGTTAGGGGAAAGATCAAGCCAAAGAATTTCCTCATCTTCCTTGGAACATCCGCCATTCAAACCGACACTAATAGCATGCGTTCTTTGTTGTCCATCAAAAATCTCGTTATTGCGGATGCTGATTGCACCTATTGGGATTCCACGCAGAACAGAATCCCACAAAGCCTCCATTCGGGCCGCATTCCAAACAAGGCCGCGTTGAAGCGGTGGAATGGAGAATCTTCCCCCGCTTTTAATTCCCTCCGCAATCTGAAATACTGACAAGCATGTCTCATTCATTTCTTATCCTTCTCAACTTACGCGTCCAGAGTGAATCTCTTTCAAGTAGTAAGACGCACGCTCATAACCTTGTGCCAACGCCGCCTCATAGAGTCGCGTTGCAGACGGCACATCTTTTTTCCAACCAACCCCGACGGCAAGACAAAACGCAGCAAGGCAAAGCGCATCCGCCTGATAGTTGCAGATGAAGTAATCTACGTCTGGTTCGTCTTCGTACTCTTCAAAAAGTTGTTCTCGCATTCCTTCCAGTGCTTCTTTGGCTTCTTTGACACAACCAAGCGTCAACGCTTCCGTAAGCAGGTCGACAGCCTTCATCACATCCCACTCTCTGCCACCATTCCTCGGCCATTCCGAATTCATGTACAAATCAGCGAGTTTGACTAAAGCTTCGCCGCTCTTTTCAGGTTCGCCAGCAGTACAGCAAGCCGCAACATACAATCGTGCTGCAAGTTGTTCTTCGCCACAACTCTGGCATTCGTCCGCCAATACAACATAGTCTTTGGGAGCAAGATTCTTTTTCTCTTTCAATTCGCGGACATCATATGGGACATCTTCTTCATCGCAATAGAATTCAAGGACTGCCTCAAATGCCTTACCAACATAATCAAATTTATCCGTAATGTCAAACGAACGCAAAATGTCTACGAGGTCTTTTCTCACATCCGGTTCAAAAACAACCTCTGGCGCAGTGATAGACGCCTCTTCGGTCTCACTAAACGAAAAAGTCGGAGAACGTTCTGTCTCATCCCGCATAACAATAAAGAACTCATAGTGATCATACTTTTCAATTGCCGAGACACCATCCTTGAATGTCATGACCATAAACTGGTACGTTGATTCCAACGCCACTTTAAGTTCATTCTCAAGACGCATGATATCAAGCGTTCTATCTGTTAAATCCTGGATGCGCCAACACGCAGCATCTGCGCCAAATTCGCGACCGATCATCGCCAGTGCCTTTTTCAGCGAACGAAAATCCCATTCGACTCGCGCATCCATATCAGTGCATCCATCGTGGAAGATTTTGTCCAGACGAACATGGTAGTACATGGTTTATTTCCTTTCTATATGTTATTGAACTAACGAGTTATACACCTTTGCATCTCGCTCAGAGAAGCAGCAGAAGACTACTTCCATTTTTGCGGCCTCTGCGTTCTTTGCGGCTAAAAACGCCTTCACCTCCCGCACGGCAATTTTCGCCGCCTCTTCTTTCGGGTAGCCATAGATACCTGTCGAGATACAGGGGAAGGCGATGGACTTGCAGCCGTTCTCCGCCGCGAGGGCGAGCGAATTGCGGTAGCAGGCCGCGAGCTTCTCCGGTTCTCCGTGAAGTCCGTCGCGATAGACCGGGCCGACGGTGTGGATCACGAACTTCGCGGGCAGCCTGAAGCCCGGCGTGATGCGCGCCTCGCCCGTGGGACAACGAACGCCCGGTCTCACCTCCGGAACCTTGAGGCACGCCTTGTAAAGCTCCGGCCCGGCGGCGCGGTGGATTGCGCTATCAACTCCACCGCCGCCCAGCATCACCTGGTTCGCCGCATTGACGATGGCATCCACCTCCAGTGCCGTCATGTCGCCCTGGATAATCTTGATCATTTTGCAAAAGCCTCTTTCGGTTTTTAGACAGGATTTACAGGATTAACAGGATTAGGGGAACGGTAGACACGGTATTTGTGTTTGTGTACGGACATGGCCGCCCCGATAACCTTGTAGCAAAGTTCATCAATACTCATAATCTTGTAAATCCTGTTAATCCTGTCTAAAACATCCCCTACAAATATTTCCTCACCGTGTTCCGACTCACGTCGAGTGCTTCGGCGGTGCGGGTGAGATTCTGGCCGTATTTCTCGTACACGCGGCGGACGTGGAGGCGGATCGCGTCCTCAAGCTTGTCGGGAATGCGCCCCGATTTCAATTCCAGCCCACCCCAAAGCGCAGCATTCATCTCCTTGTGCTCGCGCATGAGAAGATCGAAATCGTCCTCTTCCAGCGCGGTCGCCCTGTCAAGGATGTTGATGAGTTCGCGGACGTTGCCGGGATAGTCGTAATTCATCAGCGCGGCAACCTGCTCTTCTTTGAGAACGGCGTTGTCGTGGAACTTGCGCCACCATGCGTTGGCGATGATCGGTATGTCGTCCTTGTGTTCGCGCAGGGACGGGGTTCTCATCTGCACCACGTTGAGGCGCTGGTAGAGGTCTTCGCGGAACTTGCCCTCCGCGACGAGTTTCGGAAGATCGTGGTTTGTGGCCGTGATGAGCCGCACGTCGCACTTCAGCTCATCCTTGCCGCCTATGCGCATAAACCGTCCGCCTTCGAGAACGCGCAGCAGGAGCGCCTGAACCTCCAGCGACATCTCTCCAATCTCATCAAGGAAGAGCGTGCCGCCGTCCGCCTGGAGGAACAGGCCATCCGTCCGCTCCACGGCGTTCGTGAACGCCCCGCGCTCGTGTCCGAAGAACCGATCCTCCAGAAGGTCTTTCGTCACGCTCGCGCAGTTGAACGGAACGAACGGCATGTTCGCGCGGGGGCTTTTGTTGTGTATCTGGTTCGCGACCGTCTCCTTTCCGGTTCCGCTCTCGCCGAGAATCAGCACGCGCGCGCGGTCGTGCTTCGCGACGCGGTTGATGCGCTCCTGCAGCGTCGTCATCACGCGGCTTTTGCCGATGAGCTCGCGCCCGCCATAGCGCTCGAAATGCGCGACGGCGAGCCTTACATCCGGTTCCCACGCCGCCGGGCGAACGCCGCCGGCGAGATAGCGGGCGGTCGTGGCGTAGAGTGATTCGTCCTGGTAGTTGCGGTAGTAGAATTGCGCCGTGTCGATCAGCGTGAAATAGGCGCGAACGTCCGCCGACACTCTCTTTCGATCTTTGAGGAAGGGCATGAACACCTCGACGTCCACGCCAAACGTCTGCCCGACCGCTTCAAGAAGGCTACCGTCATAGCAGCGCACCTTCACGAGGCCGTCAAGCAGGGCGGCGATGTGTTCGGGCATTTCAAGAGCACTTATCCACGTCACCTCCACGCCCTTTGCTTTCAGCCTTGCAAGAGCGGCCTTGAGCGATTCAGGATCGCCGCTCAACGAGAGGCCGAGAAGGTAGATGTGCTTCCATTGCGGCGTTCCACGTTCCCCCGCGAGCTCGCCAAGGAACTCCGGCAGACGCCTGCGGCTCACGCCGTACACGTCCGCTCTGCCGCCAAGTGCCTTCAATGCGACCGCTGCCGAGGCCACGTATTCCGCGTAGCCCCAGCCCGTCAGAATCAAGTTTCCGTTCTTCTCCACTTTGTAACAATCCTTATGATTGCTTTCAACAGGCGTATATTTTATCATATTCTGCACACTATGTTCAAATTGTAATCGGACAGTTTGCTGTTCGATTCTAAGCGCTGGTCTGTCGAAAGTTGTCATGCACAACGATTAGCAATTTCCATGCCAAGGGGAAATCGGGCGTTTTATCCATGATGAATCGGTCAGAAAATTCGCCACAGTAAACTACCACGGTGCGCGCGGACGGTTGAGGGGCGGACACGGAATGTGATATACTACCTTCCATGAGCGAAAAGATTACACTTGCGGGCGGGAAGCTGAATGTTCCCGCGAATCCGGTCATTCCGTACATCGAGGGCGACGGCACGGGGCCCGACATCACGCGCGCGGCGATGATCGTGTGGAACGCGGCGGTCGCGAAGGCCTACGGCGGCGCGCGGAAAATCGACTGGAAGGAAGTGCTGGCGGGCGAGAAGGCGTTCAAGGCGACGGGCGAGTGGCTGCCGCAGGCGACGCTGGACGCATGCCGCGACTGCCTCGTCTCCATCAAGGGCCCGCTGACGACGCCCGTCGGCGGCGGCATCCGCTCCATCAACGTGGCGATGCGCCAGGAGCTGGACCTTTACGTCTGCCTCCGGCCCGTGCGCTACTTCAAGGGCGTGCCCAGCCCGGTGAAGCACCCGGAGCTGACCGACATGGTGATCTTCCGCGAGAACACGGAGGACATCTACGCGGGCATCGAATGGATGAACGGCACGCCCGAGGTCGAGAAGGTGAAGGCGTTCCTGCTCGGCGAGATGGGCGTGAAAAAGATTCGCTTCCCCGAGACGGCGTCCATCGGCATCAAGCCGGTTTCGCTCGAGGGCACGGAGCGGCTCGTGCGCGCGGCGCTCGACTACGCGATCGCGAACGACCGCAGGTCGGTGACGCTCGTCCACAAGGGCAACATCCAGAAGTTCACCGAGGGCGCGTTCCGCGACTGGGGCTACAAACTCGCGCAGCGCGAGTACGGTGCGACGCTGATCGACAAGGGGCCGTGGTGCGAATTCAAAAATCCGAAGACGGGCCGCATGATCACGGTGAAGGACTGCATCTGCGACGCGTTCCTCCAGCAGATCCTGACGCGCCCCGCCGACTACGACGTGATCGCGACCTTGAACCTGAACGGCGACTACGTCTCCGACGCGCTCGCGGCGACCGTCGGCGGCATCGGCATCGCGCCGGGCGCGAACATCAACTACCAGACGGGCGTCGCGGTCTTCGAGGCGACGCACGGCACCGCGCCGAAGTACGCGAACCTCGACAAGGTGAACCCCGGCTCGCTCATCCTCTCGGGCGAGATGATGCTCCGCTACATGGGCTGGACCGAGGCGGCGGATCTCGTGCTCGCCGCGATGGACAGGGT
>JAFUEM010000344.1 GCA_017463935.1 Kiritimatiellia bacterium
CGGCGGCGGCGCGTTCGGCGGCGGCGCGTTCGGATAATAGATACCCCGCGCCAAAGATGCCGACGTCCTTCCCCTGTGCGTCAAGTTTCCGAATGAACCCGCAGTCCTCCCTGCGCAATCCGAACGGCGTGTGGTGCTTGCACATGTAGCCGACATTCGCCGACGTCAGGACGCAATCGGGATATACGTACTTCGGCAGGCTTTTGGTCTTCGCCTTGGCGTTGATGTCCTCCTGCTCCTGCAATGCGTCCATCAGTTCGGGCACGGCGCGGATGAACCATTCGCCCATGTTCGTGACGAACGCCGTGTCGACTTTCGCGCCGTTCTCGTACGTGACGGACACGGGTGCGATTATGTGGTTGACGCCGTACTCGCCACCGCCGATCCCGAGGTTCGTCAGGTATTGCGAGAACAGGAAGTAGTCGATGCCTTGCACGGCGTACCACTTCACGATCCGCGAAATGATGGAGAACGGCGGGTTGTCGATCACCACGCATCTGTCGGGATAGTCGAACGTCTCGAAGTCTCCACCCGGCCAGAACGGGCGCACGATCTCGCGGCCCGCGAGCTGATATTCCCTGACGGCCCAATCGCGGACGGCGCTGTAGATGTTCGCCGGCGTGTAGCAGTCGTCCGTCGTTTTTCGCGGCTTGAATTTTTCGACGAATCCGTCATAGTCGAGAAATGTCTGCTGCTTCATGCGGCCGTGCCCTCCTTTGAGAAGATGGCCTTGACGATTTCGCGGTGTTCTGCGCCGAGTTGCGCGTGTTCGCAATTCCCGCCGTTGCAGTGAATGTTCCCACAATTGTCGATCTTCAGAAATGCCATCCAGTGCGTCTTGCTCTGTTTTCCGCTTTTGTGCCCGTACATCGGCTGCACACCTATTGCGTCTACAACATCGCGCACCGGGATGTTGTATTCATTCCACTTGAAGATCAACGTGCCGAACTGTCGCAAAACGCGCATACATTCGTGAAAGCCATCATGTGTCAGAGGCCTCCAATCTCTTGGAAGTTTGCCGTATTTCTTCGCCATCCATGCGTTGTCGCCAACGTGCAGAAGGTGCGGCGGGTCGAAGACGACGTGCCAAAACGTTTCATTGGGAAACGGAAGGGCTCGGAAGTCTGCAACAATATCCGGACATACGTTGCAATAACGTGTTGCCATTCCGTTCGCACTTTTCCAAATGGCCTCCGTTTTCATTCTGCGGCAGTCCACAAACAATGCGCGTGGATCCTTCGCGTCGAACCAAAACATACGGGAACCGCAGCAAGCGTCAAGTACAGGTTTCATTCCGCGCACCCTTCCTTGTTCTCCATTGCAATCTCCAGCGCGTCGATGATGAGACCGATTCGCGCCGCGTACCGTACACAGTCCATGCTTGCCTTGATGAGCCTTGCTTCTTCGCGCTCGGCTTTCAACGCGGCGATGATCGCAGGGAGATTGTAATCATCGCGGTCAAGAAACGTGCTAAACATTCGCGCCTCCTTCCTTCTTTGCGGCGCACATCATCGCCGCTTCGAGAAATGTCTGCTGCTTCATGCGGCCGTGCCCTCCTTTGCGAAGATCGCCTTGACGATTGCCTTGGCCGTTTGTACGGGGATCGAATTGCCGATCTGTTTCACCTGGTCGGCCCTGTTGCCTGAGAATCTGTATCCGGGCGGGAAGCTGTGCGCGGCGGCCAGCTCCGACGGCTTCAACATCCGCAACAGAATGTCAATATACCGTCCGTCCGGCAAGCGTGGAAGTCCCACGGCCTCGTCGAAAATCACGGGTGTTGCGACTTGAACGTTGTCACATGTAGTCAGCGTCTGTATCGGTTTGTCCGCCGTGCGGACGTGTCCGCTGTCGTGTCCGCCCGGCCTCGACATGTCGAGGATGATTGGCGTTGCTATGCGGATTGCCCCGGCGGTCGCAATCGTCGGGCAGGGATCGTCTATCGGTCGGCATGCCGCGCCGCCATGCTGCCCAAGGACAAGTGGAGTACATAGATAGGCGTGATTGCCTGTTGTCAATGTGACAAGCGGCTTATCAAGTGGACGTGGAACATTGTTTTCGTTGTTGTTCATGATGAACGGGGTACACACCGCAAAGTTGTTGCGCGTCGTAATCGTCTTCATCGGATCGCCGCCGCCAGAGACGCGCCGCTCGTCGTTTGGGTCGCCGGGGTGCGACATGTCCACTATCACGGGCTGGCACAGCACGTGGCTTTCCTTTGTGGTCGCGGTGGAAAGCGGGGAGTCGATGTCCTCCGCCCAGCAGTTCTTCTTCAACTTCACAATGAAGGGCCGCACCACGGCGCAGCGGTTGCCGCCGGAATGCTGCGTCGGCATCGGCTTGGTAAGCGGATGCACCCGCGAAACGTCGTCGCCGTCCGCGCCCAGCATGTCCATCAAGAAGTCCATGCCGTTGTACGTGGACATGCCGACGGCCACGCGGCGGAGCGTGTTGCGCGAAAGCGGGCGATCGCGGTTGAATATCGAAGTGCCAAAGTCCGACAAGTCCAGACATTCGCGGACACCGCGCCAGCGCTTCAGCTCGCGCCCGAAAAGGTCGGGCTGCGGATTCTCCTCATGCGTCGGCTGCGGCCAGCGAATCTTGCCGCATCCGTTTTTGACGGCCTGGAGGAAGAAGCGCTTGCGCGTCGTCGCGTCGCCGTAGTCCGCACAGTTGAGGATGCGAAACTCGTATTTGTAGCCGCGCGCGGTGAACTGCGTCAGCCATGCCTGGAAGCACTCGCCGCGCTTGCGCTTGATCACCTCCCCATTCTTCGTGAGCGGTCCCCAGTCGACGAATTCCGGGACATTCTCGATCGTCACGCGGCGGACGTGCTTGTTATCGATGAATTTCCAGATTTCATTCGGCTGCGAGCGGAGCTGATTGTCGCGCGGCTTTCCGCCTTTAGCCCGCGAGTGATGCGTGCAGGACGGCGAGGCGTGCAGGAGGTCAATGGTCTGCACGTCGATGTCGCTCGGCGAAGACGCCTCGATGTCCATCTTCAGCACGCGTACGTTTGGATGATTCGCAATCATCGTCTCGACCGCGCGATTAGAATGATTAACCGCAATCTCGCGATAACGCAGGCCGATCTCGTCGCACGCCTCGCCGAATCCGGTCGACATCCCGCCGCCTCCGCAGAAAAGATCGACGAACGCGATCACGCGCGCGGACATATCATCAACCTCCCGCGCTGATAAAGGGGCCGAGCCGGATTCTCTCTTGGCGGCCGATCATATTGGAGCACCACGCGCTCGCCGATGTAAATCGCGAAGCGTGCTTTCTGGAATTCCCCGAGCTCCTCGTGCTGGACGGGATCATCCGCCGAAAACCGCGCGAATATCACGCCCTCGCCGCGCCCGCCGAAAACCGCGAAGCGCGGCGAAAAACCTCCGTTGACGATCCGAGACATGAGCGTCGGCGTTTTGCCGGGATTATCCGCCGAAAACCGCGAGAATATCACGCTCTCGCCGCGCCCGGCGACAAACGCCATGCGCGGCGAAAAACGTCCGTAGCCGAGCCGAAACAGGATCACCGGCGTTTTGCCGCCTTGTATCCTAAACGCCCAGTTAGTGATCCGCGTTGACCAGTACGGATTCGCTTCGCGGAACTCAACCAGCTTTTCGCCTGATTCTATCATTCGATACCAATGACTCTTCAGGACAAGGTGGAGGATAGCGCACTCGCTTTGTTTCAGTCGCCGCAAGCTCATGTCACGCCTCCTCTCTCGCAGCGCGCTCGATCGCGGCACGCTCCGCATCTGTTAGCGTAGCGGCCAGATCGTGGAAATGCCTGATCGCCCAGGCGGAATATCTGGCATCGCACTCGCACAAGCTCCGGCTGAAAGCATCCATCGATAGCAGTTCGTCCGCGAGCATTTCGGCCAGCACGTCAACCGTGAGCGTCTTCAGCTTGGTAATGACACTATCTCGCCAGTCGTCCTCGCCGCTCGATCCTGCGAAGAACTGATATACTTTTTCTTCGGCAGCGTCTTCTAGCTCCCGTATCGTAGAGCCAGCCGCAGCAATCTTCTCATTCTCCGCCTTAAGTGCGGCGCGCGCCGCCTGCTTTTCTTTTCGTGCTATGGAAGGATCGGGCGTCCAGCGAACGTGCGCGGTGTGCGCGCACTCGTCAAAGTAAACGAGGGCGTGATCATTCTTTTTCGACGGCTTTTTCGCCGCGCTGCTAAACGGTTCGCAAAATTGGTACTTGGCGAACTTCACAGCGCCGACCGGCTGAACCTTGAATTTAGCAAGCGCAGCATCGACGATCTCCTGCCGCGCGGCCGCCTCCATTTCCGCGAAGCATTTGACGTCGAGGCATCGGCCTGAATTTTCGCCATCGCCGCCGTCGAGATCAAAGAGGGTCGGCTGCGCGCCGGTGCATTTCGCACAATGGCTGCACCGCTCAAAACGTGCGATGCCGTCACCCTGGAAAACCCATGATCTTTTGTCAATCAATCGTGTGAGATTGTCAAACACGCGACGGGCCTCGGCTGGCTTCCACCTGAAGCTACAGTAGCTGAACGACCTCGCCGCGTCGCGCTGGAGCTCGGCAGGATGCGCCGCGATGATCTCCAGCGTGAGGGCGGGCGCGTCGACACCGCTTTGCTTTAAGGCGTCCAAGACCTCAGGCACAAGGTCGAGCAGCTTTGCACGGCGACAGACCCTCGCCTCTGAGACGCCGAAGAGGGCGGCGATTTCGTTTTGAGCGAGCCCGCGATCCATGAGCTGGCGGATTTGCGCAGCATCCGCGAGCGGCGACACGCCGAAGCGCACCTCATTCTCCGCGCGGGTGATGGCGCGCGCCTCGTCCTCCGTCAGCGCGAAATAAATCTTCGCCTCAATTTTCTTGAGACCCGCGAAGCGGGCGGCAGCTAATCTCCTATTGCCGGCGATGCAAAGCAACCGCCCATCCTCTGCACTCCACACGACGATCGGCTCAATGACGCCGCGAGCGGTGATGGAATCAATCAGTTCCGCCATCGCCGGATGAGTCCTCGCGAGCTCGTCCTTTGTGCGTGGATTCCAGGGCGCGTGTTCAACTGTTGAGACAGGTATCGTCTCAAGGCGGAAATTTTCACCCGCCGCGCCCGTGACTGCCTTTTTCTTTTCGATCTTCTTTTTCATTTTTACCCCTTCGTTTTTGTTTTTGTCCTCAGACGAGCACACCCGCGCCCGTCAAATTGCCGTGATTTTCGCGCGCATTAGCAAATCCACCGCCCGCGCTGGCCGAACGCGTGCCGTCATTTTCCGCATGATTTACCGCACAAATTTCATTGCAACCGCGCTCCTCGGCGCTACAGGCGCTTGTGATCGACCGGATCGCCGCCGAAAGCGCCGAATTGCCGCCGCCCGATGAAATTCCGAACCTCGTTTTCGCGTTGCAGTCACAAGTGTCGCCACCGTCGCGTGTTGGGACAGGGCGCGCCGCGCGCCGAGAAGAACCTAACCCCCGGGCCCTCCACTCATATTCCTCGCGCGCACGGTCCCCGGCATGGAGATCAATGACGAATTGGCGCAGCACGCCGGCATTTGCGCGGACTAGCAGACCCAATTCCGGCGACGGCCGACATCCACGGTTGAAGTGCACCGTAATGCTGCCGTCGCTGTGTGTCCAGCAATAGCCGCCCTCGGCGCGCAACCTCCGCCATATCTCCCGCCCTGTCATAGCTTAAAGCCCTCCAAATCCTCATTGTTATCTTCTTTTTTTAAGGGGGCGGACACATCCGCGCGCGCGCGTACAGGTGGGTTAGGTGGATTTGAAGGCGGATTTTGGGATAAATAATCAGCGCCCCCGCGCCCTAAGGTTTTCGGAAAATCGCCCTCGTAATCCACCAAACCCACCACGGCCGCGCCGAGAGCCGTCGTGCCGTTGAACTCGTAAACCGTCCGGCCCTCTGAGATTCGCGGCTCGGCCATGCGGAAGATGACAGAGAATTGTCGCAGGTATTTATTGAGAGCTTTGCCGATGCGTCGGCTGGAGTATATCACCTTTGTCTTGTCGTCCTCGTCGTCGCCCTGGCGCGCGATAATCATATCCGACAGTTCGCCCGCCGTGCCTCTCCAGCGCCAGCCCAGGCCAGAGAGAATCGCCAGAATCTCTTTGGTGACGACATCATTTTTCAAAGGAAGCAGCGCCTTGTCGGCCTCTGCCGCGCCGAGCGCCTTGATCGCGCCGTCCTCATCGCCGATCGCCCGGCCGATGCGGACGGAGAACTCGCCATAGTCAGGGTGGCGTCGGTTGACGCTCTGCTCGATTGGCGACGTGTCGACGAGCACCTTGGCGAGCGTGCGCGCCATCCAGGTCAGGTATCGGTCGCGGTTCGCCGCGATCTCGCGCGACAGCTCCGCGTCCTCGGCGGTCGATCGGTTGAGCGACAGCGGTATTGTGATCAGCCGGTCTGCAAGGCCGCCGTTGCCCTCGGTCGAAAAGATTGGATTGTTAGATGTCAGAATGATCGACGCATTGGCTTTGAGGATCGAAACGCCGAATGTCGTGTAGAGCGTGCGCCGTTTCGTCGATCCGTCCGTCGCGGCCGTCTGAAGGGTGTCGCTGGCCCATTTGACCTTCGTATCGAAATTGTCAAACACTTCGAGCTTGCCGTCATTGACGGTCGCCCAGAACGCGTCGAGGCCCTTGTCGCCGTCTTCGATCTGCTGCACGGAAAGATCCGGCTTCCCATCCTGCCTCATGCCGAGAATTTCCTTGATGCCCTTGGCCATGCGTGTCTTTCCGCTGCCAGCGCCGCCGGTGATAAGCAGCGGCGGTTTTGTCCGATGCGACGCAAACAGATTGAGCGTCCAGAGCCGCGCGTTCATGAGGCCGTTCGCATCGGCGAAGCTCGCGCCCTTGAAAATCTTAGCTGACGCGAACGGGTCGATCCCGTCGCCGTCGACGAGCGACCAGGGCGCGAGCGTTTTACCACGCAGGAACACGACGCCATCCGTGCCGTTCTGGACCATCTCGACCGCGCCGCCCTTGATACGACACATTTCCGTGTCGCCGCTCGAAATGTAAATCGCGTCGCCCTTGCGCTCCCACGAATTTGACGGGTGGACGCCCTGCGCGTAGTCGTCGCTGACCGCGATCTGCTTGACGAGGCCGAGCACCTTCGCCAGGTCGCCTTTTTTAGGATCGACATCTTCGAGCTTCGCGGCCGCGCCGACGAACGCGAAGAACTCGTCGCTGATCACGCGCATCAGCTTGCAGCCAGCCTTGTCGCGATCCAGAAACATGCAGGTCGCGAAATCGCGATAGTCGACGTGCCAGAAGAATGTGCCGCGCATCAGCAGCCAGAGCGCCGCACTCCACGCCTTGATGCGCACCGGCACGCCGCGCGGAATCTGGCCGTCTGGGCATTTGTCGGCCACGGCCGCGATCATGTGGCCGAAAATCTCCGCCACGGTTTCGCCAAACGCCAGCCGGATCGTCACGAACTTCCCGCCCGCGATCTCGAAATCCACCACGTATTCCTGCGGATCGGAACCGGGGGCGCGGGGGACGGGACGGCCGAACCGCCCGCCCGTCCGGGCGGTGGATGATGCGGCATCGCCGCCGCTTTTTTCTGCGGCGGCAACATCCGTATCAGCGGCCGCGCCGTGCTTCTCGGCGTCGGCGCAGGCGGCGTCGAGCGCCGCCGAGTCGAAATTCCACTCATCCGGCCACGGTGCGGCCGCCTTGAGCGCGTCGATGAAAGCCGCGCGGTCAGCGGCCAGCCCCGCAGCCTTCCGCGCCTCAACCCAGTCCGTGAAATCCTTCACGTGCGGCTGGCCGTCGACCTGCGGCATCACCATCAGTTTGATCTTGCCGGTGAATCCCGCGTCCAGGAAGCGACGCCGCACATCGGCCGCGTGCTTCTGGCCGCGCCAATGTTCGAGCTCGACCTCCACATCCTCGCCCTTGACGCGCTTCTTGACGCGCTTCGTCTTCGGATCGTTGTCCGCGATGATGATGATATTCGAGCCCGCGAACCACTCCACCCAGTTCGGCGGGAACTTATAGCCCCATTTCATCGCACCGGCGACGTTGCAGGTCGCCGCGCATCCCGTCACCTGTTCGACCGACAGCGCGTCTTTCTCGCCCTCGACGATGATGACGGCCTTGCCGGCCTTCGCCGCAGCGATGACGCGCGGCAAGTGGAAGGGGACGCGCGCGACATTTTTCTTTGCCAGGCCGAACGCCCAGCCGAATTTCGCGTTCGCATCCGGGACTTTGATGATGAACGTTTTCTTGCCGTCGTCCTTGACGTAGCGCGTCGACTTGTAGAGGACGCCGCCGCGCTCGTCGGTGTAGATGTAATCGCAGACCCAGCGCCCCCAGCGCCCCTTGATCGTGCGGTTCGGCTTCGCGTTCGACGGCATCAGATCGGCCATCTTAAGGCCCAGCGCCTCGACGACCGCCTCGCAGCTGCAGCCCGCGTGGCAGTGCATCAGCGTGCGCCCGTCCTCGCCGCGCGCGATCGATAGGCTGGGATTGTCGTCGCCGTGCGCCGGGCACCGGGCGATCCATCCGCCGCCCGATTCCTGGACGCCCTCCAGCCGCGCGAGAATGTCCTCTGTCGTCAACGCTCGACCCTCCTCACACTCACGATCTCGACGTCGCGCACGGCGCACAGCTGCTCGGCGCGCGTGCGGAAGCTGAAGCGCAGGTGCGCCGCCTTCCACTTCGCGCGGCTGCGCGCCTGCGCCTCGCTGCTCGCGAAGACCACGACCGTCCCCAGGTTGGTGATCGCCTGCCACTTGTCCGCGCACAGGCTCATGACGCGACCTTCCCGTTGACGCGGAAATATTTCTTCGCCTCGACCGCCTCCAGGACGGCCGGCACGCGGAAGACGAGCATCCCGCTGCGCTTGTCCGCAAATTTCCGCACGTCATTCGGCTGGCGCGCGGCGAACTCCGCGAGCCAGTTGCGCGGCAGGTCCGCGACCTCGCTCAGGATTGACTCTCGAGACGCCCACATTTTCACGGCCGCACCTCCCCGTCCTTGAAGCTCCGCTCCAGGCGCACGAGCGCTTCTGCGCTCCGTGTCCGCCGCGCAGATTGCGCGGCGTCCTTGAGTGCGTCTGCGAGCGCCGTCGGCGCGCGCAGCTGTATCAGGATTAATTTCGGCTTGTCCATTGTCGCCATGTTCGTGCCTCCCCGTTTTAGTGCAAACTCCCGAATCCGGCACCGCGCCGCTCGATGCGGACGCCGCCGAC
>JAFUEM010000345.1 GCA_017463935.1 Kiritimatiellia bacterium
CCGACGACCTCTCGTTCAAGGACACCTACGGCAGGAGCACCAAGCCTCGCTTCGAGAACTTCTCCGTTTTCGACGACGACACGTTCTTCTCCAAGATGGAAGGCGTCGTAAACCTCCGCGAAACCGCAAAGCGCGGCGAGTTCAAGGATCTCTTCGACAAGTACCGCGAGGCCTTCAACCCGAACGCCGAAGGCATCTCCGACGCGGAGAAGGCGCTGCGCACGAAGATCATTGAAGACATAAACAAGAAAGAGGCGGAGTTCAACGAGTCGCTGAAGAAGATACTCGACGTCTCTGTGAACAACCTCGACCTCTACGACGACCTCAGCGACCAGCCGGAGTCCGTGCGCCGCGGCGCGATAGAGAACCTCGCCAACCTCGAGAAGCTCACCTCGGCCACGACGTGGACGAGCAAGAAGGGCAAGGTCGCGCTCGAGCACCTCGAGGTCGTCCCCGAGACGCGCGTCCCGTGGAAGGGCGTGCTGAAGGACGACAGCATCGTGTTCTTCACCGAGACGAAGATGTCGTACAGGAACTTGAAGCAGCTCGAGGACGTGGTCACGATGGCGGGCGCGAAGTTCGAGGACGACGCGATGGGCGTGACGCGCATAACCGTGCCGTTGGACAAGGCGGAGAAGTTCTTCGCCGCGTTCAACGAGGAGAAGGTGCAGCAGCTCACGCACCCTGCGGAGTACATGGCGCGCAAGGATGGCCGCGACGGACTCAAGGAGGCGACGATATACAAGCCTGTCCCGTGCCCGAACCCCGGCCCTGATCCGCGTCCGCTCATGACCGTCGACCAGCTCCCCGAGCAAATCGACTTCGCAGTGGACGGACTCGTGTACAAGTTCCCGAAAATCCACTACCAGGATCTTATTTCCGTCAAGTCGTCGGTGCACCGTCCGCGCAACGAGGGGGAGCTTCGCGCCCTCCTCTCGGCGCAGGTGAAGCTCGGCAAGGACGTCCTCGGCGCGCTGATGAGCGGCAGGCCCAATCTCTTCAAGCCGACGAACCAGAACATCGTCGCGCTCACGTACGCGCTCCACGCGATGGCGCTCAAGAAGGGCGAGTTCATGTACCGCGGCTCGTTCTCGATCGAGGACAAGAACGGCGACATCGCGCGTTGGCTCGACAAGGCGGAGAACCTCTACATCCGCACGTCGACGCACGCGAAGCCCTACCAGACGGCGTATGTCGACGGACATCTCAACATGCCGCGCGGATACGATGTGCCGACGGGCGCGGGTGGGCTCCTGAACGGCATGCGGACTTTCCACTTCTTCACGATCCCGGACGAAGACGGCCTCAAGAACGGAGGCAACGGAAACGGCCCGCGGCGCAGGCTCTTCCTCAAGTGCGAGACGTTCGGCATCTTCTGCTCGACGGCGCACGTGAAGTTATTCGACAAGTATGACGCGGTCTCGAAAGGCATGAAGACGCGCAACTACAAGTTCGGGGACATCATCGAGTCCATCTGCCACGGCTCCTCGCTCTTCGTGTCCAAGTTCACGCCCAAGGAGGCGCCCGGGATCCGCAAGGAGAACCTCACGACGGCGCAGAAGAACGCCATCCTGTTGGCGAAGGAGAGGCTCACCAAGAAGTATCCGCAGCTCGCCGAGCGCCTCGTGTCCGGAGATGTCCTCGACGGCGCAGGCATCAACAAGATGATCGACAACATTTCGTGGATCTGCGACCGCTTGCCGGAGGACGAGGAGGAAAGAGCGTTTATCGTGGACATCCTCGACGACATGTTCGCGCCGCTTGAGGGGAACTTCGGCAACGAGAAATACGGCGACGCCGGCAACCGCATCGGAAACGAAATCATGATCGACGCAAGGGACTTGATGTGATGAGCGCGATTTAGGTATCATTTCACGCTGGTTTCGTGTTGAACAGGCAACTGCAGCGCACGAAACGGCAAACCTTTCAACTTTTCAACCTTTCAGCAGGAGCCATCCATGGCACTCGACATCAACGGATACAACGCAACGTTCAAGGCTTTCACCGACTTCGCGACGCAGAGCGTCGAAGCCGGCGACACGAAGGCGATCGCCCGCGCGGGGGAAGGCGGCCCGCTCGCCGGCCGCACCATCACGGCCGCGAAGGGCGACTTCATCGGCAACGTCGGACGCTTCTCGGCAAACAGGGATGCGAACAACGTTGCCCGCGACCTCTTCAAGCAGGCTATCGAGGATATGTTCGGCGGCCCCGAAAAGATCCCGCCGAGCGTCCAGGACGCGATGAAGCTCGAGGACTTCGGCAAGGGCAAGCCGCTCACCGCGCGCCGCATCCTCGCCGTCAAGAACGCCATCGACGCCAGCGGCGTCCTGCAGCAGAAGGCGTTCGAAGCGAGCATCTCGACGTTCAAGGACCAGGCGGGGATGGCGAAGATCGCGCTCGAAAAGGGCTACACAAAGAGCGAGCTGCCCAAGCTCGCCGTCGCCACGAACCTCTACGCCAAGGCGACGGGCTGCTCCGAGGCCGAGGCGCTGGAGGCGGTCTCCACGCCGAACTCCAAGGCGAACCGCCTCATGAACTACGGCGGACGCTTCCTGCAGAGCGCCGACAACTTCAAGGAAGGACTCCGCCTCATGGATTCCTTCCAGGAATGGTTCACGCAGGTGCGCGAGACGAAGAACGCAGGAGGCGAAGCCACCTCCTTGACGGGCCTCAACATCGCGCAGTCCGTCACCACCCACGACGCCACCGCCGCCTTCGAGCGCTTCGTCTTCGATGAGCTGGCGGTCAACGGCTCGCTCGACCTCAAGGAAACCGACCCCGAGAAGATATTCGGGGTCAAGAACAACGCGGCGATGCGTTTTTTCGCTGGCAACCGCTGTCTCAACTTCGTCGGCGTCCTGGCGAATATGCCGCCTGAAAGACGCGGCGCGGTCTATCAGGTCTTCGACAAGCTCTCCCTGCCGCTCGCGGAGACGAAGAACGAGGCGCTTTCGCGCGAGGGGATGTCCGCGGCCGAACGGGGCGTGGACAACCCGCACCTCGTCATCGGCCGCATCCTGCGCCATCTGCCGGAAATCGAGAGACTCGCCGCGAAGGGCGCCCTCACCGAGAAGAACATCGTGAAGACGCTCTTCCCCGACGTGCAGCCGCGCTCCTGGACGCGGGCGGCCATGAACCAGTTCACCCATCATATCGACACCCTCGCGACCGACGTCTTCATGGCGGATGCCGAGGACGAGGCCGAAGCGCAGGTCGCCGGCATGAAGATCCAGCTCATCATGGAGGAGACGTGCTGCACGTTCCAGGAGGCCATCGAGGCCTACAAGAAGGGCAGGCGCGTCGCCCCGCCGCAATACATGACGACCGCCACCTTCTCGATCGAGAAGCTGGACGGCACCACGAACGCCGCCCGCAAGCAGCTGGACGGCAACAAGATGGGCGACCTCTGGCGCCCCTACAACTACGCCCCGGCGGACGACCCTGGCAACACGAGCAAGTTCTTCATCAAGGACTCCGCGAACGTCGCCTTCGGCTTCACGTTCCCGGACGGCACCTCGCTCAAGGCCAACGCCGCCGAACACGCGGGCAACATACCGACAATCCTCGACAAGCTCGAGTCGCTCGCCGGCAAGGTCCATCCGCGCCAGCAGTCGGCGGTCATGTTCGCCGTCTCGCAGGCGGGCGTCGGAGTGCTCAAGGGCGGACTGACGGGCCTTGGCGTTCATGCGTCCGAACACGCCGCGGTGGACTTCACGATCTCCAAGAGCGACGTGACCGGCGACATCACGATCCGCTACTCCAGCCCCAAGGAGCTGCCGTTCTCCTTCGAGTGGAGCGCCACGATCAAGCCCGACGGATTCGTGAGCACCACCCCGCTCCGGTTCCTGGACGAGCGGCAGACCGCGAACTGCAGGGCCGGCGTCGAGGAGGCCGTGAAGAACATGCAGAATCCGAGAGGGACCCACAATCTCTTTTTCGAAAACGACAAGGCGCGCGCCGTGCCGCTCATCGAGACGATGATGCACGCCACGGGCGGCGACAAGGATGTCATAAACCTCCTCAAGGACACATACGTCTGCACCAGTCTCCTCTACAACTTCGCGAACAACCTGCGCCCGGCCGATGTCATTCTGTCGCGCGTCGCGCGGCTCAAGGAAAACGTCGCCGAACTCAGGGAGGCGACGAAGGGCAATCCCGCGATGTTCAAGATGGGGCTTTCCCGCCTCGCGGGACTTGGCGGCAAGCCGGTTCCCAAGGGCATGCTCGCCTCCCTCGTCAAGGCCGTGAACGCGGCGGACATCGGCAAACTCAGGAAACTCTCCGCCGCCTCCACCACCCCCGTGAAGATGAACGCCGCGATCGTCCAGTACCACGCCGCCGTGGGGCAGGCCATCAAAAAGTCGGGCATCCTCGCGATGTTCGACGGCGACGTGGGCGGAGAAGAGATGCTCGGCATGAGCATGCTCGCCGGCGGACTCGTGGCAGCGCGCCTGGGACAAGACGCCCTGCGCTCGATCAAAGGCGCGCTCGAATCGCCCGTCGCCGGCCAGCTTCAGGCCATATACACCGATTTGAACAACGAAAACCTCGTTGATGCCGGCGTGCCGAGGCACGAGGCCACCATCATGAAGCGGACGGTCTCCGATCTGTCCTCCGACATCCTGTCCCTGCTCGACAATGTCAATGCCACTCTCGGCGTGGAGGGAGGAAACGTCCCCGCTTTCAGGGGCAGCCTCGACGATCTTGACGGCTTTGACGACATCGCCATCGAGATTCGCGACATGACCAACAAAGTCCACGCCGACCTCATCCAGATGGAGCGCGAAGAAATCGAGGCGCGCGACATGCAAAGGATGGCCGGCGCGAACGGGATGCAGGGCGGAAACCTTGTGATCGAGCCGTAGCGGCAGGCGGAATCTGCCAACTCAAATGGCGGATTCCGCCAGAATGTGCCATTTGCGTTGGCGGTTTCTGTTGCCTTTCAATCCCATCTTATGGTAAAATGCATACTATCGTCGCCTGGTGCAGATGACACCGGTAACCTTTCGGGCTTTCGCGTGTAGACAG
Organism: Kiritimatiellia bacterium; assembly: GCA_017463935.1. Lineage (GTDB taxonomy): Bacteria > Verrucomicrobiota > Kiritimatiellia > RFP12 > UBA1067 > UBA1067. The sequence continues at coordinate 5,029 of JAFUEM010000345.1, forward strand.
GGCGAACCGAACAAAACAGTTTGAAAGGAGAAACGAAAATGTCAAAGATCGAATGGAGCCAGGTCAAGATGTCCGACATCCAGCGGAACATCTTGACGGGCGGCAAGGAAGGCGTGAGCGCGGCGGACGCGCTCGACGCCCGCAGCGCGGCGTACCAGGCCGGCAAGTCCCACGGCGCGGCGCGCTTTCTGAAGGGGCTTTTCTCGCTCGGCATCAACGAAATCTGGCGCTTCGCCAACTATCAGAGCTACGAAAGCGACAAGGCGAAGATCGTCAACTGCGTCAAAGACGTCTACAAGGCGCTCGAACCGAAGCTCGGCGAGAAGAACGTGAGGATCGTATTCCGCGAGGCGGACGATAACCTCGGTTCCGGCAATTTTGGCTCCGAGGTTGTGTCTACGCCGCATGTCGACCATTCGACCGGCAAAGTGAAGCTGCTGGAGGCCAAGGCGACGATCGAGCGCAAGGCGGACGGATCGGGCCTCGTCACCATCGCCGGAATGGACGAGGGGATCGTCATCAACGATTGCGAGCAGGCAAGGCGCAACCTCGAGATATCGATGATGAGGGAGGCGAAGCGCTTCGGCAAGGACTTCGTGATGGGCATCCTGAACGGCTACAAGGAGTCTGCGCTTGGAGATGTCGGGACGACCAAGGCCGGAACGCTGCACTTCGGCGACGGCGACGACAAGCAAAGCATCGGCCAGCGGCGCTTTATGGCGGGCATGGGATTGATCACCGCCCGCACCGACGAGGCGCACGAGGTGGTCGAGGCGAGGCTTCAGGACCAGACGGGGAAATCGTCCGCCCGCGCCCATCTCAAGGCCATGCTCTCGGCCTTCTACTCCTCGCAGCTCGACCTGCCGGAGGAGGTGGGCAGGACGATGGATCTCGCGCTCGGCGTCGAACTCGCCGGCAAGGTGATGGACGGCGAAATCGACGACGGCAAGAAGCTCCAGGCGTTTCTCGACAAGGGCTCCAAAGGCTGCCACCTCACGACCGCCGAGGGGCAAAAGGTCATGGCGCAGTTCGAGAAGGCCGAGGCCGCGAAAGACGCCGCCGTCGGCAAGATCACGATCGACGCGAAGGCGCTTGCGCCGAAGGATCCGCGTCCGACCCTGCCGCAGGGTGAAATAAAGAAGCTCCACGATTTCGTGGCCGACCTCATCATGAACGAGGAGAACACGGAATACGACAAGTCGCTCGACGCGGGGCGGCTGACGGGCCGGCGTCTGCGGACGCTCGTGCGGAACAACAGCAAGCTCGTCGCCGAGCTCATGGGCAAGGAGGCCGCGGCGCTCGACGAAACGCTCAAGACGCTCGAGCCGCGGATGGCGAAGGTGCTCAAGGAGACGATCCTCGCGCCGCTCGAGCAGAAGTACAAGGATTATGTTGCCGAGCTGGAGGTCAAGAAGCAGAAAGCGCTGCCACGCGCCGACTGGCTGAATCGGGGCATCGACGATGCGCAGAAGAGCGCGGCGAAGACGCGCATTGCGCTCGGCGTGCGGCACGAGGACGAAATCGGCAACGACACCCTGGATATGCTCACGTCGGACGATTCGGTGCGCGCGGACCTCGAGGCCGGCGGAGCCGATCTCAAGGGCGTGGATTTCATGAGCGACGAGAAGGGCCGCCAGCAGATCGCGCTCGGCCTCGACTTCTTCGCCGAGAAGGAGAAGGAGCTCGAAAAGGCGGTCGGCGACGCGCTCAAGGAAGTTCAGCAGAAAATGTCCGGACGCCTCGACGCCATCTTCGGCCCTGACGAGAAGGCCGAGGTGGACAAGTCGGCGCAACAACTCGGGAACATGACCCTCGAGGAGATTCAGAAGGCCTACGCCAAGGATCCGACCATCACGCTCGTCAAGAACACCCTCAAGACGTACTTCAAGGACATCGGCCCCCTCCAGCAGCGCCAGATGCTCGCCGCGCAGACGCGCTTCTGCGCCGAGATCGAAGGCACGACGACGGATGGCGCGCGCTTCGGCGCGCTCTTGAAGGGCGCCGGGCCCGTGATGCAGAAGATGCTCCAGGGCATCGACGCGAGCAAGTTCGGCGACGACGAATTCAAGCTCGCGCTCGCGGACATGAAGGACAACCTCGCGCCCATCTCCGACAAGGCGGTCAAGGCGTATCTCTACGACCTCATGAAGAACTCGGACGATCCGAAGATCGTGTCCATCGATGTCAAGAAGTCGCTCGGCCAGGCGTCCGTCGGCCAGGCGCTTCTCTGCACCGTGAAGCGCGACGGGCTCGAGCCGCAGGAATGCGTCGTCAAGATCCTCCGGCCGAACGCGGCGCTTGCGGCGCACCGCGAACACGATCTCTTCATCGCGGCCTGCGGCGACGACGCGAGCATGAAGGCGACGTTCGAGGGGCGCTTCGCGTCCATCGAGGAGGAGCTCGACCTCACGATCGAGGCCGAGAACATGAAGCGCGCCCAGAAGACTTACGCCTACGACAAGGACATCCCCGAAATCGGCACCTTCAAGAACACGACGAGCGCGAAGCTCTTCGAGGGCGTGAAACCGACATCGAGTGTGATGATGCAGGAGAAGGTCGAGGGCGTCACGGTCAAGCAGTTCCTTGAAGAGACGCACGGCAAGCTGACCGATGCGAACGCGAACGTGTCCGTGGACGACCTCAAGGCGATGAAGGAGAAGCTGCTGAAGACGCATGCGGCGCTCGTCTCCACGTCCTACATGTGGGCGAACGAGGGGCTTTTCGGCAGCGGCTTCTACCACGGCGACCTGCATGCCGGCAACCTCATGGTCGGGGACGACGGCAAGGTGACGATGATCGACTTCGGCAACGCCACGCAGCTCGACAAGACGGGGCGCACGAACGTGACGCGCGTCATCACCGGCGCGGCCGTCGGCAACACCGGGCTCTTCCTCGATGGCTACGTCGCGCTGCTGGGCGAAGGCGGCAAGAGCAACTACGAAGCCAACAAGGACGCGATCAAGGCGAAGCTCGACAAGGTGTTCGAGAAGCAGGGGCTGGCGGACACGGCGCTCAGGCTGAGCGTCGCCCTGAACATCCTCCAGATCGACTTCAAGATCGAGGTTCCCGGCGCGGTGCACAACTTCCTCGAGTCGCAGAAGCGCCTTTCCGCCGCGATGGACGACACGGCCCGGCTCATCAAAGAGATCGACGCCCGGCTCGGCACGGAGAATCCGCCCAAGCCGCTCTCGATGATGCAGTGCCTCGTCCAGGTCGTGCGGAACAACATCTCGCTCAGGCTGCTCATGACGATCGGCCTCGAGAACGCCAGCGACGTGATGGACACGGTCAAGAACGACCCGCTTCTCAGGCCGCCGCAGGACGGCAACGTCGTGATCGTGCCGTAGGGGTTCGGCCGGCGCGGCGGCCGGCAAGAGACGGGAGCGGGGAAAGGGCCGTAACCTTTTGCCGGCAAGCGTGTAGACAGGGCAACGAAACCTTGTGCGCAAACACAAAAACAAGGAGAAAAAACAATGGCGGTTCAGTTGAGTACGCAGTTCACGCAGTTCGTGCAGTTCGCCCAGCGTCAGATGGATGCGGGCAATACAAAGGCCATAGCCCGCGACAACGTTTGCGAGGCCCCGCTTGGCGGGCGTAAGATTACGGCAGCTTCCGGAGACAAGGTCGCACCGTTCTTCGGCCGCTCTGAGGCGAACAAGGACGCCAACAATGTCGCTCGCTCGCTCTTCAGGCAGGCGATCCGCGACATGTTCGGCGGCGAGAATGGCATCCCGCAAAGCGTCAAGGACGCGATGCTTCTCAAGGACTACGACAAGGGTAAACCGCTCACGGCGCGTCGCATCATGGCAGTCACAAGGGCGATCGTCAACGAGAGCGCGGAACTCGCGCAGCAGCTGAAGCTCGCCCAAGCGAAGGACGCCGCGCTTTCCGACGGCTATTCGATGGCCGAGGTGGAGAAG
>JAFUEM010000346.1 GCA_017463935.1 Kiritimatiellia bacterium
GGCGACATCCGTCCATCAACCTGCGTCTCGTGCAACGCATGCTACCGCACTTCTGCTCATGCATGCCTCTTTACTGTCAGCCATTGACATCCGGGGCGCGCGCCGAGGACAACCGCAAGGCGGACTTCGGCTTAACGTCGTGTGAGGATCGCGTTAAAATTTCCAGACGAGCTCGATGCGCCCGAATATCGCCGTGTGGTCGTTGTTGCCCCTGAAGTAGTTCCCCTTGTCGAAGCACTCGGCCAGGAACGACAGCTTGCCTCCCTTCAGGATGTCGGCGCCCAACAGCTTGTCGGGGTGGATTGTGTACTGGACCTGCGCGTAGAACCCTCGGTAGGATCCGTCGGCATCGTCCTCGCGCACTGCGGTGAAGAGCGGACCCGTCTGGCACGCGAGCTTCGAGAAGTCACCGAGCTTGCACTCGCCTGCGAGGTGCGGGTAGACGAGGTTGGTGTAGTTGTACTTCGAGTACATTGGCGCGATGGACTCGCCGAGCCCAGTTTCGCGATTGAATACGGCGTGCCAGGAGGTGTTGCCGCGTTCACCGTCAGAATCGCCCGAGAGACACCACAGTGCACCAGTGAGGCTTGGCTTGCATGCCGTCTCCGGTTTCCATGTCAGGCCCGCGTAGCACTGCCCTGCGAGCTTTATCTCGGAGCCCACCTGCCCGGCGAGTTCGAGTTCTCCGTAGAGCGTCTCGGCAAACCGGGGGAGGAGCCTTACGCCGAATGTGTGCGAGTCGGCGTGGCTGCCTTCCTTCCTGTACTTCGCATGGGCTGGACGGCGTTCGCCCTTGGCCACGTAGTACGCGTCGTATCCGAAGTCTTCATTTGCTCTGTCCTGCCAGTAGAGTCCAAGTCCGTATTCGTCCTGCCCGTACCCCGTCATGTCGTAGTCGTGCGGCTTCTCGCCGTTGGCGTGCTCCTTGCCGAGGGTCGGAAGCCAGTCGTCGAACGTCTGGTAGATTCCGAACATGTCGAGGGTGCGCTTCTCGTCGGCATGCCAGGTGACGCGCAGTCCGTCGAAGTACGCGCTTCTCGATCCGTCGCCACCCGTGCCGTCCGATATGATGCGCTGGGCGCCGAACGACATGTCCTGCCGTCCGAGCTTGAAGTCGAGGGCGTCGAATGCACCGTTCCATGCGACGTAAAGGTTGTCGATGAACAGAACGTCAGGCCAGCGCTGCTTGCGCGACAGCGCGTCCGGCGCGCGGTAGGCGCGGAATTCGTCGGCCAGTCGGACGAACATCCCGATGTCCTGGTATTCGGCCTTGAGCCACGGGCGTATGCGGATGCGTGCGTAGTCACTTGGGACGGATTCCCTCCTTGATGACGTCGGGAGGTTGTCCGTTCCGTTGTAGCGCAGGCGGACATCCGCCCCAGCTGACACGTTGAGGTTGGTCGAGGATCCGAATGAAGTCGCCGACAAGATGATGGTGCCTGCCGCTGCGATGCATGCGCGTGCGGTTTGCGTTGGTCGTTTGCCGTTCATAGCAAGGTGGCGACGTGGGGAGCGGCTGGATGCGGCAGGCGCGAAAGAGTGAATGAGAATGTTGTGCCTTGTCCGGGAGACGAGACCACCGAAACCGATCCGCCGTGCAGCTGGACGAGGTGCTTCACAATCGCCAGCCCGAGCCCGGTGCCGCCCAGCGACCTGCTTCTCGACTTGTTGACGCGGTAGAATCGCTCGAAGATGTGCGGAATGTGCTCCGCAGGTATCCCGATTCCGAAGTCGGTGACGGATACGGTCACCTCCGTCGGCGTGGCCGCAGAAGAAACGTCTATGCGGTCCGACCCGGAGTAGCGCAGGGCGTTGTCTATCAGGTTCTCGAGGATTTCCTCCAGCCTGCCGACGTCACCCTTGACGTGGACGTCATCGTTGCGCACGACCGCGATCTTCACATGCGCGGCGTTCGCCTTGGCTTGCTCGCGGGCCGCCACTGCATCGACCAGTTCCGCCAGGGGCACGTCCGCAAAGTCGTGGGAATGTTCTATCTCCTCCTGCTCTATCTGGGCGAGCGAAAGCACGTCGCCGACAAGAGACCCAAGTCTTGCGCTTTCGCCGTGTATGATCCCGAACAGATCCTTGCGTTCCTCTTCCGAAAGGCACGATCCGTCCCCAAGGACGTCAACGGCGCCTTGTATCGCCGTCAGGGGGCTTTTCAGCTCGTGCGTGACGTTTGTCGTGAATTCGCGGCGGAACCTCTCGTTTGCGGCGGCAATCTCCAGCCTCTTGGATTGCTCGTCGAGTCGCCTTGTCAGCCTTCGTGTCACCACGAAGACCAGCGCGATCACGCATGCGCCCATCGCCACGGCGGCGCAAAGCCCGGCCCAGGCGAGACGCTGAGACCTTATCACGCCTGTGTACGGTACGGCAAGCCTGACCACACGGCCGTCGACCGTGCGCGCACAGTAGAGGAAGTCGCGGTTCAGGGTGTCGGAGTGGCGCAGCACGGTGCTGTGCCCGCGCGCGAATGCCTGGCGCACCTCCTCGCGCGTTGCGTGGTTGTCCGTAGCGTCGTCGGTGTCGTAGAAAACCGATCCGTCGGCGTTGACGATTGTCACGCGGGTGCCGGACTCCGCCATTTCCGCTATTGACGAGCGGAAGCTGCGAGCGACGGCGAAGAGGATCAGCGAGAACACCACGATGCACGCGCCGGCGGCGGCAGCGGCCGCCAGACTTCTGTCAAAACGCCTTTTCATTTTCCGTCCAACCGGTATCCGACTCCCCTGATCGTCTCTATGTGTCTGGCCCATGCACCCAGCTTGCGGCGCAAACCCACCATCTGCACGTCTATGGTCCGCTCCGTGACAATCTTCTCCCCGCCCGATATGCGGTCGATTATCCGCGCGCGCTCGAACACGCGTCCGACGTTGAGCAGCAGCAGCTCCAGTATCCTGAACTCGGTGAGCGTGAGCTTCAGGTTCGCTCCGTCCAGCGTGACGCGGTGGGTGGTGTTGTCGAGGACGAGACCGTCGAGCGACAAATGCGTCGCGTCTGCGGCGCCGCTCGTCCGCAGCGCGGCCCTGATGCGGGCCAGCAGCACGTCCTTGGAGAAGGGCTTGGCGATGTAGTCGTTGGCTCCTGCGTCCAGTCCGGATACGACGTCCCGGTCTGCGCCCTTGGCGGTCAGCATGACGACCGCCGCAGCGGCCGTCTCGGGATTCGACCGAAGAGCCCGGCACACCGACAGCCCGTCCATTCCGGGAAGCATGATATCGAGCAGGACAAGGTCGGGACGCATCCTGAACGCGGCTTCAAGCGCCGCATCGCCCGATGCAACCTCCGCTATCTTCGCGTAGTCCGCGCTTTTGAGTGCCAGCACGATTACGCGGCGGATGGACGGATCGTCCTCGACGACGAGTATCTTTGGCTGATTCATGATTTGTATTATACCAAAACGCACGGTGGTCTGTGGTGGATTAGACGGCGCTCGAAAACCCCCTGGCCCGCACGGCGATGTTTCCGATGTGGCGGGAAATGTCGCCGAGGCACTTGAATACCGACACCAGCGCAAGGTACTCGCGCGTGTGCGCGCCGCGGGACGGCTGGTCGTTCCACAGCGCGAGAGTCGCCATGCGCGCGGCGGACCTGATTCCGCCGTCGATGCTCTTCGGGTCGAAGGCGGGCGGCTTGCCGTTTCTCATCGCGTCGATTGTGTCGTGGGCGAACTGCCTGACCTGTGCCGCCACGCCTGCTACGAGGGAAACGGAACCTGGGTCCGCTCTGCCGCCTTTGACGACGTCACCCTTCCGGCAGACCTTGAGCGCCAGGTCGCTGATTCGCTCCGCGTCGTTTGCGCAGTGGATGAGCTCCGGGATCATCAGCGCCTCGCGCTGGGACAGCTTGCGCTGGGAAATCTCCACGAGGTACGCCTTTATCTGCTCGCGCATTTTATCGATCTCGCGTTCGGCCGCCTCGATCAACTCAGGATTGACGGATGTCTTGCCGAGGCTGTTGTTGAGCGCAACCGAGGCGACCGTCCATGCGCGGCGCGTCATCTCGGCGACTGCTGAGGCGGCCGCCTGCAATGCCAGGGCGGGGGCGACGAGCAGATTGGGTTCGAGTGTGAGCGTGCGCGATTCCCCCTTGGAACGTATGATCGTCTCGCAGATCCGGGCAAGCGCGGGGATGAAGGCGGAGAGCAGGATGACGTTCCCGATGTTGAAGAGCGTGTGGGCCATGGCCACGTGGCGCCCCGGGTTTGCGCCCGCGAAGCTGTCGCCCGGAACGCAGAGATCGACCAGATGGAAGAACGCGGGCGCCCCGGCTCCGTCCGGCGCGGTGAACACAAAGGCGAACGACGCCGTCAGTATCATCGTCCCGAGCAGGTTGAAAAGCGCGTGGGCCAGCGCCGTGCGCCGTGCGTTTGCATTTGTGCCGATCGCCGCCAGTCCGGCCGTGACCGTCGTGCCGATGTTGTCGCCGAGGACAATCGGGATTGCAGTCCATATGTTGATGGCCCCTGCCTCCGCGAGCGCGATGGTGATGCCTATTGTCGCCGACGAACTCTGGACGAGCATCGTGCACAGGGTGCCGACGGCTATCGCGCCGAGCACGCACCCCAGCGGAAGGTGTCCTGTCGCCGATGGCGTGCAGTCGAACGTCGAGAAGAACCGGATGAACGCCGGCATTTCCGTCAGCGACTTCAGTTCGTGGCTCATGACCTGCATGCCGTAGAAGAGGAAGCCGAATCCCAGCACCGTGCGCAGAATCCCGCGCGTCGACTTGCCGCGGGCGGCCAGCAGCCCGGCCACGCCTATCGTGATGGCCGGAAGCGCGAGGTCGTCCAGTTTCAGCGAAACGATCTGCCCCGTGATGGTCGTTCCTATGTTGGCGCCGAATATCACGCCGATCGCCTGTTCCAGCGACAGCAGGCCGGCGTTGACGAATCCCACGGTCATGACGCTTGTCGCGGAGGAACTCTGGATGAGCGCGGTCACCCCGGCTCCCGCCGCTATCGCGAAGAACCTGTTTTTCGTCATGTACCCGAGCACGGCCTTCAGCTTGCTCCCGGCCGTCTCCTTGAGGCCGTCGCTCATCAGCCCCATCCCGTAGATGAAGAGCGCGAGCCCTCCGACCGCTGTTACTGCAATCTGCAAGCTTCCTGTCATAGTTCCTCCTGTCATTGTTGTCTTTTTTTCCTGTCGCCGGAGATTCTCCCAAATCCATGTTACTCGCCCGTGAGGATTGTGTTAGAATCGTGTTAAATCGAATCTGGATGGCCAAAAACATGGTCGGTCGCACCTCCTCCTCAAGGCCAACCGCACGGCGGACTGCATCATCGTCGGCGGTGCTGGCGCATCCGATCAGCTCGTAGGCTTTCTGCAATGCCGTCTTTGGACGGGGCGGCGGCTCGCGCCTTGTCCGCTCATGCGTCTCTTTGCGTTTTGAGCGATGTGTTTCTTCTTGCGCCTTCTGGTTGCTGTACGTCCATTCGCGGAATGTCCCGGAACGCTTGCGGAAGTAGATGTTGAAGTAGGCTTCCGGAAGATTCAGGTACTTGCAGATGCCTTTCAGGTTATCCTTGTGAACAGTTTTCAGAAGCCCCGTGGCGCAATCAATATCTCAGAGAAGTTCATACACGGCGAGGCAATCCGCCGCCGACGCATACTTGTTGGAGAACTCCCACGCCTGTCTGTAAAGCGAAATGCGGCTCTTCTTCGACTCGTTGAACACACGGACACAGAACTTGCGCCGCGCCGCCGCTCGCGGGAAGCGAGCAAACGCGCCCTCGGCGGCATGGGTTCCCCACGCATCGACCTTGCCGTCCGCCTTTGCCATCTTCGCAAGCATCCCGAACAGCCGCCGCAAGAACATATCCTCGCGCTGCCCGAGCCGCTTCTTGATGTCATCGGTGGAAGTTCTCATTTCAATAGTTAATTAAACATTAAGGCCGATGACAAACAGCCCAACTGCGATTACGAAGAGCGGTACGGCATTATGAAATAGATGTCTCTTCTCATAAAGTCGGAAAACTCATCAACACAGTTCATCACAGGGTCTCTGTATCTTTAGGCACTGGATTCGTACAAGATTCTCCAATCTCGGATCTGTCCTTAAATTCTAATTGCGCTGCGGTAAGACTACTATCATCGATAACGTTCCGAGACACGATATCAAGCTTGAGTTGCCCCGAATGAACATCACCGAGGAGATTACACATCAGCTCTTTAGCGGCCCAAAGGTGTCTGCCATTAGCCTTCTTACAGAACGCACCAATGGCTTTCACAAAACGCTTCATAATCTTTGCTCTTTGCTTCGCGACTTGCTTATCGTTAAGCTTGGCCTTAATGGTCTCAAATTCAGAGACCATCTCCGTGAATTCTTCGTCAATCGTTCGAACGAATGCCTCACAAAGGCGATTATACTCAGGAGACCCTTTCCCTATCGAAGAATTAAGCAGTCGTTTCACTTCGCGCTCGAGCGCTTGATGCGAAAGAAGCGCAATCGGCATAACAGACTCATTATCGTTCACTCGCTGATATGCCACATCAATCCGATCATCATAAATCTCAATGATATAATCCCGGTTATTTGTAATATTGTATATCTTTTTGCCACACTTCGCGAAGAAATTGCCTGTTTTCTTCCAAAATCCGCCGCAATCCCTTTTAGACCGCAAATCTCGAACGCTGGCATTGTAGCCTTGATATTTGAATATAAGAAGATTCATACACTCCTCAACGAGTCTGCGCAACTCAGACGGAGACGAAGCTTCTTTAAACGTAACTCTATATGACAATCTCTTATCAATGAGACGTTCGATGTATTCTGCGTGATCAATCTTTGTAAACTCAAAAACCAAACCGTCTTGTGTATATTCCCTATCCGCACCAAAGAGCGATGGCTCCCACTGGTCTGTTTCGTCTTCTTCGAGACTCTGCGGTTCGATTCCTCTAAAATAGTCAAGACGACAAGCGTCATAAGACCGACTATCCTTATTTATGTTAATGATACTTTTACGAGAACACACAGAATCAATGTAGAACGACAACGATCCTCGAAACTCCTCGGCTGGAACTTTATCATCACCATCACCGTTAAAAGTCTCGACAAAATCATTCATTTTGGATATAAACTCTCTGCGGATATGATCCGTAACACGCACAACGGCAGACGCCTTTTCATCAGGTCTCCCAGGCTTATCGACATCCATTTCCTTAGTGAAAGTATCATTAAGCTTTTTAGCTATCTCCTCAAGTTGTTTGTCAGCAGCCGGACATTTCTCGTACTCTCTTCCGACAAAGATGAAGAAGGTATTAAATTCGCCTTTAAGCAACTCCCACAACTGCAACATTCCCACATGAAAATCCTTGGTGTCCGAAGCCCACTTCTGAAGCACCTTGCGTTGCTCATCCTCCGACACATTAAATGCAGGTTCTGCAAGCTGAAGAATCATTCCGTAAGACCGAGCGAAAAGCGTCTTAATAGACGCAACTGATTTCTTACCATATTCCTCAATCGTCTTCTTTACTGTCTCTGCGATATTATGTTCAGAATCATAGTCAACGAGAATAATCTTATTATTGCGAGCACTGTCTTTTATGCGACAGATATGCTCATACGCAACCTTATCATCATTAATCTTCTGTAAAGCGCTCAGGAGTACAGAACTAACTGGCAGCATTGACTCGCGCATTACAAGAACTTCAAGACATGCCACCGCCTGTTTATACCAGTCGGCGACAACGTCGCTCTCGGTATCGGAGAGTGCTGCACTTCCATCGACAGGAGCTTTCTCGGCCTTTGCTTTTAACTCAATAAACGCTGCAGCATAGATCATCGCCACTTTAAGCAACAATTCGGAATTATCCAATGCAAGACGGCGAACGCTCATCAACTTATCACCCTCCGCCAACAGTGCGGAAGCCCACCCACCGGTTTCTTCTTTAACAATGCTAATATACTTTATACGCGCATCCGCAGAGAAAAAGTCCTGACGAAGAAGATGCGGGTCACAGTCGATATACTTGCCAAAACATGATTTCGCTTCATCAAGATAGGATTTGATTATCTCTTCATGTCTTGCCTTCTTGATTTCATCTTCACAATCGACATCCTTTACAGGCAACTGTGTGATTTCAAGCGCGGCAGAACCTAGCTCGTACCAATACTGCGGGTAAATCGAAAAATCCTCGCGACGCTGATTGAGTTTTGCAAAGCGAAGAAATGGATCGTATTCGCTCTTTGCCTCATTGTACCAATCAATCTGTTTTTCCGTAAGCCGCCATTCATCTTTGAATTCGTAGGCATCCGAAAGTCGCCAGGCACATTCAAATAGCTCGACACGTAGCGCATGAAGCTGCTCTATTGCCGAACGTTCCAACTCCCACATTTTATCCTCAAACTTCTCCCGCTCTTTCGCATCCTCCTTCCTCTTGTTTGCATACATACTTGCTCCAACTACAGCAGCAGTCGTTGCTAGAGCGATTGGATTGCCGACACATACGATGAGTGATGTGCCCCCGGAGAGAAGTTTATCCAGAACGGATCCGCTC
>JAFUEM010000347.1 GCA_017463935.1 Kiritimatiellia bacterium
ACTGTTGGCTGTGGGATGTGGTAGACCGGGGGAGTATGGGGACCTGATTCCCAGTAAATTGCCACAGTAGCGGGAGTTTGTGATATACTGTTCGGCATGAGACGTTGCAGGATTATACAGAAGGGTCTGGCCCTTTTGACAATGTGTAACCTTTTCGCGGATTGTGTGTATACAGGTTGAGAAGTTTAAAGTTTAAAGTTAAAAAGGGGGGGGCAATGCCAGGACAGGTAAATGCAAACTACAGCGCGAATTTCCAGAAGTTCGTGGATTTCGCGAACAAGGCGTATGCGACGAAGGGCGAGGACACGGTCGCGCGCTTCAAAGGAATGCCAGTCGGCGACTACAAGGGCGCGTTCGCGTCGTTCAAGCGCACGGCGGACATGAAGGCGGCGAACGACCAGGTGCGCGACTTGTTCCGCAAGACGATCGCGGACATGTTCGGCGGCGAGAGGAACATACCGGACGTCGTGCGCGACAACATGAAGCTCGAGGACTTCAACAAGGGCAAGCCGCTCACGGCGCGGCGCATCAAGCAGGTGGCGTCGGCAATCGACATCCTCGCCGGCGGCATGTTCCAGAGCGCCGCGAGCGTCGGCAGGGCGAAGTCGATGGGCTACGTAGCCTCCGAGCTGCCGAAGCTCGCGCGCGCCGCGAACTTCTACCAGCAGGCGAAAGGATGCACCGTCGAGGAGGCGGAGGCCGCCGCGTTGGACCCGAATTCGAAGGCGCGCCGCCTCTACGACTGCGGCGGGCGCTTCACGCAGAACGTCGAGAACTTCAAGAAGGGCCTTGCGCTCATGGACAAGTTCGACGGATGGTTCAAGAACCTCCATGACGACTATGCGGCCGGCAAGCTCGATACGCCGACAAAGCGCAGCTTCAAGGCCGGAGTGTGCAACCGCGACTCCGCCGTTCCCGCGCTGAAGTTCCTGATGGAGGAGATCGCGGTCAATTCCAAGATCCCGCTCGAGGCGGAAAACCCCGAGGATGTTTTCGGGATGAAAAACAACCCGGCGATGCGTTTCATCGGGCGAAACTACACGATTTCCTTCGCAAACTCGCTCGCGCAGATTCCGCCGGAGAAGCGCACCGTCCTCTACGCCGTGTTCGACGCATTGCACAAGCTCCCCTCGGGCAACAACATGCCGGACAAGAAACTGGAAATCGACCAGAGCATCAGCGCGGTTCTCGGCGCGCGCGTGATGAAGAACTTCGACGCTGTCGCGGCGCTGCAGAAATCTGGAAGGCTCGACCGCGCCCGCCTCGTGCCGCTCCTCTTCCCGGATCTTCAGGTCCCGGCCAACGCCCCGAACAAGGAAATCGTCAAGGCGTTCGAAACGAAGCTGCAGAGCGCCGAGATCATCGACATCATCCTGCCCCTGCACTCGCTCGCAATGCAGTCCGGCGCCACGCTGGATGAAGCCGCGGCGGCCATCCGCTCCGGGACGGGCCTCGAGAACGCGCCGGGCATTTCGACGGCCAACGGAAAGCTCGAGCAGCTGGACGGCACCGCGGATGGCGGACGCGACACCATGCTCGGCGACCTCTACCGTCCCTCGAGCCCTTCGTTTGCCAGCAACGGGCAGGACGTGCTCAAGGACGAGGACACGAAGTTCGTGTTCAACTTCCCGGACGGCACGACCGTTGCCGCAAAGAAGGGCGCCGAAGGCTCGAAGGACGTGCGCGACGCGAACAACGCCATCGCCGACAAGATCAAGGACCTTTGCGGAAACGTCCACCCGAAGCAGCTCTCGAACGTCTATTTCGTCCTCTCCCAGAGCGGCACCGGCGGCAACACCAGACGCGCCTTCGAGCAGTACGGCATCAACTCCGACGAGCACATGCCCCTCACGTTCACCTTCTCGCGCAACGACGAGACCGGCGCGGTAACAATCAAGTACTCCGAGCCCGAGGGCTTCCCGGTCAAGTTCAACTGGACCACGACAATCGACCTGGACGGCAATGTCGCCTCCACGCCGATGCGCATCTGGGAACCGAGAAAGGTTGCCGATGCGATAAAGGAGAAGCTAAAAGTCGCCGAAAAGCCCGACGAACAGGCCGCGAGATTCCGGGCGGTGGATCTTCTCGTCGAACGGGCCAAGGACGACGCCGACCTCTTGTATCTGCTCGGATACGGCAAGTGCTCGTTCGCCGTCGGCCTACTGCTCACCGACATCAACGAACTCAGGTCCGACGATGAGATCATCCGGAGGGTCGACGCCTTCCTGGACAACCTGAACGAGCTGCGCACCGCCGCGAAAGGCGACGAGCGCGTGATCAAGGGGCTGATGCCGCAGTTCATCAACTTCAGGGGACGCGCCGTCCGCCAGGGACTCATCACGAAGATGTTCGAAGAGGCGGCCAAGCTGGACCTCGGCGCGCTCGAAAAGATTTCATCCGCCTCCTCGCCGAAGGAGTTCGCCGAGGCCATGTGCGCGGTAAACAAGGCCGTGGCTAGGCTTGCCGACGCGACGGATGCCTATGTCGGCAACAAGCGGATCGGCACCGACGATGTGGTGGGCATCTCCGGTTTGGCGATGGGCATATTGTTCGCGCGACTGGGCGACAAAAAGCTACACGAGCTCAAGACGGCCTTCCGTTCCGAGAACGCCGCCAAGGTCGCGCAGGCCTTCGAGCGCTTCCGCAGCAGGCAATTCCCGGACGGCGTGACTTCGTCGGAAAAAGCCCGCAACGCGGTCATGCAGGTTTCCCTTCTGTTTTACTCGACGTGGGCAGTCCGGATGGACGCGCTGATGGCGATCGACGACATGCTGGGAACGGAGTTCGACTCCAACGCGGTCTATACGGACAGCATTCCCGAGAACGAATTCAAGGATGTCTACGACGCTGTCGAGAAGTATCTTCAGGAGACGAACCCGGAGAGCCTTGCAGAGTTGAAAGGGTGAAAAGCGGTACGTCACGGAGAAGTGGCTGTTTAATTCAAATCAGGAGGTATGGACATGGAATTCAATGAACTGCTTGCGGCGTTCGCCGCAAAATACGGGATAGAAGGGCTTGACGGTGCAGACGGCGTCGCCGAACTCGAAGTTGACGGCATCCGAGTGGAACTGCTGGAAGATTCGCAGGCGCGGAGTCTGATCGCGTGTGCGGAAATCGGACTTCCACCTCCCGACGCGAACGGCGCGTTCGGCGCCATGATGCTCAAGGCCAACTTTCTGTTGCGCGCCACTGCGGGCGCGACGCTCTGCCAGAACCCGGAGACCGGCGCGTACGCCTTGGTGCGCCCGTTCCCGCTGGCGCTCGCGGACGGCGAATCGCTCGCCGCAGGCCTCGAATCGCTTGTCAACCAGACGGAGAACTGGCGCACGGCGCTTGCGGGACTTCGTGAGGCCGAAGCCGCGCAGCCCGCGGACCAGGAAGTGGACGATTCGCACCATGACATGCTTTCAAGCGGATATTTTCATGTGTAACCTTTTCGCGGATTGTGTGTATACAGGTTGCGAAGTTTAAAGTTAAAAGTTAAGGGGGGGGCAATGCCAGAACAGGTAAATGCAAACTACAGCGCGAACTTCCAGAAGTTCGTGGATTTCGCGAACAAGGCCTACGGTCCCAATGGCAAGGGCGAGGATACTGTCGCGCGCTTCAAGGGGATGCCAGTCGGCGACTACAAGGGCGCGTTCGCGTCGTTCAGGCGCACGGCAGACATGAAGACCGCGAACGACCAGGTGCGCGACCTCTTCCGCAAGACGATCGCCGACATGTTCGGCGGCGAGAAGTTCATACCGGACATCGTGCGCGACAACATGAAGCTCGAGGACTTCAACAAGGGCAAGCCGCTCACGGCGCGGCGCATCAATCTCGTGAAAATCGCCATCGACACGCTCGGCGGCGGCAAGTTCACGGACCCCGCGAGCATCGGCAAGGCGACGGCGATGGGCTATGTAGCCTCCGAGCTGCCGAAGCTCGCGCGCGTCGCGAACATCTACCAGCAGGCGACGGGATGCACGGACGCGGAGGCGGAGTCCGCCGCGCTCGATCCGAACTCGACCGCGCGCCGCCTCTACGACTGCGGCGGACGCTTCACGCAGAGCGCCGAAGGCTTCAAGAAGGGCCTCAAGCTTATGAACGACTTCCAGGAGTGGTTCGCCAATGTCTGCTTGGAGCTGGGCAACGGCCCGGGCGTGACCGCCAAGTGCATGAACCCCTCCATAACCGGCACCTCCCACGCGCGCGGCGCCGAGAAGTTCATCTTCGACGAGATCGCCGTCAACGAAAACATTCCCCTTGAAGCCGAGGACAAGGAGTCGGTCTTCGGCATGGAGAGGAACCCCGCGGCCCGCTTCGCCCTGAGCAAAGTCGGCGACTCGCAGCACGCCACGCTGGCCCAGATGCCCCAGGCGCAGCGCGATCTTCTCTACGCGGTCAACGACCTCTTTCATCCCTTTGACCCCAACGGACAGCAAGGGACGGTGATCGGCCAGGGCGCAGTCTTCGTCGGGCGCGTCATTAAGCATGCCGACGAACTCGCCGCCCTCAAGTCCGCCGGCAATCTCACGCGCCAGACCGCCTTTGACGTGCTTTATTCCGACATCCCCGAAAAGGGCAATCGCGACGCCGAGACCGCAAACCTCATCGAGGACATCCTCATGGAGCGCCTGCCCGACAGCGGACAGATAGTCAGGGCCATCAACATGCTCGCGAGAACCGGCGCGTCCATAGACGAAGTGCTCAACGCGATGGAGAGGAACATCGCCCTTCCCTCGGCCCCCTACGTGTCTACTGTCACCAAGTCCCTTGTGTCCTTCGGCATGAACGGCGAGGGCGGCATCAAGGCCATGTGCGGCGACATCCACCGCCCATCAATGCCCACCTTCATCGCCACCGGCAAGGAGCCCGAGGGCGTCCGCAACCGCTACGTCCTCAAGTTCGCGGACGAAACGCTCGAATGCGGCGGCACCTCCGAGGCGGACGCCAAGCCCGTGTTGGAGCGCATCTCCGCGAAGCTCCGCGAGCTCTGCACGCCGGCGCACCCCAAGCAGCTCGACACGGTGGCCTATTCCCTCGGACAGGGGCAGCTCGGCCAGCTCAAGTGCCTCGCCAACCACGGACTCTTCGCCAACGAGCATATCCCGGTTGAGTACACCATCTCGAAGAACCAGGAGACTGGAGCAATCTCCATCTTCATCAAGGAGCCGGAGAACTTCCCCGTCAAGTTCAACTGGAAGGTTACCGTCAACGTAGACGGCAGCAGCACCTCCACCCCGATGCGCCTCGACCACGGCCAGTACGAGGCCAAGGCGATGACGTTCGTCGACCAGATTGCCGCCAAGCTGCCCGGGAAGAACGAAGCCGCGGCCAAGAACTTCATCAAGGACATGCTTGCGTATTGCGGCGACGATTTCGAGCTGAAGGACGTCGTCTCGCGGACGATCCAAGGGCTTTGCATCACCGCTGCCGCCAAGATACGCACGCTCGATGAGATCAAGGCGCGCATCGACGCGATCCGCGCCAATCTCGAAGAGGTGCGCAAGGCGGCGGCAGGAAACGAGCGGATCGAAAAAGCCGGCTTCAACCTCCTGTGGGGCATGAACGGCAAGAGCGTTCCGCCGGGATTGATCGGAAAAATGCTCAAGGCCGCTTCCGCCGAGAAGCCCGGCGAGTTCTCCAAGCTCTCCGCGACATCGACGCCGCAGCAGATCACCAAGGCCGTCATCGACATGCGCGAGGCCGTGGAGAACGTGATGCGCAACGCCTACGTGCAGGATTATCTCGAGGGTGCCGATGAAATGGGGCCGGCGCGGGCATTCGCGTTCTCGGTGCTCGTCGCGAAGTTCCCGGAAGCGCAGCTCAAGGGCGTGAAAGACGTGTTCAGCTCCGAGACGATGTCGAAGCTCTTCACCGTCATGGACGATCTCATGAGAGACAGGAGGCCTGCCGGCGCCAAGCCGGTCTCCAGAAACATTTCCTCGTTTATAAGAGAGCAGAGCATGGCCCTGGAGCAGGTGGTACTCCAGTACAAGAAGGCTGTCGAGAGTTTGCTGGGGCAGGAAGAAGGCGATGGCGTCAGACCGTTCGAAGGTCAGTTCGACAAGACGGCCTTCGGCGACAAGGATATCCACGACCTCTTGATCCCGCTGGCCGAACGCGACGAAGCGGCCGAGCTCGACGCCGAGCGCCGGCAAGCGTACATGCCCAGGGCGTTCCCGCGCGCCCAGTCCAACGCGGTCACCGCCTACGCCATAGCCGGCGAGGGCAACGCCAAGAAAGTGGACAATCTCATCCGCATCGTGCTCTCGCACTGCGCCGCCAGCGAAGAAGCCGTCAACTACGTCGCCGCGAACATCGACAGGATCCTCGTCTCGGGCAACGGAACGCTTCGCACCCTCGAAGAGGTTCGCGAGCGCTCCCTCGCCGTCGCGGCCAACCACGTTTCGCAATAGCAATCGGTTGCCGCGGCGAATCGACTTCAGTGAATGCCGCGCCGATCGAATGAAATTTATGATATAATATCACCTTCATGGAGAAGGTAGACACAGCAATGGCCAAGGCGGCGGTTCTGACCGCGGCCCTGCCCTACATCATCGATTTCAAGGGGTCGGTCGTCCTCGTGAAAGTCGGCGGCAGCGTGATGGAGGTCGAGGCGAACCTCGATTCGCTCATGGACGACATCGCCTTCCTGCGCGCCGTCGGCATCAAGGTCGTGATCGTGCACGGCGGCGGCAAGGCGATCTCGAAGGCGATTCAGGCGTCCGGCCACGAGCCGCAGTTCGTCGAGGGCCAGCGCGTCACCGACGAGCCGACGATGGAGATCGTGCGCAGGACGCTGAACAACGTCGTCAATACCGACCTCATCAAGCGCCTGCTCGCCAAGGGCGTCAACGCGCGCACGCTCCACGGCAACTGGATGTTCACGGCGCGCAAGATCGTCCGGCCCGACCGCGGCTACGTCGGCGAGGTCGTGGCGGTGGACGCGCGCGCGGTCAACGAGATGCTGGACGCGGGGATCATCCCCGTCGTGACGCCGCTCGCGACCGGCGAGACGGACCACCACCTCTACAACGTCAACGCCGACATCGCGGCGGCGGCGCTCGCCCGGGAGCTGAAGGTGCGCAAGTTCGCGCTCGTCTCGGACGTGCCGGGGCTGCTGCGCGATCCGGCCGACCCCGCGACGCTCCTGTCGACGCTGAAGCTCGCGTCCGTCGCCAAGCTGAAGGCGGAAGGCGTCATCTCGGGCGGCATGCTCCCGAAGATCGACAGCTGCTGCGACGCCATCCGCGCCGGCGTCAAGAAGGTCCATCTGGTGGACGGCCGCATGGCGCACTCGCTGCTTTTGGAAATATTCACGCGTGAAGGCGTGGGAACGGAGATAACCGAATGAGCAAGACAACCGACATACTGGAAACCTACGGAAAGTCCCTGATGCCGACGTACGCGCCGAGCGTGGTCCTGGCGAGCGGCAAGGGCGTGACGGTGCGCGACGCCGACGGCCTGACGCTGTACGACTTCACCTCGGGCATCGGCGTGCACAATGTCGGCCACTGCCACGGCAAGGTGGTCGAGGCGATCCAGCAGCAGGCGGCGAAGCTCACGCACGCGTCGAACCTCTACGCGAACGAGCCGGCGACGAAGCTCGCCGCGAAGCTGGTCGCGCTTTCGGGGCTCGGCGGCAAGGTGTTCTTCTGCAACTCGGGCGCGGAGGCGAACGAGGCGGCGATCAAGCTTGCGCGCAAGTGGGGCGCGGCGAACGGCGGCCGTTACGAGGTCGTGACGATGCGCCAGGGCTTCCACGGCCGCACGCTCGCGACGCTCGCGGCGACGGCGCAGGCGTGGTGCCAGGAAGGGTACGATCCGCTGCCCGTCGGCTTCGCCTACGCGGACTTCAACGACATCGAGAGCGTCAAGGCGGCGGTGAACGACAAGACGGTCGCGATCCTCCTCGAGCCCGTGCAGGGCGAGGGCGGCGTCACGCCCGCGACGGCGGAATTCATGGAAGGCGTGCGCGCGCTCTGCGACGAGAAGAACCTCCTGATGATCTGCGACGAGGTGCAGACGGGCATGGGCCGCACGGGCACGTGGTTCGCGTGGCAGGGCTACAGCGTCCAGCCCGATCTCTTCACGCTCGCCAAGTCGCTCGCGGACGGCATTCCGATGGGCGCCCTTGTCTCGAACGCGAAGGTCGCGGACGTCTTCACGCCCGGCTCGCACGCATCGACCTTCGGCGGCAACCCCGTCGCGGCGGCGGCGGCGCTCGCGGTGATCGAGGTCATCGAGGAGGAAGGGCTTTTGGCGCGCGCGACCGAGGTGGGCAATCTCTTCCGCGAGGCGCTGCAGGGCTTCGTCGACCAGTACGACCAGCTCCTGGAGGTGCGCGGCAAGGGCCTGATGCTCGGGCTCGTGGTGGACGGCGATCCGAAGGACGTCGTCGAGGCGCTGAAGGC
>JAFUEM010000082.1 GCA_017463935.1 Kiritimatiellia bacterium
GACGAGCAGCGCACGCTCAGGACGCTGAGGACCGCGATCACGGCGAGCGCGCCCGCCGCGACGCCGACCGCCCGCTCGTTCGTCATGGCGGCGCGGCCCCCTTATTCCCACTCGATCGTGGCCGGCGGCTTCGGGGTGACGTCCCACACCACGCGGTTCGCGCCCTTGACCTTCGTCGCGATCTTCTCGGCGACCATCGTCACGAACTTGAACGGCAGCTCCACGACGCCCGCCTTGACGAACTGCGACGTCGCGATCGCGCGGATGCCGATGACGTAGCCGAAGGTGCGCGCGCCGTTCTTGACGCCGACCGACTTGACGTTCGTCATGATCGCGAAGAACTGCTGCGCCTTTTTGTCAAGGCCCGCCTTGTGCATCTCGTCGCGGAAGATGAAGTCCGCCTGGCGGAGGATGTCGAGCTTCTCCTTGGTGAGCTCGCCGATGCAGCGGACCGCGAGGCCCGGGCCCGGGAACGGCTGGCGCATGACCATCTCCTCGGGAAGGCCGAGCAGCTTGCCGACCTTGCGCACCTCGTCCTTGTAGAGGTACTTGACGGGTTCGACGAGGCCCTTGAAGAGGATGTCCTTCGGGAGGCCTCCCACGTTGTGGTGGGCCTTGACCGCCTTGTGGCCGCCGACGCCCGACTCGATGATGTCGGGGTAGATCGTGCCCTGGCCGAGGAAGTCGATGTTGCCGTACTTCTTCTGGAGGTCGCGCGCCGTGTCGGCGAAGACGTTGATGAACTCGCCGCCGATGATCTTGCGCTTCGTCTCGGGATCGGTCACGCCCTTGGCCTTGTCGAGGAAGCGCTGCTCGCAGTCGAGCGCGATCAGGTTCACGCCGAACTGCCCCTTGAAGACCTTCTTGATCATCTTGCCCTCGTTCAGGCGCATGCAGCCGTGGTCGACGAACACGCAGACGAGCTGCCTGCCGATCGCCTTGTAGAGCAGCGCCGCGCAGACGGACGAATCGACGCCGCCGGACAGCGCCAGCAGCACCTTTTTGTCGCCGACCTGCTCGCGGATGGCCGCGATCTCGTTCTCGATGTACTTCTTCGCGTTGAACGTCCTGCCGACCTTGGCGAGGCGCTCCTTTTCTGCCTGGTTCATGGTTTGTCTCCTGTTGGGTTGTTAACGGGCCAAAATCTCGTCGCGGACGTTCTTGGGCGCGAGTTCGAACATGTCCGGCTCCATCGAATACGACGCGCGCCCCTTCGTGAGCGAGCGGATCGCCGTCGCGTAGCCGAACATCTGCGCCATCGGCACGCGCGCGTGGACGATCTGGAGGTCGCCGCGCATATCCATGTCGAGGACGCTGCCGCGCCGCGCGTTGAGGTCGCCGAGGATTTCACCGACCGATTCCGGCGGCGTCGTGATCTCCAGCTTCATGATCGGCTCCAGGAACTCCGGCGCCGCCGCCTCCGCCGCCTCGCGGAAGCCCATCATCGCCGCCGAGCGGAACGCGATCTCGTCGGAAACCTCGGGATCGACAAGCGTCGCGCCGCGGCATGTCACTTCGAGATCCGTCATCTGGAAGCGCGCCAGAACGCCCGTCAGGAGGCCGTCCAGCAGCCCCTGCTCCACGCAGTCCTGCAGGTGGCGGTCGGGGACCGCGTTCCTGAACTCGCGCGTGAGCTCCACCTTGCGGCCCGCGCCGCGCGCGAGCGGCTTGACGGCGATCGTAAGGCCCACCGCGTGGCGCTTGCCGCCGAGCTCGCGGTCGAACAGGAAATCCTTGACCGCTTCCGCAGTGACCGTCTCGACATAGCTCACCATCGGCTTGCCCGTGTTGGCCGCGCAGTGGAATTCGCGCTTGAGGCGGTCGACGAGGATTTCAAGGTGCAGCTCGCCCATGCCCGAAAGGATCGTCTGGCCCGTCTCCTCGTCCTCGCGGAACTGGCAGGTCGGGTCCTCGGCGGCGAGCGCCTTCATCGATTCGACGAGCTTGTCCTTGTCCGCCGAGCTCTTCGGCTCGATCGCCATGAACATCACGGGCTGCGGCGCGGTGATGCGCTCGAGATAGCACGGCTTCATCTCGGCGCAGAGCGTGTCGCCCGTCGTGCAGTCCTTGAGGCCCACGACCGCGCCGATGTCGCCCGCGCGCAGCTCCTCGACCTCGATCTGCGAATCGGCGAAGAGGCGCACGATCTTCATGATGCGCTCGCGCTTCTTCGTGCGCGGGTTGTAGGCGTTCGCGCCCTTCTTGAGGACGCCGCCGTAGACGCGCACGAAAAAGAGCTTGCCCACGTAGGGGTCGGTCGCGATCTTGAAGACGAGCGACGTCAGGAGCTCCTTGTCGTCCTGGCGGCGCGTGACCGGCTCGCCGCTCTTCAGGTCGGTCGCGGCGACGGGCGGACGGTCGCTCGGCGAAGGCAGGTAGGCGCAGATCGCGTCAAGGAGCGGCTGCACGCCCTTGTCCTTGAGCGACGTGCCGCAGAGGACGGGCACGAACTTTCCGGCGACGACCGTGCGGCGGATCGCCGGCACGAGCTCCTCCTTCGTCAGGTCGCCGTTCTCGAGGAACGCTTCCATCACGCCCTCGTCGAGGTCGGCGACCTTCTCCACGAGCTCCGCGCGCGCGAGCTCCGCCTCGTCCTTCAGCTCGGCGGGGATGTCGCCGACGGTGAACGTCTTGCCGTCCGTCGCCTCGTCGTAGACAATGGCCTTCATCTCGATGAGGTCGACGACGCCCTTGAACGATTCCTCGCGGCCGATCGGCAGGTTGACGGGGCAGGCGTTCGCGCGCAGCTTGCTGCGCAGCTCCTCGACGACGCGCGCGAAGTCCGCGCCCATGCGGTCCATCTTGTTGACGAACGCGAGGCGCGGCACGTTGTAGCGGTCGGCCTGGCGCCAGACGGTCTCGGACTGCGGCTGGACGCCGCCGACGGCGCAGAAGACGCACACCGCGCCGTCGAGGACGCGCAGCGAGCGCTCCACCTCCATCGTGAAGTCGACGTGGCCGGGCGTGTCGATGATGTTGATCGTCCGGCCGTTCCATTCGCACGAGACGGCCGCGGACTGGATCGTGATGCCGCGCTCGCGCTCCTGCACCATGAAGTCGGTCGTCGTGTTGCCGTCGTGGACGTCGCCGTGCTTGTGGATCTTCTGGGTATAGAAGAGGATGCGCTCGGTCGTGGTGGTCTTGCCGGCGTCGATGTGCGCGACGATGCCGATGTTGCGGACGTTGGAAAGCTCGGAACTCATAAGTTTTGTGTAGTATATCACATTTGCGCCGCGCGCGAACGCGCGCGGCGACGGTTTTCTAGGATTCGAGAAGTCTAGAAACCTAGAAGCCTGGAACCCTAGCCCCCCGCTACTTCAGCATCAGCGCGGAGAGGAGCTTCGTGAAGCGCGCGCCGTCCGTGACGGGCGAGCCCTCGGCGATCAGCGCCGCGTCGTAGAGGAGCGCCACCGCGTCGGAGAGCTCCGCGCCCGTCAGCGTCGCGAGCTTGCGCACGAGCGGATGCGCCGCGTTCACCTCGAGAATGCGCTTCTCGTCCGGCACCTCCTGCTTCATCGCGCGCATCATCCGCACCATCGACGGCGGCAGCGCGTACTCCTTCGCGACGAGGCAGCACGGCGAATCGGTCAGGCGCGTCGAGACGCGCACGTCGGAAACCTTCGATTCGAGCTCCTTCTTGACGGCCTCCAGGAAGGGCTTGAGCTCGCCGGCCGCCTTTTCGTTCGCCTCCTTCTCGGCCTTCTGCTCGGCCTCGCTGCCGAACTGCACGTCGCCCTTGGCGATGTCGACGAACTTCTTGCCCTCGAACTCCCGCAGCGACTCGGTGAGGTACTCGTCGACGGGATCGCAGAAGAGCAGCACGTCGCAGCCGTGGCGGCGCGCCGCCTCCAGCTGCGGGGCCTTGCGCGCGTCCTCTTCGCGCTCGGCGCAGATGTAGTAGATGTCCTTCTGGTCGGCCGCCATGTCCTTGACGTAGTCCTTCAGGAAGACGCGCTTGCCGGCGTCGCTGCGCGCGGTCGGGTACTTGAGGAGCTTCTTGATGCGGTCGGCATGCTCCCAGTCGGTGTGCACGCCCTCCTTCAGCACCGCGCCGAACGCGCCGAAGAACTCGTCGTAGCGCTCGCCCTTCTTCTTGAGGTCCTCGAGCGTCGAGAGGATCTTCGACGTGACCGCGCTCTTGATCTTCGCGATCACCGCGTCGTCCTGCAGCATCTCGCGGCTGACGTTGAGCGGCAGATCGCTTGAATCGACGACGCCCTTGACGAACCGCAGCCAGCTCGGCAGCAGCATCTCGATGTCGTCGCCGATGAAGACGTTGCGCACGTAGAGCGACAGGCCCCGTTTCTGCTGCGGCATGAAGAGCTCCATCGTCGCCTTCTTCGGCAGGAAGAGCAGCGCCTTGAACTCGACCGCGCCCTCGCCCGAGAACGGAATCGTCTCGAAGGGGCCGTCGTAGTCGTGCGTGAAGTGCTTGTAGAACTCCTCGTACTCCTCCGGCTTGACGTCCTTCTTCGCGCGCTTCCACAGCGCGACCATCGTGTTGAGCGGCTTCGCCTCGCGCTCCTCGCGGCGCTTTCTGTCCTCGTCCTTCTCGTCGGCGGGGACGTCCACCGTGCGGAACGTGACGGGGTAGGCGATGAAGTCGGAATACTTCTTCACGAGATCCTGCACGCGCCAGTAGTCGAGGTACTCCTCCTGGCCCTCGCGCAGGTGGAGCATGATCGACGTGCCCGGCTCCGCGCGCTCGGCGTCGGCGATCGTGTAGCCGCCCGCCATGTCCGACTCCCACTGGAACGCGGCAGCTCCGCCGCGCTTCCTCGTGACGACGCGCACTTTGTCCGCCACCATGAACGCCGCGTAGAAGCCGACGCCGAACTGGCCGATCAGCTCGGGCAGCGCCTCCCCGCCCTTCTCCTTCAGCGCCTGGCGGAACGCCTTGGTGCCGGAGCTCGCGATGGTGCCGAGGTTCTTTTCGAGGTCGGCCGCATCCATGCCGATGCCGTTGTCGGAGATCATCATCGTCTTCGCGGTCTTGTCGACGGCGATCTCGATGCCCCACGCCGGGTTGTCCGCGACGAGGTCCTTGTCGGTGAGCCCCAGATACTTCGCGCGGTCGATCGCGTCGGATGCGTTGGAGATGAGCTCACGCAGGAAGATTTCCTTCTTGGAGTAGAGCGAATTGACGACGAGATCGAGCATTTCCGCGATCTCGGCCTTGAACTGACTTGTTTTCTTTTCCATGTCGGGCCTCCTGCCGATTTTCGATACCGTTTTCTAAAACAAAAACCGCCGGACGTGCGGCGGATTCTGCATCTTGGCTCGGGTGGCTGGATTCGAACCAGCGACCAATTGATTAACAGTCAACTGCGCTACCACTGCGCCACACCCGAACGATCAAGTGACAGATAGTATATCATTTTCGCCCGCCGCCGCGCAAGGGGGTAAATCGGGAAAATTTACGCCCCCCGCGCCGGCAGGCCGGCGGCTACATGTTGCCGATGACGGCCTTGATGCGCCGCACGCCCGCCGAGGACGACTGCTCCTTCTGGATCTTGAACGAGCCAAGCTCCTTCGTGTTCGCCACGTGCGGCCCGCAGCAGATCTCCTTCGAAACGTCGCCGATCGTGTAGAGCGTCACCTGGTCGCCGTACTTCGAGCCGAAGAGCGCCATCGCGCCCTCCGCCTTCGCGTCCTCGACCGTCGTCACCTTCTTCGTGACGTCGATGCCCCGGGCGATCCACTCGTTGACGAGCTTTTCGGTCGCGGCGATCTGCGCGTCCGTCATCTTCTCCGGCCACGTGAAGTCGAAGCGCAGACGCTCCGCCGTGATGTTCGAGCCCTTCTGGTTCGCGGTCGGGCCAAGCACCTTGTGGAGCGCCGCGTGGAGGAGGTGCGTCGCCGTATGCAGGCGCGTCACCACCTCGCTGTTGTCCTGAAGCCCCGCCTTGAACGCACCCGCGCTCGTCGTGCGCGACAGCTCCTGGTGCTTGCGGTTCGCCTCGTCGAAACCGTCCTTGTCGACGGTCAGCCCCGCCTTGTCCGCCATCTCCAGCGTCATCTCGAACGGGAAGCCGAACGTGTCGTAGAGCTTGAACGCCGTCTTGCCGCTGAGCTGCGTCTGGCCGTGGAGCTTGAGCTGCTCGGCGACCTTGTTGAACATCGCCTCGCCCTTGTCGAGCGTCTGGTTGAAGCGGTTCTCCTCCGCCTCCAGATCGGCCTTGCACTGCGCGAGGTTGGCGGCGAGCTCGGGATAGACGTGCGCGTACTTCTGCGCGATCACCTCCGCGAGCTTCGGCGTGAAGCCGGGCGCAATGCCGAGCTGGCGGCCGTAGCGCACCGCGCGGCGGATGAGGCGGCGCAGCACGTAGTTCGCGCCGACGTTGCCCGGCTTGACGCCGCCCTTCGGATCGCAGAGGATGAACGTCGCCGTGCGCATGTGATCGGCGACGATCCGCCGTGCCTTCAGCACGTCGGCCGAGTTGAGAGTTGCGGTGCCTTCACTCTCCACTCTCAACTCTCCATTCTCAACTCCCTTGCCTGTGGAGCGCAGTTCGTCGATTGCTTTCATGATCGGCGCGAAGATCTCCGTATCATAGACGGTCGGGGCGCCGGAGAGCATGCAGACCGTGCGTTCGACGCCCATGCCGGTGTCGACGTTGTGGCGTCCGAGCGGCTCGTACCGGCCCTCGGCGTTCTTGTTGTACTGCATGAAGACGTCGTTCCAGATCTCGATGTACTTGCCGCAAGGGCAGCCCGGGCGGCAGCCGTCGGAGCACTTCGGCCTGCCCGTGTCGATGAACATCTCGGTGTCGGGGCCGCACGGGCCCGTCGTGCCGGCCGGGCCCCACCAGTTGTCCTCGCGCGGCAGGCGGTAGATGCGCGCATCGGGAATGCCCAGGCTGCGCCAGATCGCGGCGGCCTCCTCGTCGGCGGGGATGTAGCCGTCCTCGCCTTCCTTTCCTTCGCCTGCGAACACGGTGACGGAGAGCTGGTCGGGCGAGAAGCCGAGCTTCGTCGTCAGGAACTCGAAGCTCCAGCTGATCGCCTCCTTCTTGAAATAGTCGTTCAGCGACCAGTTGCCGAGCATCTCGAAAAAGGTCAGGTGCGCGGAATCGCCCACCGCGTCGATGTCGCCCGTGCGCACGCACTTCTGGACGTCCGTCAGGCGCGTGCCCGCCGGATGCGGCATCTCGCCCATCAGGTACGGCACGAGCGGGTGCATGCCCGCCGTCGTGAAGAGGACCGTCGGGTCGTTCTCGGGGATGACCGACGCGCCCGAAATGATGGCATGGCCCTTCGACTCGAAAAATTTCAGATACGTTTCGCGGAGTTCGTCCGCCGTCAGGTTCTTCATCGTTTCGTTCCTTGCGTGTGAATGAAATAGTTTATCAAATTTTCAGGTGCGCTCCAAGAGGCGGCCGGCGCGCGCGCCCGTGAACGCGCCGTCCCGGTACGGAATCGCGCCGTTGACCATCGTGAGCTTCACGCCCGACGAGAACCGGTGCGGCTGGAGGTACGTCGCGTTCATCCTGAAGTCGTCCTCCCGCCACACCGCGAGGTCGGCGAAGTTCCCGCGCGCCAGCACACCGCGCCCCTTGATGCCGAAGCGGTCCGCAACCGCGCCCGTCATGCGCCGGACCGCCGCTTCGCGCGTCACGCCGAGCGCCCGCAGCCGCCGGTAGAATTCCGGCATCGTCGCGTAGGCGCGCGGATGCGGATGGTCCGCGCCGAGCGGCCCCCACGGCGCGCGCAGCGACGCATCGCTCCCCGGCAGGATCCACGGCCGCGCGAGAATCTTGTCGAGGTTCGCCTCCGACATGCCGAAGAAGAACGCGCCCGTCTTGCACCCGTCCTTCTCCAGGATCGCGCAGATCAGTTCGCCCGGCGTCGGCCGCGCGCCGGTCTGCACCGCGCACGCCGCGAGGATCTCCGCGACCGTCTTTCCGCAGTACGCCTTGTTGTCCGCGTGCCACGTGCCGCCGATCATCACCGTCGACCAGTCGCGGTCCTGCGCGTTGATCTCGTCGACGATACGCCGCCGCGTCGCCGGATCGGCCAGCCGCGCGCACTCCGCCTTCGCCGCGCCCTCGCCCGCCCAGTCGGGGAAGACGACATCGAGGTCCGTCCCCGCCGCGCAGAAGGGATAGCGGTCGCTCCCGAGAAGGAGCCCCGCCGCCATCGCGCCTTCGATCTTCTCCAGCACCGCGTCGATCTTGCCCCAGTTGCGCTTTCCGCTCGTCTTCAGGTGCGAAATCTCCGCGCGGATGCCCGTCGCCTTCACGAGGTCGATCACCTCGTCGATCGCCTCCAGGATGCGGTCGCCCTCGCTGCGCATGTGCGTCGCGTAGAAGCCGCCCTTCGCGGCGGCGACCTTCGCGAGCGCGGTCACCTCGTCCGGCGTCGCGTACTTGCCGGGCTGGTAGATGAGCCCCGTCGTGAGGCCCCAGCCGCCCGCGTCCAGCGACTCCTCCAGAAGCCGCGTCATGCGCGCGCGCTCGTCCGGCGTCGCCGCGCGCCCCGCGTAGCCGACGACCGACGCGCGCAGCGTGTTGTGGCCGATGAACTGGATCGTGTTGAGCGCGGGCCGCGCCGCCTCCAGCGTCGCGCGGTACTCCGAGAGCGAACGCCACGTCAGGCGTTCGCCCAGAATCGCCGCCCAGTCGGAACTGAGCCGCGCCTCGCCATAGCGCGGCGCGACCGAGCCGCCGCACTGGCCGTTGATCTCGGTCGTCACGCCCTGCGAAATCTTCGAGGGCGCGTCGGGCTCGATGACGAGATAGGCGTCGCTGTGCGCGTGCGCGTCGATGAAGCCGGGCGTGACGAGGCAGCCTGCCGCGTCGATCGTGCGGTCGAAACGCTCCCGCGGGAGCGGCTCCGCCGCGTCGCGCGGCACAACCGCCGCGATCGTCTCGCCGTCCACCACCACGTCGCCGGCGAACGCATCCGCGCCCGTGCCGTCGACGATCAGACCGTTCTGAATCAGCGTCGTCATTTCGCCAGTTCCGCCTTGACTTCCTCCAGCGCCCCGTTTTTCGGCGCGCCGACCTTTTCGACATCCTCGGGCGAGATCGACACCTCCACCGCCGTGCCCAGGATGTCCACGTTGAGGCAGATGGAGGCGTTGGCGCCCTGGCGCTTGATGTAGCCCTCGGTGCCGCGGAACGCGCCGTACACGACGCGCACGTAGTCGCCCACCTTGTACGGGTTCGTCGGCCGCACCTGGTGCGCGGCCTTGCGCGTCACGCGCGCGATCTGCCGCAGCTGGTGGATCATCGGGCGCGGACGCTCGACGAGGATCGTCCGCACGATGAGGTTCGTCTTCAGCATCGTCACGCGCTCTTCGGGCGTGAGCCGCGTGAAGACGTAACCGGGGAACAGGGGCAGCTCCCGCCTTACTTTTCGCCGCTGTACGCGCGTAATCTTCACGTACAGCGGCAGATGGCGGAAGTACCTGTAGCTGTCAAGATACCCGACGACCTTCTTTTCAGTCCTCGGCTTGACGTGCAGCACGTACCAGTCGCGCTTCGTCGTGCGTTACTTCTTGACGATCTTGCGGACCGCCTTGTGCGAGCAGAACGTGCGCTCCGTGTAGAGCTTCGTGCGCCACGACGGCGACTTCTTCACGACCTTGATCGCCTGGATCCACGGGCTGTTGAACGGGAAGAGCTTCTCGACGCGCACGCCGTAGCTCTCGCGGCTCACCGTGAAGTTGCCCGAGACGTTCGTGCGGCCGTTGTCGATCGCGAGCACGCGGCCCTCGAAGTCCTGCACGCGGAACTTGTCGCCTTCCTTGATCTTGATCGACACGCGGACGATGTCGCCCGTGCGGAACTCGGGGAAGTTCTTCTCCGCGAGCTTCGCGGTCTGCTCGGCGTTGATCTTGTCCAGAATCTTGATGCCCATGGCTTAGCCCTCCTTCTTGGCTTCGCCCTTCGCCTTGCGGGCGTGGTGCGGCTTGAGGTTGGGGTTCTTGGCGCGGCGGATCAGGCTCGCGACCGTGGTCGAGGGCTTGGCGCCCTTGGAGAGCCAGTAATCGACGCGCGGGAGGTCGAGCTTGAAGTTCTCGTCCTTGATCTGGGTATCGTACCAGCCGAGAATCTCCAGGAACTTGCCGTCGCGGGGCGAACGCTCGTCCGCCGCGACAATGCGATAGGTCGCGTGGTTGGTGCAACCGGTGCGACGCATGCGAATCTTAACCATCTTCTTTGTTTCCCTTTCGGTGAATGAATGGCGCGTAGTATATCATATTGCCCCCGACCCGCGCAAGGGGTGAAAACATAAACGAAAACCGGGCGGTCAGGCCGTTCCGAGCCGCTGGCCGGCATAGCGCTTTTCGTGGATGGGCTTCCACCACCAGTCGTTGTCGAGATACCACTGGACGGTCTTGCGGATGCCGGTCTCGAAGTTCTCGCGCGGCTGCCAGCCGAGCTCGTTCATCAGCTTCGACGGGTCGATCGCATAGCGCAGATCGTGGCCCGGGCGGTCGGCGACAAACTGGATAAGGTCTTCATACCTTGGGCGGGGTGCGGGGGCGCCCGAGCCCCCGTCCGTTCCGGCGCCCGAGCCCCGTGGCCGCAACTCGTCCAGAATCGCGCAGACCGTCTTGACGACATCGAGGTTCGTGCGCTCGTTGTGCCCGCCCACGTTGTACGTCTCGCCCGGCACGCCCTTCTCGTTGACGAGCAGCAGCGCGCGCGCATGGTCGTCGACATACAGCCAGTCGCGCACGTTCGCGCCCTTGCCGTAGACGGGCAGCGGCTTCCCGTCGAGGCAGTTCAGGATGATGAGCGGGATGAGCTTCTCGGGGAAATGGTAGGGGCCGTAGTTGTTGGAGCAGTTGGTGATCAAGGTCGGCAGCCCGTACGTGTCGTGCCACGCGCGCACGAGGTGGTCGCTCGCCGCCTTGCTGGCGGAGTAGGGCGAATGCGGGCTGTACGGCGTCTTCTCGGTGAAGAAGCCCGTCGCGCCCAGCGTGCCGTACACCTCGTCCGTCGAAATGTGCTGGAAGCGGAAGGCGGCCTTCGCCGCCTCGTCGAGCCCCTTCCAGTAGTTGAGCGCGACCTGAAGGAGCGTCGCCGTGCCCGTCACGTTCGTGCGGATGAATTCGCCGGGGCCGTCGATCGACCGGTCGACGTGGCTCTCCGCCGCGAGGTGGAAGATCGTGTCGGGGCGGAACTCCGCGAACGCGCGATCCATCGCCGCCTGATCGCAGATGTCGGCCTTGAGGAACGCGAGGCGCGGATTGGACGAAGCGAGCGTCGCCGGATCGAGCCCGACTTCCTTCAGCGACTCGGGCACGCCCGCGTACGTGAGCTTGTCGACGACGAGCACCGTCGCGTCCGTCTCCTTCAGGAGCAGCCGCGCGAGGGCGGACCCGATGAAACCGGCGGCGCCGGTCACGATGCAACGCTTGGAATAGGCCATGGTCCCGTTTCCTTCCTTCAGCTGTTCCGGACGCGCCGATCGCACGCGATCCGCGCACACGGCGCACCAGCCGCGGTTTTCATAGTATATCAAATCCGCCGCGCGGCGGCTATCAAACGATGCGGCGGAGGGCGGTGCAGAACGCGTCCTTCGAAAAGCGCGCGGCGTTGCGGCGGCAGGCGTCGGCCGACCAGGTGCGCGCTTCGAACGACTCGATCGCGCCGCAGAGCGAGTCGACCGTCTGCTCGTCGAAGAAAAGACCCGTCTCGCCCGCGACCACCGTCTCGCGCGCCCCGCCGACGCCGAACGCGATGACCGGCGTCCCGGCGGCCTGCACCTCCACGGGCACGATGCCGAAGTCCTCGACGCCCGGGAAGATCAGCGCGCGGGCGCGGGCGTAGAGGTCGCGCAGCTGCGCGTCGGTGACGTTGC
>JAFUEM010000348.1 GCA_017463935.1 Kiritimatiellia bacterium
TCTCGCGCGGCCTTGCGACCTTGCTTCGCAAGGCTCCTCGCTTTGCTCGTCGGGCAACCTGATCGCTCCGCGACAGGCGCATTCCCGCTCCGCCGCTTCGCGTTTTTCAACGGCTGTTCAGGTTGGGTCAGCATCTTTAGAGGCTACCTTCGGCAGGCAAGGCGACCCTCATTCAGACACAAGGAGGTCGGAAGGAAACCTCCTCCAGCCACAAATAGACATTTCTCATCAGCTACAAAACAATTTCACGCGCGACGCATCACGAATTGCGCGAAGTGGTAACGAAAGCCCAGCTGCTCGGAGTTAATTAAAAACAGGGGAACCGCGCCCGTAATCGCGAACATGCGTGTTCGGGCCCGCAGAATTATGTCGAACAAATGGCCGGCGTGCCGACCGACGGATTCGACGGCATCTTTCTATCGCATTCTCGCACAGATTCATCATGGCTAGCCGTCTATCAAAATCATTTTGACCGTATCACTTCGACCGTATCACAAGGGTCTGACCCTCGCACCCCCCGACAAGCTGCGAGCCATCCGCGTTAATATTTCCACGTGAATGAGAAGGTTATTAAAAATTCTTACCGAACAGACGGGTGCCTGTTTGCAACTATCCGAGCCGCCTCATTCCAGGAGCGGATACTCACAAGTACGAGCCGTTGATTATCTGCGACAAAAACATCCCGCAAGGTTAAAAGGCGTTCTGGAACTTCACCCGTCGCCAAATCCATATGCGACACCACCCCAGCTACATAATCTGGTATGCGATTAATGAAATCATACCATAGCGCACCCTGTTCGTCGGGCAGCGCAGCAACGTACCTCTTCGGGTCGTAAGTGCGACCTTCGTTTACACATTGGATATGAATGTAGTCTGACGCAATATTGTGGATAACGCCCTTAACCTTTGCATTTGGCCATCGCATGATGGCATCACGATCGGGAAACCACCCAAACAATGCATTTGGCGATTGTCGTAAAAGTCGCTGCGCGAGCGAGGCAAAGAGATTTGTTACGACAAGGGCGTTTCTCATGGCAACAATGTGCTTGCCAAAAGCGGACGTCCAAGCTTCATCAGGCCGCCTCTTCATGTTCATTAGCAGGCGATTCATCTCCCATGCCCGTTTTCGATAATCATCGGCCATTCCTGCATTGTCGGCAGATATCCACTCCTCAAGCATCAAGACATACGCCTCGAGAATAGCAACCATTGTCGAATGCTCCTTTGAAGGATCCCCAGATATAACAAAGTCTTTTGGGAATGTGACGGCGACATGAAATGCCGGCATGCCTGAAAGGAGCTTTGCCTGCTCTTCCGACAGACTGAAAGTTTCCTTAAAATCTCTAGGTATATTTGCATTCATCAGTGCATTGAGCTTATCAAAGCTCAGCAAATACGGGAACAGCGAAAAGGCGATGACGCTATGCTTCATCTTGGGATTGTCGAGGCAATAATCACTGGCAAAAAACCACTTGCTTTTAGCCAAGGAGTCATACCGAGAAACGAACTCCGACATTTCCCGTTCAGCACTCTTTGAAAACGTATCATCAAAAGCAAGTAAGAAATATGGTTTTGCAAGGCCAACAACCCGTTTATCTTCCTTTAGGGCATATTCCTCTCGGATGCTGCCATCTTGATTCAGATATAGTTCACGCCCCAGCTGCGAAAACCCGAGAAAGCTCACCCAGTGACACTTACCAGCTGTCGGCTCGCTGAAAAGAAGTCCATCCCTGTTCAGCTTTTCATAGTACTTGCGTTCCGCTTCGCCGCAATAAGCACCTGTATCTGCCTTACCAGTTGTCTCGACTTCGTGGCATCTGCGAATTGCGCAGCTCAGCCAGAACTTTTCGCCTTCGATATTGTGTTCCATGTTCGTATCTTCTCCGTTAATTGTATTATCCGCATTCTCCGCACAACCGAATTTTACCCGATGCAATCACCCGATCGCATCACGATGAAGTCACGCGACCGCACCGCTCGCGACTCATTATAGCACATCGACTATTCGTTGTAGCGCGAAGTATACGCAAACGTATACTTCAAGGCCGTTTTTCTTGCAAACGTATACTTCGCGTATACTTGCGGGAGGCCTTTTCGCCGCCTTGCGACGCGTTCCGCGCACGAACCTCAGACCTTTTACACTTTCACTTTACACTTGCCGTTCCGAGGAAGCAGCCGAGGAGCCAGATCGAGTGCCTAGACGCCTATGAGCATGTGCGCTCTCACTTCCTTATGCCATCAAAAAAATGATCAATTATGTACTCGTCGAACCCAGAAAGGCCAGGCACCTTGTGGATGACAGACTCCCTGCCTAGTTTCCTAAGTTCATCGAGCATGACGGCAAGAGAAACATCCCTCTCCAAGTCAAGCAGCCCGGAACTGTGAATCTTACGGGAGATCATGCGCGGAAGTCCATACTCCTCAAGGTCGTAAACCCTCGGCGGCAGAAACGCAACCTTGAGCCGGTTTATGAACGGCGTCAGGTCTGCGGCATTGGCATGGAGCGCCATGTTAATCGCGTTACAGTCCTGTAGCAATGAGGCAACCGAGTACGTAAGATCCTTTTCCAGCTTGAAGTATTCATCAACACCAATGCCAAAATCCCGCTCAAGGCTTTCCAGCATGCTTCTGATTGAGAAATTCCACGAATCCGACATTGGTGCGATGACTGAGACCATCCGCTTCCGGCATTCTGGACTGGCCTGATAAAGGCGATTCAGCACAATCTCCAATGGAAGTCTCCAACCTCGCGGATCTGATTGAAGGAGCCCGGAGAGCATGTTTCGGACATGATTGACCGCAAAAACTGCGGCATCTATCTTGTCGGAACTGATATACAAAGGGGCATACTCGACGAAGACTTTCCTGTAGAATACGCCGCCGTACTTCTCGACTATGCTGTTCTCCTTCGTCTTGATGGCCTTTATCTGATCTTCCGTCAGGAACGGCTCGCTTTCGGAATCGTTGAAAAGCGGCAGGTCGCGTTCAGGAATTCTAATATCCAGATACGTCTGTTCGCATATGCTCGGGGGCTGTTCAAGGTTGTAGACGTTGCCCACGAAGTGCCGGAACATCCGCCCCGCGCGACCCGCTATGTTCCTATATGTGAACGAGTTGAACTTGAGCGTACCCGATTTGTTGTTCCACAGTATAACGTTCTCCGCAGACGTGTTGACACCCTCGATGAGCGAGCTTGTGGCCACAAGCACGTCGGCGTCGGAGGAGTCCTCGAACAACTTTACAACAATCTGGGCGATAGACCTGTGCAGCCCACCGTAATGGTGAAGTATCCCGTGCCGCGCAGAGCGCGAAATGCCGCTGCCTACCTTATAATTATCCTCGAACCATTGCGCAAACTCCAACATCCTAGAGTTTTCTGGAACGGCTTCACGTCCGTCCGCTATCAACGAAGCGACACGGCTCAGCTCTGCGGGCGACTTTACGTACACGAGCGTCTTGCGGCCTTTCAATCCAGAGAGGATCGCCATGAGCCGCGACGCCTTGTCACAGCCTGTCCCGATGCTCTTGTATTCGTCATGGTAGCGAAGAACGACCGTGCTCAAATCAAACCGTAGACTCTCCATCC
The DNA here is from genome assembly GCA_017463935.1 of Kiritimatiellia bacterium. Classification (GTDB taxonomy): domain Bacteria; phylum Verrucomicrobiota; class Kiritimatiellia; order RFP12; family UBA1067; genus UBA1067. The sequence goes on from JAFUEM010000348.1 coordinate 3,587, forward strand.
CAAATGTAAAGGGATTGTCCCGCACCTCGTCCATGTTTGGAGCAAGAAAATAACACTGCTGTGAACGCCTCTTCAGCTGGACAATAAGTTTCATCAATGCGGCATACCTGGCTTTCTCGTACATAGGGCTCGCCTTGTAGAACTCATCAACAACCAGAAGGTCAAGTGATTCCAGCTTGTTGAAATAGCCAGAGGCCCTTTCTGCGGGGAACACAAATATATTCTTCCTGCCCAGCGGCATGTCGGCTGTCGTTATTATGCTGTAGTCCCTGGCGAACTTCCCGTTGATCCTTCGTCTGGCCTCGTCTGCCAAAGCTATGGTGGGGACAACAATCATTACGTTGTCGGGACGACTTATGCTGATGAGAGCATCGATGACAAAGCTTTTCCCGAAGCTTGTCGGCGCACTGACAACAAGGCTCCGGCCTTCGACAAGACGCTTGAGAAGAATCGACTGGTCTCTGTGGAGCACAGCGTGCCTGCCGCCTCCGACGTCCACGGCGAACAGATCCTTGGCCAAGAGGTCGGAGAAAGATGCTGTCGAGTCGTCAATGTGCGGGTATAATCCAACCTCACGCGCCAGATGGTTCACAAGTGCGTTGGGACGCTCCCCACTGCGATCCATCTCGTCTAGAAGTAATATGAGATCGTTCCTCGCTTCCTTCTCATTGCCTTCGGCAAGGAAGCCGGCGACCGTCTGAGCCTTGTCAAACTGTCCCTCGGTCATGACTCACCTCCTCTCAGACGTCTGGCCATCGACAGAAACTCGTCCACGATCTTTTTCTTATCGGGTATCGGGAACAGAATTAGATGGAACCTGACCTCCGAATACATGTGCACCTTATCTTTCAGGCGCTCGACCTGCCGTGTGAAATAAACAACCGCCCGCTCCTTGTGATGCTCCTTCACGGAATTCCTGTACTCTTCGTCAAACACGGTGGTTTGCTTGGTGATATCACACTCGTCAATCAACAGTATCGGGATGTGAAGAATTCTCCTTATGCCGTCAACCGACGTTTCAGGAGCGAGTGCACGTTTGATATCCCTATAAATGCTTTCGGCACGATCTTCCGTATACAGCGATTTGAGGCATTCCTCAAGGTCTCGGACACCCAGGATTATCGAGTTCTCCTTCCTGATTGCGACCTTGTCCAAAGTGTTCTCGACAGATGATATAAATGTGTCGAAGTCGGAGTCACTTATCGATTTATAGAACTTCGCTTCCCCTAACCAGAGCTCGAAGGCTCCACCATCCGAGACAACAACATGGACGCTGTCTGCACCCTTGGCATTGTCGTTCCTGTTCTGCTTATGGAATATCTTTGGAACCGCAGGCAGCGCCCCATAGTGACGACGCATCACGCCATAGAGGAATATTTCGGCGAGCTCACTCCCTTTACCATTGTCATCGCAGATGCGCAATCGCTCCGCAGCAACGCGGAGCATAGTCATCGGACTACCAATCCAGGCAGCCCGCTCGCTTTGGCTCAGCGCCGTTTCTGTATGCTGTCCCATATGAAGTCCCCAAATCGACTGTACCGCCACTCACCATCCTCGTAGTCGTTCGCAAGGCTTAAAAGGCTCTCGTTTCCTACCAGACCAGCCTCATTACTGGCGAAGGAAGCAACCTCGTCCTCCAGCAGAACCTCGAATGTAACTTCTGGAACCATGCTATTATTAACTCTCCTCTCCCTTGCCTGCACCTTTCTTCTCTGCAGTTGCATTGTCCGATGCAATCACCCGATTGCATCACGATGAAGTCACGCGACCGCATCGTTCGCGGCTCATTATAGCACATCGACTATTCGTTGTCGCGCTATGTATACGCAAACGTATACTTCAAGGCCGTTTTTCTTGCAAACGTATACTTCACGTATACTTGCGGAAAGCACTGCCGCCGCCTCGCTGCAAGTTTCGCGCAGAGATACCGAAATCAGAAACGCGCACAGATACCGAACCGAAAGATGTTCAGAGGCCGCGCGGGAAGGTAACGGCGATCGTCGTTCCTTTGCCGGGCGCGGAGACCAGCGAGACCCTGCCGCCGTAACGCGATTCGACGATCTCCCGCACCGTCGCTAGGCCGAGCCCCGAACCAACCCTGTCGCCGGCGTTCGACGCTCTGTAGAACCTGCGGAAAACGGCTTTCTGCTCTTCGAGTGGTATGCCGCGCCCCGTATCGGAGACGATCAGCCGGGCGTAGCGTCCCGCACTCTCCACCGACACGGACACGCTCCCGCCGTCAGAATACTTCACGGCGTTGTCGACGAGATTCCCGACGACCTCTCCGACAAGATACGAATGGGCGCGGACGAATATGTCCTTCTCGGGGACGGAGCACCGTATCTCAATGTTTTTCTTCTCGCGAACATTCGCGTCCGCGACGACCCTGCACGCCACCGCCGAGAGGTTGACCGGCTCCACATTCGAATCGTCGAACCCGGCAAAGCCCTTCACGAGCAGCATGTACGCGGAAATCATCTCGGCTTCCTTGCCGCTCAGCGTCTCGATGGCGGCGGCAGTCGCGGCCGCTTCCATGCGTCCGCTTCTTATGCCGCCCGCCTCCTCCCGTATCGCGGAGAGCGAATGGGACAGCCGATGCAGCGTATTGCGCACCAGCCCCTCCATCTCATCCCCAAGCTCCGCCTGGCGGCGCGCCATGCGCAGGGCGACGAGCAGCAGCGTCGCCCCGAGCGCCGCAGTACCCCAGAAATACCTCGCCGACGTCCGTACGGACGCCTTCATGAAGTCGACGATCTTCTGCGCGTCGGCGTCAGCGAGGTTCGGGCGGGCGATTCGGCACGCGGCGGCACAGGTCCGGTAGTGCCCGACCGCGAGCGCCGCCAAGACGAGGGGCACGGCGAACGCCAGCGCAGCTCGACGAAGCCTTCTCCCGAAACCGCTTCCGTCATGCCTTGAGAACATATCCGGTCCCCCTGTTGGAGTCTATCAGGTCGCGCGGCGCGCCAACCTTCTCGAACTTGTCGCGAATGTACGATATCTTCGTCTCAAGGCGCTTGGACGTGCGCTTGACGTCGCCCCACGCCGCCATTTCAAGCACGTCCGGGTCCACGCGCCGCCCATGCGCCTTGACGAGCGGCAGAAGTATGTTGTACTCCTTCTCCGAAAGTTCGACGACCTTGCCGTCGTAGAACACGGTCCGCGTGGAATCGTCGACGCGAACCTCGCCGCATCTGAGCTTCGTGCCCTCCCCGACGAGACTGCCGTGCCAGATGGCGCGACCGACACGCGCCTGGAACGTCTTCTCGTGGAAGCTCTTCGAGATGAAGTCGTCCGCGCCCAG
>JAFUEM010000349.1 GCA_017463935.1 Kiritimatiellia bacterium
CTTTTGCCCTCTTTTGCCCTCTGTGGCGTTCCCCTAGAACTTCAGGAGATACTTGCGCATTGTGATGGCGACGGCCTCTGTGCGGTTGGCGGCGCCCAGTTTCTCGAAGAGTTTCTGGTTGTGTTCCTTGACCATGTCGAGGCTGATGCCGAGCCGTGTCGAGATGTCGGCGTTGGAAAGACCGTTGACTATCGCCTCGAGGATTTCGTACTGGCGCGCGGAAAGCGGCTCGATGGCCGGCTCGGCCTTCAGGATGCGCTGAATCTCCTCGCTTACGACCGTCTCGCCGGCGGCGATCCTGCGGATGTCGTTCGCAAGCTCTGTGAACTCGACGTTCTTGAGGACTGCCCCCCTTGCCCCTGCTTCAAGCGCGTGGGCGATGCCGTCGGAGGTTCCGTAGGTCGTGAGGATGAGAATACGCGCCTCGGGCATCAGCGCCTTGAGGCGCCGCGTCGTCTCTGCGCCGTCCATCTCGGGCATCATGAGGTCCATCACGATAACGTCCGGCTTGAGCTTGGGCGCCTTCTTCAGCGCGGCGGCGCCCGAGTTCGCCTCGCCGACGACCTCGATGTCCTTCTTGGCGTTCAGAAGCGACGCAAGGCCCATGCGGAGAATCGCATGGTCGTCGACAATCATTACCTTGATCTTTTCCATGACGTAATTCTACCATATTGCGCGGCCCGGTCAAACCCCCTCTGTGGTGGGGGTTGGCGGAACGGCGATGCTGCAGGCGATTCGTGCGCCTTTCCCGGTCTCGCTTTCGATTGTCATCGAGCCGCCGATCTGCCCGAGGCGCTCTTCCACGCCCTGAAGCCCGAAGTGCCCCTGCAGGACGCCGGGATGGTCATCGGGATCGAAGCCGCAGCCGTTGTCCGTGACGGAGAAGCGGAGCGCCTCCCTGTCAAGGCTGCCCGCGATCTGGATGCCCGTCGCGCCGCCGTGTCGCATGGCGTTGACGACGAGTTCGCGGATGATGCGCAATATGGCGTGGGCCGTGTTGTCGGAAAGCCGCGCGCGCGGCACGTTGAAGCGGACGGAAACGCGGGTGCCGTCGTTGACGACGGGCCGCAGAGTGAGAAGGACCGCGCTCGTCATGTCCGGCTCGTCCAGGGCCGTGCTTCGGAGGTCCCAGAGGCAGTTCTTGAGCTCGTCCCTGCACGACTTGAGGACGCGTCCCGCACGGGAGAGGTGCATGACCATATCCGCCGGCGCGTCGCCCTTGAGATCGTCCGCCGCCGCGATTTCCAACGAGACGCCCGTAAGCGTCTGCGAGAGCGAGTCGTGCAGTTCGACGGCGAGTCGCGTGCGTTCCTCGACTTGCAGCTTGGACTTTGCGGTTTCAAGCTCGCCCTTCAGAAGCGCCCGTCCCCGCCGCTCGGCCACGCGCTGCAGGGTGACGATCCAGGCGAGAGCCGCGAGCAGCAGCGCGGAGAAGCCGCCGAAGGCCGTCCATGCGCGTTCGGGCGTCCACCATGAGGGACGCGAAATGATCTCGATCGCGTCGTTCGGCCTCATGACGAGCGTAAATCCGCTGATGTGCGGGAAGGCCGTGTTTGGTCTCAAGCGTTCTATGTTCATCACGCAGATGCCGGTGAAGGCGGCGCGGCATCCGATTTCGAGTCCATCTGTCGCGGACGGATTTGCGCTGACGTCAACGGGGAATACCGTGCCGTCGCAGTCGAGCTGCAGGCGCGTTTCGTTGCCGAAGCCGGGAAGCGTGCGGACGAGTCCGTCCAGGCGGACGGCCTGTCCGTGGTATAGCGGCATGAAGATGTCGCAATCCCCGGACTTCGCGATGAGGTTGCCGGCGGCAATCGGCGCGGGGGCTTCTGATGCGCCGTCGGTGTCCGAAATCTTCTTCCATGCGGCGCGGGTCAGCGTAATCGTATAGAGGTCGGTTTCAGGGAAGCCGCATGCGACGATCGTCTCGCCGACGCCGGGAAGGCCGTCCTGTGCAGATAGGATTGTCGTGAACTCGCCGTTGGCGCGTTTGACAAGGATGGATGAACTGTCCCATACGGCCACGACGCGTCCTTTGACCGTGTGTCGTCCAAACGCATGCAGCTGGTCTGGCGAGGCGAGCTTCAGTTCCGCGATGTCCGGCTCGGCGAAGATGTCCTTTGCGGACGGTTCCACGACGACGATGTCTTCTTTGGCAGTCGGATTGACCGTGCGTCCGCGATAGCGCCGGGCGGTGCCGCAATAGGCGTCGCAGATGCCGGTAATGGAGACCGTGGCGCCAATCAGGTGCGTGAACTCCTCTTTCGACAGATATTCGTTCGGCATGGCGGCGTAGAGGGTCTGTCCATTCTGCATCAGGACGAGGAATGTGGTGCCTTTGTCGATTTCGTCGCGGAAGGCGTCGTGGACATCGGCCGTGACGTGCACAAGCTGGAAGTCGAACTTGCCGGAATGGACGTCGCGTATAGAGACGTCGCGCGCCTTCGGAGCCGGGCCTTCGGCGAGGACGATGCAGTTCGTTGCGACAATCTGGGGGCTTGATGGCGCGTCAAAGTCAATGGTGCCTGAAAGCCGCAGCGAGCAGCCTGCTACAAGACCCTTTGGACGGAGATTGAACGGCAGACGAAGAGTTGTGTAGCCGCTATCGTCCGTGACGCATAGGCTGTCCGTTGTTTCCGGCGCGAGGACCCGGACGAGCGTCGCCGTAATCGCGAAGTCGGTCGCCCCGGTGTCTTCGCCGCGATTGGTTGCAGCGAGTTCGGCGGCCGTCGTCAGTGGAGCGGCCTTGAGGCCGGTTGCCAGTGCGACGCCCGCGATGAAGGCGAGCATGCGTAAGCAGGGCGTGTGCAGCAGTCTGGTTTTGTCTTTTGCCATTTCGTGTGTTGGCTGGAATTATACTCCATTTTGCTGTCCGATTGCAATGACAATTTTGGGCGGCTATTTGTGAAATCGGAAATAGCCCCCCGAATTTCCCCGCCGTCCCCACCCCACCTGGGTGGGGGTTGTCGGGTGTTGGGGCAAAGTTGTCCTTGGGGCTTCTGATGGGGCTCGTGGCCTCGTATGCCGCGCTCGCCGCGCTCGCGGGGCCGACCCAAGGCTTACAAATGCCATGGTGAAAAAGCTACAAATGCCATTGCCGCCCCATAGTTACACACAATTTTCAACTTCATTCTTACCAAAGTAAAGTCCGCGTTCAAGTATGGTAATGATATTTCCATATTATTGGTAATGAAACGGTTATGAAATTGGTATCGACTATTGATCGGCAGGGCAGATATATGCTATAATATACTTGTTTTATTTAAGAAAGGTTTATATGGCAAGGGCAGAATACATCAAGAGAATCTGCGATAAAGAACTCGCATTCCAATTGGAATGTGCAGGTGCGGTTGTTGTACAGGGGCCAAAGTGGTGTGGCAAGACCAGGACTTCCGAAGAAATGGCGAGGAGTATGGTCAAACTTCAGGATCCGCTGAGGAAGAATGAGTATCACCAGATTGCGCAGACGATGCCTTCTTTATTGTTAGAGGGCGACACTCCGCGATTGATAGATGAGTGGCAGGATGAACCAGACTTGTGGAATCTTGTCAGGGGCATGGTTGACGAACGCGGTGGCGCAGGGCATTTCATCCTAACTGGTTCCGCTGTCCCACGAGATGAGAAGGACGATGATAATGAGCCGCCTCGCCACTCGGGAACTGGACGATTTGCATGGCTTAAGATGCGCCCGATGTCACTTGTGGAATCCGGTGAGTCCACTGGGGCCGTTTCGCTTGGTTCGCTTTTTGATGGTGCGGATGTCATGGCCGCGACATCGAAAGTGTCCGTGCCAGACTATGCACACCTTATCTGTCGCGGCGGATGGCCTGAGGCCGTTCTTGCGAAAAGCCCTCGTGTTGCCTACCAGAAGTCAATCAACTATGTCGAAGCCGTGATCAACGAGGACGTCCATCGCGTGGATGGCGTTGAAAGAAATCCCGCGCTGGTGCGTCTTGTTCTCCGCTCTCTTGCTCGCAACATAACGACGCTCACCGCCACGCAGACGATTTTAGGCGACATAAGGAACCACATGCCGACGACGAGCATAAAGACGCTGGATTCATACCTGAATGCCCTCCGGCGGATATTCGTGATAGAGGATGAGCCTGCATGGATGCCCTCCATTCGGTCGAAGACCGCAATCCGGACGAGCCACAAGAGGCAATTGTGCGATCCTTCGGTGGCGACGGCGGTCCTTGGCGTAAAACCAGAAAGGCTGATGAAGGACTTCAACCTTTTCGGATTTCTTTTCGAGTCGATGTGTGTTCGCGACATGCGCGTTTACGCCCAGGCGAACGACGGGGAGGTGTTCCACTATCGTGACGCCTCCGGGCAGGAGATAGACATGGTCGTGTCTTTGCGTGATGGACGCTGGGGAGCCGTGGAGGTCAAGCTTGGTGGTGGACAGATAGAGGAAGCGGCAAGTAATCTTCTTGCTCTCAAGGAAAAGGTTGACGGCGAATCAATGGGTTCACCGTCGTTTCTCATGGTCTTGACTGGCACTGAGTTTGCGTACAGGCGCACGGATGGCGTTGTTGTCGTTCCGCTGGGTTGCTTGCGGCAGTAGATTTCGCGCATTTCCGGTCTTACATGACCCCCATGCCCCACCCCCACCTGGGTGGGGGTTGTCGGGTGTTGGGGAATGGGTGTATAATATTTGGTAGAAAACTTTACAAAAGGAGTTGTCGTCTATGAAGAACATGTCAAAGTTGTCCTTGGGGCTTCGTTCGGTGGCTGTGGCGGCCGCGATTGCGGCTATTGCTGTCGGCGCAATGCCGCAGGCATTCGGCGCAAGCGCGACGTCGGCGACGTCCATTGTCTGGACGAAGCCCGACGAGTCGCTGCAATGGAAGACGGTGATGTCCGCCGGAAAGCCGATTGCACTTGATTGGCCGACTGGTGCGGCTTCCGCGCAGTTGACTGTCGAGGTTGACGGCGCGGTTGTCGTGCAGACGAACATCACCGACACGACCGCACGGGAAGCGCTGGTCATACCACCGACGCTTCCAGCTGAATACGCCGAAGAGCGTGTGCTTTCGCTCTCGGTCGTGTATCGAGACAGCGGCAACGCGACTCTAGACACGGCATCCGTGCAGCTCGGATGGGTGACGGGCGTGGAGGGGAACGGAACGCGTGTCATTACGGCTGCAAGCGGCAAGGAGTGGCGCGAAGTCGAAAAGTACGCTGTTCTGCCGATTCCCGAAGAAACGACTGCCTTTGCGGTCGATTCCGAGGCGCAGGACTATGACGCGCCGGGATGGTGGGAATGGCGTCACATCCGCCCTGGAGCACATGAACTTTCTCTGACGGCTGGCGGAGAAGATTATCTCGCTTCGCTTCTAGGCAAAGGCGGCGGCCTTATCCTCATTTTCAAGTAGAGCCATTTATTCACACATTACCAAAAAGGAAAACGAAAATGAAAACGAAACTGATAGCGGCAATCGTGGGTCTGGCGGCTTTTGCGTCGTCTGCATCCGTCACAATCTCCGACGTCATCGTGCGTCAGCAATGGCCGTGGAACGGCAAGGTGAACATCGACTATGTCCTCTCCGACCCGGAGGAAGGGGAACACGACATCACTGTGGTGATGAGCAATGGACTTCATGTCGTCACGAACGAATACGGTTCGCTTTCCGGCGATATCTTCGGCGTGAAGCCGGGGGCACGGCGCATCGTATGGGATCCGTCTCACAATGGCGCGACATATTCCGAGAAGGTGATGCCGAACTTCTCCGTCACGCTTTCGACCCCTGACGACAATTCCCGCAAGTTCATGATATTGGACCTTTCCGGCGCCTATGCCGCAGATGCGCCGATACCTGTGTCGTTTGCGTCTGCACCGCCGGAGGGCGGATGGAACACCGACGAATACAAGACCACGAAGATGGTCCTTCGCCGCATACCCGCCGGTTCGTTCATGATGGGCTCGCCCACAACAGAACCCGATCGTGATGCTAATTTGGAGACACTGCATAGAGTAAATCTGACCAAGGATTTTTATGTGGCGCTATTTCTTTGCTCCCAGAAGCAGTATCGGCAGATATATGGCAGGATACCCTACGAGACCGATGGAGGGGGCGCTAGCCACGCCGGATACTCGGTGGCATCGAACGATACGAAGATTGTGTCCTTTGCAAGTTATTCCGAACTTCGCGGAATGGTCGATACGAGTGCATCGTCTTTCCCTCATTGCGTGGCACCCAGTTTCTTCAAAACACTTGACGCGCGCGCGCATGCCAGCCTCCCGTCCGAATTAAGCGCATATGAGTTTGACATGCTGTCATCTTCTGAGTGGGAATACGCTTGTCGTGCAGGAA
>JAFUEM010000350.1 GCA_017463935.1 Kiritimatiellia bacterium
CGTCTGCGCGGCGGCCTCCGTCTCGTTCGTCGCCCAGCCGCCGAAGGTGTAGCCCGTCTTCTCAAACCTGTTCGAGACAAGCGCGTGCGTCTCGACGCCGTCGAAGGTCAGGACGTCGTCGATCATCGCCTCCGCATTGTCTGCGCCATGGCCATCGAACGCCGCATACCGCAGCTCCGACCAGACGGCGGAAAACGTCACCGTCCCGCCAGCCGTTGTCGTCAGGTTGGAGACGCTCGCGCCGACTGCGTAAGTCGCGCTGCCGAAGCGCCAGCCGGTGAAGTTGAATCCCGACCGGGCGAATCCATTGGCCGGCAGCGCATAGGCGCGATCATATACCGCCGCGATATCGTCGACCGCGCCCGCCTCCGCGCCATCGCCGTCAAAGACGATTGTGTACGCAATCGGTTTCCACACGGCGTAGAGGTCGACGGCCGATGCGTCCTCGAATAGCACGCCGGTTGCCGCAGGCGCGTACTGCGGGGTTTCCGCATCCGCCGTCGTGCCCCATCCTTCGAGCACATACCCTTCGCGCGACGTGAGCCCGGAAATCGACGCGGGTATGCTGAAGGACTCGCCGTAGGTAAAACGCATGGTGCCGTTCGTCACGTCATCACCGTAATTGGAATGGAACGTCACGCGATACTTGTTGGCTTCGTACTGGGCCACGTATGTCGCATCGGCCACCGCCGTTTGTGAAACCGAAGGTGCCCATCCTTTGAACGTATATCCCGTGTGACTTGGGGCCGACGGCTGAATGATCGAGGTGCCGTTCGGATAGGCCTTGCTGGAGATGACTTCAGAGTCAAACAGGGAGTCATCCATGAACACGACGGTCCACAGGTGCGTCCATTTGGCGTAGAGGTCCACAACCGCGCCATTGGCAGAGGCGAGATTCGAGACGGACGCGACATCCGCGTAGGCCGTTCCGGTCGAATTCGTCCAGCCGCCAAAAACATAACCATCCCGCACATAGGCATTGGCCGCGAGCGCCTGTGCGACATCGTATGTGAAGGACTGGCTGGCCATGGTGCCGCTGCCGCCGTTCGCATTGAAATGGACAGAGTACGTATTGGCCGTCCACTTCGCGTAGAGCGTTGTCGCCGCCGTCTTGTTCCAATTCCTCGCGCTCGCTCCAGCTGCTGTATAGTACTGCGTGCCGCCGCCGTTGGCCTGGTCGTAGTAGCCGCCGAAGGTGTAACCAGTGCGCGTCGGCACCGTGACCGACGGCAGCGCCGCCGCGTACGTCGCCGTCACCGACGACGTTCCGCCGCTGCCGTTCTGCTGATTCAGCGTCACCGTGTACGTATTGGCCGTCCACTTCGCGTAGAGGGTTGTCGCGTCTGTCTTGTCCCACGCCCTCGCGCTTTTGCCCGCCGCCGTGTAATACTGCGTTCCGGCGCCGTTCGTCCCCGTGAAGTACCCGCCGAAGGTGTAGCCTGTGCGCGTCGGCAAGGTGATGGAGGGCATCGCCGCGCCGTAGGTCGCAGTCACCGACGCACTGCCGCCCGTGCCGCTCTGCGGATTGAGCGTCACCGTGTAGGCCAGGGCCTTCCAGGTGGCGTAGAGGTTCGCCGTGCGTGTCGTCGCGTTCGTGTAGGTGACGCCGAACACCGCGCCCGAGGCGATGGATGCCGCGTTCGCAAATGCGGTCCCCGTCCTGTTCGTCCAGCCGTCAAAGGTATAGCCGGGCTTCGTGAACGCATTCGCCGCCAGATTGAATCGGTTGGTGTAGATGTGCGACTCGTCCGGCATCGAACCGCTGCCGCCGTTCGCGTTGTAGTGGAGCGTATAGGTGAGATAGTCGAAATCGGCGACAACGTACACGCCCGCGGCCCCCGCCGCTGCAATTTTCGTATCGTACGACCAGGTGCAGGCGCTCGCCGTCCCCAGCGCCGTCTCGTTCGTCGTCGCCACCTGCGACCAACCGGTACCCGTCAAATAGTAATACCACCAGCGGGTGAACTGCTGACCCGCCGGGATCGAGGCGACCGCCACGGTGCAGGTTGTGAGCAGCGAACTGGTGTCCGCCACATACGCAACGCCATTCTGCGCCTGCGAAACCGTCAGACGGCCGTCATTGTCCTGAAGTTCCGCCGCGCCGATCCGGTACTGCGGCCATATCCGCTGGTTGCTCGCCCGCGACGGGAGCGTCGCCAGCGCAAGGGCCAGGAGAGCGAGAACTTTCTTCATGGCGCACCGCCTTTCGTTTAGCGCTCCAGGTTCTTCAGGTCGAGCGCGAGCAGGAATTCGGGGTTGCTCTGGGTCTTCTTGAGCGAGTTCAGGACCGACTTCATCGCCGACTCGGGACCCGCCGCAGCGAGAACGCGCCGCAGCCCCCACGTCTTCTCCAGCTCGACGGGATCGAGCAGGAGATCCTCCTTGCGCGTGCCCGACTTCTCGATGTCGATGGCCGGATAGATGCGCTTGTCGGCGAGGCCGCGATCCAGCACGATTTCCATGTTGCCCGTGCCCTTGAACTCCTCGAAGATGACCTCGTCCATGCGCGAGCCCGTGTCGATGAGGCCCGTCGCGATGATCGTGAGCGACCCGCCGCCCTCGATGTTGCGCGCCGCGCCGAAGAAGCGCTTCGGGCGGTGCATGGCGAGCGCGTCGACGCCGCCCGTCAGGATCTTGCCGGAGTGCGGCTGGACGGTGTTGTAGGCGCGGGCCATGCGCGTGAGCGAGTCCATGAGGATGATGACGTCGCGGCCGTTCTCGACCTGGCGCTTCGACATCTCGAGGACCATTTCGGTCACGCTCACGTGGTGCTGCGGCTCCTCGTCAAAGGTGGACGACAGCACCATCGCCTTCGTGTTGCGCTGCATGTCGGTCACTTCCTCGGGGCGCTCGTCGATCAAGAGAATGATCAGCATCGCGTCGGGATGGTTCTTCGAGATGGCGTTCGCCATCTTCTGGAGGAGCACCGTCTTGCCGACGCGCGGCGGCGCGATGATGAGGCCGCGCTGGCCGAAGCCGATCGGCGTGAAGAGGTCGACGACGCGCGTGGAGAACTCCTTCGCCTCCGTCTCCAGAAAGATGCGCCGCGTCGGGAACGTCGCCGTCAGGTTCTCGAAGTGGATGACGCGCGCGGCGACGGACGGCTCCTTGCCGTTCACGGTCGCGACGTTACCGAGGCAGAAGAAGCGGTCGCGGTCGCGCGGGTCGCGGATGGGCCCTTCAACGATGTCGCCGGTGCGGAGCGCATGGCGGCGGATCTGCTGCTGCGTCACGAACACGTCCTCGGGATAGGCGAGGAAGTTGTTCTTCGCCGAGCGGAGGAAGCCGTGGCCCTCGCGCACGATCTCCAGGCAGCCCGACGCGAGCACCGCGCCGCCCTTGGCGAGGTACGCGCGGATCGCCGCGAAGATCAGCTCGTGCTTGCGGTAGGTGCCCAGCTCCTCCGGATCCGCGCCCGGCATCATGCGCTCGACGATGACCGGCGCGGGCCACGTCTGGATGTCGGCGAGGCGGAATTCCGGCAGGCTCGGATCGCGGCGCGGATTGACCGCCTCGGCGGGCTCGGCCGATTTCGGCTCCGTCGGCAGCGGCGCGTTCAGGAGCGGGTTCACCGACTCGCTGCCGTTCGCGCCGCGGATCGGCGAGGCATTCGGCTTCTGCGGGCGGTTGAACGGCTTGCCGTGGTGGAACTGCCGCTTCTGCTGCCGGTTGTGGTTCGACTGCCCTTGGTTGGACTGCCCTTGGTTGGATTGCGGCGCGCCGCCCGCAGGTGCGCTCGCACCGCCCTCCTTGCCGCCCCCGTTCTGCTGGGGCGCGCTCGCCGCATTCTTCATGCTGCCGGCAAACACATCGAATTCTTCAGCCATGTTCTTTCTCCTTCTCCTTCAGCCAGGCGACAAACGCTTCCGCTTCCTTCCGCAGGTCGGCGGCGGTCCCGTCGTTGGCGATCACGTAATGGGATTTCTTCACCTTCTCCCCGACCGGCAGCTGGGCGGCCAGACGGGCTTCGGCCTCTGCGCGGCTGTAGCCGCGCGTCGCCGTCATCCGGGCGATTTGGTTCTCGCGGGAAGAGGCAACGGTGCATATTATATCAAAATATTTGTCCCAGTGCACCTCGAACAGGAGCGGAATAACCGCTATTCGGAGTTGAGAGTGGAGAGTGGAGAGTTGAGAGTGGGGCGTGCAGAGTGGAGAATTGAGAGTGGAGCGTTGAGAGGGAGGGACGCGCCCCGTCGCGTCCGCCGATGCGCCGGCGAGCCAGGCGTCGATACGCGCCTTGACGAGCGGATGGAGCTTCGCCTCAAGCGCGCGGCGCGCGGCGGGATCGGCAAAGACCTCGGCGGCGAGGCGGCGACGTTCGGCGGGATCGGGGATGAGCGTGTGCACGACGTCGTCCGCGTCGAGCGTCTCCGCGCCCAGCTCGTTCAGATAATGTGAAAGGAGGGATTTGCCGCAGGCAATCCCTCCCGTCACGCACACCTTGAGGTGCGAGTCGAAGGCTCAGTCCTCCGCCGTCGGCGCCGCGATCACGTCGGTGTCGCGCGAATCGCTCGCGGTCATCTGGACCTCGCGGCCGCGCACGTCGACGAGACGCGTCGTCACGAAGATCAGGAGGTTGCGCTTGTTCGTCTCCTCCGCATGGCTGCGGAAGAAGCGGCCGACGAACGGCAGGTCGCCGAGGAACGGGATCTTGTCGTCCATCGCCTTGCGCTGCTCGGTGATGAGGCCGCCCATCACGATGGTCGCGCCCGGATAGACCGAAACCGACGAGTCGATCGAGCGGACGTGGAAGAAGGGCTGCTCCATCGGCGCCTCGTAGTAGGTGATGTTCTCGCTCGACGAGGAGGTCAAACTGTCGAGCGCGTTGTTCGCCGCATCCATCGCGCTCTGGGCGAAGAGCGCCTTCGCGGAATCGCTGAGCGCCGTGCCCGTCGCCGTCAGGATTTCGCTCAGGCCCGTGAAGATCTCGCCGAGGCCCGTGAAGTTCTGGAGCGCCGAGGCGTTGCCGGTGAACGGGATGCGCATGCCGTAGTTCTTCCACGTCGGCTCGTCCACGACCTGCGTGTTGAGCTTGAGGTCGATCAGGTTGCCGTCGTCGGTCAGCGTCGGGGTGACGTCGAGGATGACGCCCACTTCACGCATCGTGAAGCTGCGCGGCTCGACGACCGCGAGAATCGCGGACTGGCTGCCGCCGTTGCTGCCCGAGGACGAGGACGAGCTGGACTGCAGCTGCACCTGGTAGTCGGTCGGGTAGATGTATTCGGTGACGACCTTCATGACCGCCTCCTCGCCCGGACGCGTCAGCACCTTCGGCGCGGAGAGGAGGTCCGTGTCGCTGCGCTGCGCGAGCATGTGCAGGATCATCGACAGGTCCGCCTTGCCGAAGAACGCGTTGACGCGCATGAACTGGTCGTTGCTCGACGCGCTCTCGCCCGAGATGTGGTTTGACATCGTCGAGAGATAGCGCATGCCGTTCTGCTGGTCGGACGAGCCGCCGAAGGCGTTGATGCCCAGCTTGCCGGTGCCGTCCCCGTTGCGGATCCAGTTGGCGCCCTGCGAGTTGGCATACGTCGTCCG
Source organism: Kiritimatiellia bacterium (assembly GCA_017463935.1). GTDB lineage: Bacteria > Verrucomicrobiota > Kiritimatiellia > RFP12 > UBA1067 > UBA1067. Next base: position 5,539 of record JAFUEM010000350.1, read on the forward strand.
AGACGAAGAGGTGGATGTGCTGGTCAGCGACTGACTGTTCGGGATCGTGCTGCCATTCAGGGTATCGGAGCTCGTGCTCGTCGTCGTCATCCGGGTGGTCGAGCCTTCTCTGCTGCCCCAGCTGCCATCGCGCACGCCAAGGGCCCGCGACACGTGCTTGCCGAGACCGAGCGAGTAGTCGCTGTTCAGGATCCACTCGAAGCCGAGCGAGTTGAGGTCGTCCTGGCAGACTTCCACGAAACGCGTCTCGATCTCGATCAGCTTGGGATCGGCGTTCATTTCGGTCAGCGCCTTCTCAAGCTCGGCGAGGTTCTCGTACGTGTTCTTGACGCGCAGCTTGCCGATCGTCTTGATGTACATGACCGAGGACCCTTCCGGCCACTTCACGCCAAGGAGCGAGAAGAACTCCTTCCAGTCCTTCTCCTGGCTCTCCTCGCCGTCGTCGTTGCCGCGGCGGTTGGAGCTGCCGAAGCCCTGCGACTTCATCTCCTTGAGGTCGCTCGACGCCGAGTCCATGCGCTCCATGAAGGAGGAGAGCACCGGATAGCTGCGCGTGACCATCTCGTCCGTCGTCGCGTCCTTGGGCATGATCATGACGAT
>JAFUEM010000351.1 GCA_017463935.1 Kiritimatiellia bacterium
CCACTCGCGGCCGGTCGGCGCCGCCGGCGGGGTCTGTCCCCATGCCGCCGCCACCGCCGATGCCAGAATCGTCGTCATGATGAAATGTCTCATAGTCCCGATAGTATATCATAAATTCTCCCGCCGCTCGCGATGCGTCGCCAATTGGGTGATTGCGGATGCGGAGGAAGGCGCGCGGCGCGGTGCCGTCGCCAGGGGTTACCTTGAAGCGCATCGTCGCGCCGTCACCCTCTTCGACCGTCACCTCTGGTGTCAGTTTTGCCGCGCCGTTCCAATCGCCCAAGTCGCCGACCCTCCAGTCCCCAGTGCCAGCAGAATGTAGCATTTTGCTACTTTCTAATCCTCCACTTGGCTTTCTAGACCGTTTATCCATCTCTCCCATGTCACGCCAAACTTGTTGACGCGCATTGCGGCACTATGTATGGGGGCAACTCCATAATGCCCAATATAGTGCTTACCCCCATAGTGCTGATAGTGCCACAGGTTCGGCGACGATCCTCCACTGGCGATTTCTCATCATTGAGACACAGAGCCAACCCTGTTTGTCAGGCCCAGCGAAGCCGCTTCTGCCTGAGAGAAACAAGCCATTGCCACGATGTTGGAAACAACGGCGTTTTGTTCCGGTATGTCCAACGATGCGAATGTAGACGAAGAAACGGCATCCCGAAGATCCCTACAAATTGTAGACTTGGCAAGCGACAGATTGCGCTTCATTTCATGCGCATCTCTATTCCGCTGCGCATACGCTCTGCTTTCAGCGCTCGTATCGTCCATGCGAAATGGAGAATTTACCAGCACCACGCCGTCAGGGAAGACCACTTCAACGTCTTGTTCAACGCCCGCTATCTGATACCACTCCTGGCTGTCAAGCAGGTTCAATCCTGCATATTCACGGGCGGCGGCAAACCAACAATTCGTGCTGTTCTTTATCGCAACGGAATTCCCGAGTTCCCGAATTGCATGGGTCTTCACCCTGAGCCAAATATTCGAGTCGGCGAGGCCGGCAGTCGGCGAAACATGCAAATCCAGTATTGAACAATACCAGTTGCAAAGAAATTGACTCTTTTCGGCAGAATTGTACGCAGATCCATAGGCAGCATCAACGGCATTTATAAAGGCGTCCGCATCCACGCCCCATTGTACAATTGCGGACGACAGCTCAGCTTGTGCGTCTTCTGGCGACCATTCGCCAAATAGACACAGGACGGCAAGCGCCACAACAGATACCATAATAGACTTCTTCATCACGTTATCTCCTTCCATATGAAAACACCCTGTTGGTTGTGACCGATGCATACCAGTCGAATTTTTCAGTGTGCACCGTCCCGTCAGAGGTCAACGAGAAATATTCATCGGTGTTGCAAAAGTATTTGTCAATCGCAGCACCGGTCTTCCTGAATCTATTGGGTATCGGCCATGTCATTTCACCTCCTACACCCCACGGCTGACTTAATTCCATCGGCCCTGCCTTGTCATTCGATTCATTGTTTGATCCAATTGGAATCCAAATATTAGCACCTTGTAGCTGTGAATGGACAAGCAGATTCGTGTGGGCAGGTTCAAGAAAATAGTTCGTTGCATTTGTTGCCACCACGCCAACCTCCATCACTTGAATGCCTGCGAATGAGACATTCGTAGGAAGCAATGTCAGGTCGAGCCACATTTCAAATTCGCCTGCAACGCCATTCGCCGCGCCATGTCCATCAATGGCGACAAGCTTTGAGTCATATCCCGTTGGCTCAACGACATTGAAAGCAAACAACGAGCCGAAGTCGCTCGCGCTAATTGCATCAGTGGATGCATGACTGGGCGCAGTATATTTCCACCTATTGCTAGCACTTTCTTTTACAAGTAGTGAATCTGGATCGCTGTGGGACAAAATCGAACCATCGACAAACGGGCTGAGATAGATACGCACGTCTTCGCAAACGCCGATGGTGCGCCTGGATCTATCAAGCGGCCATTGCGCGACAGTTTGCGTTTCATACTCGACAAAGACAACACTTGCATCATCTTCAAGTGCAGCATTCCCTTCGTCTGGCTCAAACGTCACGGCAAAGACCGTTCCGCTGGGCGATGACGACTTCAGAGCATTCCACACGGTGAAATGACGCACGCCCGCACATGCAGAATCCACGTCCCACGTATAGCCGCTGGACACGGGGTTGTTTGCCGCATCTTTGACACTGCAACCATCCCCCGTCCAAGAGAGAGTGAACGTGCCAGACGAATCAACGCAATAGCGGCAGGCGACATCGGACGTGTCAAGGTTCACAAGCCCCTTTTCAAAGAAAACGGCCGACGGATAAGATTCCACGGCCAGCGAGGGCGGCAGCTCGCCGTCATATTCGCATGAATCGCAGTCGCCAGTATTGTAGCTGTCGATCGAATAATAGTAGTTGGCGCACAAGGGAATGCCGCCCATGAGAACGGTCAGGCGCAAGGCGACTTCATGACCATACGATTCAGGAAACGGGCAAGAGATGTCGGTCGATTGCTGGGTCGGGCTGGCGATCGCAACATTCGCGCTGCCAACCGACGACCATTGGTAGGTTGGCGAAGGCGCAAACCACGGTACATCTTGGAGGACGGCAGTGAATGTCTTCGCCGGGGAAAGGATTGACGGCTTCCATCCGTCCGGCACGACTTCAAGCGACGGTTCATACAGGAAATAGCTGCAGAACGGCGGCATGAACACCTGCGCAGTATCCGCCACCCACAGGCCGTCACCATTCGCGCCGCTTCTCAATGGCGACGGCGAACAAAGCGCTTGCAACGAAGGAACGTCGTCCTCGACCGCGAAGGTGAAGTTGGTCGCAAAGTCCGCCGAGGACGAGAATGGATATTGAATGCCTTTGCCAAGCAAAAACACATAGTCACCTGCATTGGTGACGGCAACAGCGGTGTCGCCAATGACAATCTGCGTCGTTTCAGGCAAGTCGTCAACGTGAACCGTCAGTTTGTAGAGCCCGTTCGTGAGTCCCTCGCCCACTTGCGCATCGACCCACGCGGGATAGCCGCCCGCCGCCGCGATTTCCGTCGCGTTCGTGAAGTTTGCCGCGACCCATTCGTCGTCTTGACCGAAGCCATCGTGGTCGAATGGCAGTTCGCGCGGAATCGTCCACAATACGCCGTTCGTCGCAATCGCCACATCGCCGCACCGCATAAGTTCAATCGAAGCCGTCATGAGGTTGTTCGGCTGTGTATTGCGCGGCGCACGACCAATCACGGCATCCGTCCAAGCAAAGCGGTAAGAGTTAGAGGGCGTCAGTTCAAAGGAAAAATTCGTCAGCCCTGGCACGATGGAAACGGGAACGCCCAGTCGCGCCACTGCGTTTGTGTCATTCCACTGCGGGCGGATTTCGCCGTGCGACAGAACTTCCACGCTCGTCAAATGGTTTGTGCCCCACGGGCACACCCAGCCCTCGTCAAAATCCAACTTGAACGAATCCCGCCACGCGCCACGCACGTTCCAGTTCGCCGCCATTTTCTCCGCATCGGCCATCTGGAGAGGGTGCGAAAGAATCCTGGGTTCAAACGCCTCGGGCCAGATCAACCGCGCCAGTCCCTGGAGCGGATGAACCTCTCCCATCGGCGCGAACGGCGCATTCATGTTCTGCGGCACACTGTTCGTCTTGCCGCCGCCGTAGCCGACCATGCCCGCCAAGAAGCCCGCGAGCAAAACGCCACCAACCACTTTGTCGATCACGGGCTTCATCATCTGAACCTCAGGAAGAAGCCCACGGTCGTCGCCCGCGCCTCGATGCACTCCAGCGCGGCGGTTTCGCCGCGCACCGTCACCCGCGCCAAGTTCCACGCGGGGTTGAAGAACGTCGGCGCGGCATCGCCCGAGAAAACGTTCCCCTCCATCGTCCGCGCCGAGCGGTCTGTGCCGGAAAGGTAGAGGGCCAATGTCAGCGCGCTCGCCCCGCTTTCGGCGCTCAGCACCGCCCCGCCGCGAAAGTCCCTCAGCCGCCATTCGCCGCAGTCCCAGCCGACCGACAGCTCCGCTTCCTCCAGCGCAAGCGCGCCGTCCTCGTCCGCATCGACGCCGAACGCGACCTCGACGTTGTTGTTCGTCGCGGCGCTAAGCGTGATTGAAAGCGTGAACTTGTTGTCCGTCGCCGCGCCTGCGTCAAAGAGCAAGTTCGTGCAGACCTCCGTATCCGCCCATTCGCTCGGCGGCAGTTGCGAGGGAGCGAACCGCTCCCCCGCGCGCGCCATCAGCGCCGCAGATGCAAGCAACAGTCCTGTCAGCAATCGTCTCATCGTTTCGACCTTTCGTAGTATATCAAATCAGCGCGCCCCTGCGCCCACCGCGTGCACCGTTATCGTCGCGCCGGCGCCTGTCGTTCCGGCGGCAGAAGATAGTTGCGCAACTTCTCCGGAGGGTCGGCGACGATTTGATCCGCTTCCTTCAGGCCCAGCCGCTGGGCAAACAGCACCCACTTGGCGCAGGAACCTGTTGCATGATTGTAGCTGAAGTCAATCAGCACCCAGGCCAAAGCCGCCGAGCGCTTCCGCCCCGTGATGGAATCGTCGTCACGACTCGCCGCATACAGCTCGTTGATCGGCTCATAGGCTTTCTCAAAATATTCAACCGACGCCATTTCGTCCTCGGTCGCCTCGGCTTTTTGAATCCATTCAACCGCCTCTCGAACCGCATCTTTGTCGCTTTCCCAAAGGCATGCATTGGCCTCCTCAAGCGAAAAGAACACGTCTTGCTTCTGAGAACAAGCCAGTACAAAGAGCGAAAAAATGACAATCGCGATCGCCTTCACTTTCATCAACCTTTCCGAGATGTTCATTTCTTTGTCCCTTTAATGCGCCCTTGCGCATCCCGATAGGTGGTTTTACCAGATCGGTCAGTCGTTGAAGTTCCCTGGATTCGGCCTTGCGCATCGCGATAGGTCGTTTTCCCGTTGCGATCCGTCGTGGAAGATCCCATGTTGCGACCCTGTGCATCGCGATAGATCGTTTTTCCAGACCGATCTGTCGAGGACGATCCTTGGTTGCGACCCATGGCGTCACGATAGGTTGTCTTTCCGTTGCGGTCGGTCGAACTTGAGCCCTGCCTGCGCCCCATTGAGTCGCGATAGGTTGTTTTCCCGCTGCGATCCGTCGTGACCGTACCCTGTATGCGGCCCTGCGCGTCGCGGTAGGTCGCTTTCGTGTCGGCGATGCCCGACAGGGCTATCGCAATCATGGCGACAGCCACAACCATCTTTGCTAACTTGTTCATGTGCGTCCCCTTTCAAGTATCATCGTTATGTCGAGTCAGGAATTCTCACCGCCCAAATCTGACAAGGAATTTTCGAGCACGGGAAGATGACAAGAGCTGCCGCTCCCACTGCTCGGCGCGGGATTCAAGCCTTGACCGAACGCTCATCGCTGCACGTCAATCGCATTCTTGATCCCATTCGGCGTGAGATAGCGAAGCGGACGGTTGTAGCCGTTGGTGCACGTGTTGAACGGGCCTGAATAGATGTTGTTCAGCGTCGCCTGGGCCGCGAAGATTGTCTTGACCCCGCCGTTTCTATAGACCACGACGAACGCATCGGCGCACAGATCGCCCGAGGGGTGCAGCTGCACGACTTCGTCCGAGCACTCCGTTCCATCCCAAGCGGAACGCAATTTCTCGCAGGGGAAGTTTGCCGAAACAAGAACGGGAATGCAGTCTGACAGCTCGTCGTCGGCATCGGCCAAAACGCTCCATCGATTGTTCTCCGGCCTGATGGCGTCCTGTTCCTGTGTCGCCGCGATCGCGATCACGACCGCGCCGCTCGACAACGCAATGGAGGGCGACCAGGAATCTGTCCCCTTTCGCGGCAAATCGAGAAGCCTGTTGAAATAATCTGTC
>JAFUEM010000352.1 GCA_017463935.1 Kiritimatiellia bacterium
GGCGAGGTGCAGACGAACGAATGGCGCATCGACCTTGTCGCGAAGACGCCGGGCGACATCTACATCGTCGAATTCAAGCTGGACCGCCCGGCCGCCGAGGCGATGGAGCAGATCAAGGGCAGGGACTATGCCGGAAAATATGCCCTCGACGGTCGGCGCGTCACGCTTGTCGGCATTTCGTTCTCGTCGGAGAAGCGCACCATCGTCGAGGAACTCGTCGAGGAGTTTCCGCAGGGCGGCAAGGTCAGAGGTGGGATGTGAAGCGTGTGTGTATTCGGTCTTCGTCCGCGTCAGCGAACTCGGGAATCGTCGAGAGCTGCGGCGGCAAGAAAACCGGCGGATGCTGCCGGAAGGAGGGCGAGGAACGATGAAGAAAGCCGTGCCAGAAGACATGAAGGATGCTCACGGCCTCTCGATAGATGTCTCCGTAGTCGTCCCGACCCATCGCCGTCATCAGTTTCTGAAGGATGCGCTTCAAAGCGTGTTCAAGCAGAAAGGCGTCGGTTTTGAGGTGATAGTCGTAAACGGCGTCGAGGACGACACGGATACGGATGCAGTCGTATCCGAATTCGACGTTGTCAAATACATACGGTCGAAAGAATATCTGTCCTGCAGTTCGAAGCGGGCCTTGGGGCTGTCGCTTGCAAAAGGCAGATACATCCATTTCATCGATGACGACGACTACATGATCGATGACGATTTCTACAGGAAGGCCGTCGCCTTGCTGGATTCCAACGGCGAAATATCGTCGTTCTCCGGCAACTCCAGATTCCGGTTCGAAAGCACGGAAGGCGGAGAGCCGAAGTACAGCGATGCCGCGCCGCTGCCTTCGGGGCGCATCAACGGGCTTGAATACTTCAAAGTGCCAGCTGGAATGGGGCAAGCCCGACTTGATGGCGACGGTATTCCGCAAAGCGGCTCTTGTCGCCGACGATACCCTGCGGGAAGTCAACGATTCTTCGATCTATCTTCAATCCCTGCTGCACGGCGACGCATTCATAATCGAAGATCGCGTTTGCGTTTACCGCAAGTGGGGCGGCTCCATCAGCCATGGTGGCGAAGGGAACGACTTGCGGCTGAAGATGGATACGGCCATTCAGAAAGAGCGCTTCTACCGTATCGTCGCCGGCAAAATCGCCGATGCCGGCAAGTGGTGGCGCGGAACGTTCGCCATGAACCTCAACTATTTCAGGCGTTCGACGCCCGATGTGCTGGAAATGGTGCTGTTCGCGGCGTGGGGCGTGCTCCATTCCCATGGAGATGGAGAGCTCGCGACCGAGTGCGCTGCGGCACTTGCCGCGATGCGGCCCGGAGCATTCGCGGGCCTGCCCAGCATGTCAAGTCGCCCCAGGATGTTGCTGCATCTCAGAGCGGCGCTTCACAAAATATTCCTCGGCGCCGCTGGAAACTATGAACCATATTATTCGCAGTTGATGGCGGACTTGGATGCCGAAATACGAAGAAACGGCCAAGTTTCCGATTTGGGCTTGGCGTATTTCACCGGCTTCCGCAATTTCGGCGATTTGCTCGGGTGCAGCCTTGTTGAATATCTTTGCGGCCTGCACATGTGCAACCAACCGCTTGGCGCGGCAGACATCGTGTCGGTCGGCTCGCTGCTTCAGGGTCTGTCCTGCCGCTTTGCCCAAGCGCAGGCGACCGCCGCCCCGCTTCACGTCTGGGGAAGCGGATTCCTCCATCCCGTCGAGCTTGGCAGGCCGCCTGTCAAGGGACGCGTGGTGTTTCACGCGGTCCGCGGGCGGAATACGCTCGCGCAGCTCCGGGAAACGGGACTCGTCGATCCGGGCGAAGCTGTCGCCCTGGGCGACCCCGGCCTTTTTTACGCAGATCTGGTGCCAGGCGTCGAAAAGACGAAGAAAGAGTTCGACGTCGCCATCGTGCCGCACCATCTGGACAGCGAAGAGTTCAAAGCCGTCGCCGACGAACTGGCTTCGCAGGGTCTATCCGTAAAGTTCGTCGATGTCCGTCACGCCAACCCTATGCAAGTCGTGCGCGACATCGCGGCATCGCGCAAGGTGCTGTCCTCTTCACTGCATGGAATCATCGTAGCCGACTCGCTCGGCATACCAAACGGGCGCATTGTCGTGGATGGCTTTGAAACCGACGAAGAGAGGATGCGCAACGAAAGCGACTACAAATTTTCCGATTACTATTCCGCATTCGGCTTGGAGTGCCCAGAACACATCAGCCTTTCAGAGTTGAAGCGCTCTCCCCGCAAGACCATTGAAAGCATGGTCGATTTCGTTCCGCAGGAAAAAGTGGAGGAGTGCAAGCGCAATTTGCTGGCCGCGTTTCCGTTCCCGAGGCGCGCGTCCGCCGCCGCCTTTCAAGATGTGCCGCAGTCGCCGGGCGTATCCGTAGTCGTCCCGATATGCAACAGCGAATACTATCTCCGGGAATGCTTGGATAGCGTGCTTTCCCAGGAGGAGTTCGCTTCGTTTGAATTGATATGCGTCGATGACGGCTCGACCGATTCTTCGGCCGCAATCGTGGAAGCCTACGCCGCAAGCGACCGCCGCGTCAGATTGCTCAGGCAAAAAAACGCCGGTCCCGGCGTCGCGCGCAATGCAGGGCTCGACGCCGCGCGCGGAGAATACATCTTCTTCCTCGACGCGGACGACCGCCTCTCCTGCGGCGAGGCGCTTCGCGAGGCGTACGAACAGGCGAAGGCGGACGACCTCGACGTCCTGCTCGCCGACGCCAACGACATGTCGGAAATCGGCAACGTGACGCGCAGCAACAAATATCTCTTGCGCGACCTACTTCCGGCTGCGCGCGTATTCCCGCCGGAATCGCTAGGTGCAAATCTTTATATTGCGGCGACAATGTCGCCTTGGGCAAAACTGTTCCGGCGGCAATTCCTTGAAAAGAACGCGCTCAGGTTTCCGGCGCTCAAGCGGTCGGAGGATTTCCCGTTTGTACAGTTGGCAATGTCGCTCGCGCGTCGTATCGGCGCGTTGATCCGTACGGCGGTCGATCACCGAATCGGCGTGGCGACGTCGCTGGAATCTACCAAGGACGAGACCCCGCTCGCATTCGCCGAGGCCGAACGGATATTTAGGGATTCCCTGTCCGAACACGGCCTGCTGGACAAGTTCAGGGAGTCGGACAATGTCGCGCATGCTATCTATATTGCGTACAACCTGCACAGATTACGGCGTTTTTCTGATTTCAGGGCAGTTGCACAATATTGCGCGAAGGTATTCCCAGGTCTCAAGTTGAAAGGCGATGAAGCAAGTATATCTGCTTTTTCATATACGCATAAGCGCCTTGCGAATATCGCTGCGACGGCGAATGACACGGATAGTTTGGCGGATGTCTTTGCCGAGATTAGAGCCATGGCGCGTGTAGAGGCCTTTCGCAATTCAAGCGAAGCGACCCTTGCGGCGAAGGACGCGGCGCTGGAGCAGCTGCGTGGCGCGACGGTGCAGCTCAGGGACAATATCGAGAAGCTGCGAGAAGCGATTGCGGCGAAGGACGCGGCGCTGGAGCAGCTGCGTGGCGCGACGGTGCAGCTCAGGGACAATATCGAAAAGCAGCGCGAGGCGATGGCCGCGAAAGATGCGTCCTTGGAAAAACAGCGCGAAACCACGGCGCAGCTCAGGGGCAATATCGAGAAGCTGCGCGAGGCGGTCAAAGTCAAAGATGAGGCGTTGGAACAACTGCGGGGAAACGCCAAACGGCTGCGCGAGGCGAATGCCGCGAAAAACGCGGCGCTGGTGCAGTTGCGCGGTGCGACGGTACGGCTCCGCGCAGTGATTGAACAGCAGAGAAAGTCCATGGCCGACAAAACCAAAGCGGTGATTGACCGCGACGCTGCAATTGAAAGATTGCGTTGCGATGTCGTCGAAAGGCAGCGTGCCGTGGACAGCTGTGCGCAAACAATCAGGCATTTAAAGGAAATCGTAGATCTATGAAACAGTTGAAGAAGCCATCCAGAAACGGAATGCCTGAAGGAACGCCGGATGTCACGGTCATTACCGTTGTTTTCAACGCGTTCAAAGGCGCGGGCGAAACCGCGCTCAGGGAATGTCTGGATTCCGTCCAGAATCAGACAGATATTCGGATCGAGCATCTGATCATCGACGGGGCGTCGAACGACGGCACGACCGAGTTCATCTCCGGATACGACAATCAAAACCATCCCATCGTGTTCATCTCTGAACCGGACAAGGGAATCTACGACGCGATGAACAAAGGCATCGCCCAGGCTTCCGGCGAATATGCGATTTTTCTCAATTCGGACGACTTTTTCCACAATCCCGCCGGGATGCGCGAATCGGTCAAACGTCTTCGCGAGACGGGTTGTGATTTCTCGTATGCGCCTGTCGTCGTGCTGCGGGATGGGCAGGTTCGCGACGTGCTCCATTCGCACGCGGACGGGCGGTTGATTTTCTGCTCGATGCCTTTCTCCCATCAATCAATGGTGTCGAAGACCGACGTCCTGAGAAAAATGAATAGCTACGATATTTCCTATCGCAGTTCGGCGGATTACGACTTGATTCTCCGGATGGTGCTGTCCGGATGCACGGCCTGCTACGTCGATTGCGCGTTTTCTACGTTTCGTGTCGGCGGCTTTTCGCTCCAGAACATCGATACGAGCCAGCGCGAATGTGCACTTATCTATTCGCGGTTGCTGCCGCCTGTCACCGGGTATCCGCTTTCGCCGGAAAAAGCGCACAGGATGTTCGTCTGGAAGATCATCCCGCGCGAAACGAAGGTGGCGCTGATCGACCGCTACACCCGCTCGTTCAGAAAGTGGCAGCCGCCGCTCGGGAAAATCACGCCGCCTGAGAACGCCGAAACGCATGTGCTCGCGACGCGCTTCACGCGTTCCGCTGCCGACGACTGGGTTGACAGGCAGATTCCCGTCTGGCAGTTTGACGAATGCAAAAAAGTGTTTGCCGGCGAGCCGGCGCAGGATATCGTCTGGGCAAGCGATTTCTGGCATTTGTATTCATCGTATCTTTATGCAAAAAACGGCGTCCGATGCGGCAAGAATCTCGGGATTCTCTTCCGCATCCCCGAAAATCTCAGGGGCGTGCGTACGCGTTTGCGCATTGCGTTTTCGCCGTTCTTCCGTCCGGACATGCCCAGACAGAGGTTTCGCTTCGCGGTAAACGGAAAGGTTTTCGCGGAAGTATCGGTAAAACGCTCTGTGTCGGTTGTTTGTGAGCTCCCGCTCCCGCAGGATGTCGCGGAGGATGGCTTTCTCGGCATAGAGATAGATAGCGGAGACGCCACGATCGCAGCATATTTCGGAAAGTCGATGGATTTGAGACCTCAGGGATTTTTGTTCAGTTATGCAAAAGTGGAGGTCGCAGAATGAAAACCTTGCTTGACGTTTCCAATGTAATCCAGAATCGCTTGACGCTGGCGATCGTTTCGGCTTATGCGCGCAGGGGGGGGGGG
>JAFUEM010000353.1 GCA_017463935.1 Kiritimatiellia bacterium
TGCATCCATTACAACGGCCTTTGCCTCGGTCAGACCCTTTACATCATCCAAAAGGATGTCGCCGACAGATGTGACAGTCCACTTACCTTTTGCAGACGCATCAACCTCGGCACCTCCCGACTCTTCTTTATTCACTCGGGCACCAGACTTAGCGGCCTTTTCCTTAAACGAAGCTGCAATGTTCACCAATTCATTTGCGTCTTCAAGATAAGCCCTGGCCACATCACCATCGCTCTGGTCTGCGAGGTTGAACGTGAACTCTGCCGCTTGCGCCGTATGGAAGAATGCCTTTGCGTAGTCTCCTGCCGCAAGCGCCTTTTCCGCCAACGCCTCATGTTCCCGCTTCTTGTCCGCATTGAAACTACTCATGCGCTTACCTCCCAAGGAATAGGGTTATTTCTTTCCGTCCATCAGAGCCTTAAGCCTGCGGCGCCCCTCACCTATAGCCTCGGCAATTCCACCCACGGCATCCCTTCCGGCTGACAAGACCTTCCCCGCCACCGACTTTCCGCCCGTGACATCGGCGACAACCTCTTTCTCAAGGTTAGCCATCATCTCCTCTACCGACGGAATGGCATCGGATTGGGAAAGTCCATTCATTTCCTTCCCGTATTCCTTCTCCCATATCTTGTCGATATCACCCTGCTCTGAAAGCGTACCGTCAACGTCACCAAGCACATCAGCAACCTTGTCGGGGTCAATTTCGAGCGTAGTGTTCAGATTGCCAAGAGCGGCGGCAAACTCCTGATCGGTCTTCGCCATTTCCATCTTTGTCGCCAACTGGCTGAACACCCAACTCTTGCGTTCGAGCTTGCCCATCATCAGTTCGTTCGCCTGTACGGACTGAAGGCATCTTTGAGCAGCCGACTTCTGCCCATCGCGTAGATACTCACGGGCCTGTGTCCATGCAGCATCGCGTTCCTTTTTCAAGGTCGCAATGCGATCCTTGACGACGTCAGAAGCGCGTTCAACATCGCGCAACGCCCTACGGCGAGCGCGGTTCTTTTCGCGTTCAATTTCCTTGGAGGACTTGAACAGATCAGCAATACCCATTTTTTGATTCCTTTCTTTAGGTTGTTACCAGTAAATCAGATTATCCCAATTGAGCGATTCGCTCGTCAATAGGATCGGTGTGAGATGCCTTAGCCGTTTCATCCACTCCGTCTATCGCATTTAGGCGACTGTCGAGTTCTGCTTCGTCCTCTTGATGAGAATACGAAGCGTCGCCCAATTCCGCAGAAGCCTTGGACTGGACCTTCTGCTCGTCAAGCCATTCCTTCATGTCAAGCGTCATCTCATCAATCTCCTCCGTACGCGAAGGATTCTCTTCGGCAAATATGAGAATGTCTATCTTGTCTTTTACAAGCTCATCAAGCCGTATGCGGTCTGCAATGGCTGACACAGGCTCCGTGATTCGATCCTGTTGCGCAAAGAGCAACTTGATCTCTTCCTTTATAATCCTTTTCCTTCCGGGGCCTGCAGCATCATACTCGTGCTTTTTCTTGATGAGCCGAGAATCAAGATCGTCAACGCGTTTCTTCAGCGCCTCCAATCTGTCATGGTTGTCTCGTATGGATTCGGAAAGTTCCGCTTGCTTTCTACGCAGCGTGTCTATCCGCGTGTCTCTCAGTCCAAGTTGCTTTGCAACTTCATTTAGAACGTCGTTTAGCGCCATTTCTGCACCTCTTTCCGTTTATTCCTTGATTTTCCTTTGCATATTGTTTTTTAGAACGAGAAATACTATCAAGACAAAAAACACCGTTGAGGCACCCAAAACATTCCACAGTTTTATTTCCCTGCAAATGCTTTGTATCAATAACGTCTGGAGGACAAGCAACGACCCATCCAGCATAAGCCACGGCCACTTGCTTTGCAATGACACAAAAGAACCGGCATCCGAACTCCCGTTGGCAGGCGCAAGCGCCAATTCGCCTGTAACCTTGTTCTTCACCGAACGCCATCTTTTGTCACTTTTCCGCAAATCCTCGAAAATCTCCGCAACACAATATTGCGGCACTTTGGAAATGTCTGCCATGCGAGCCACTGTCATGCTGCATTCGAAAGAGTCATGCTTAAGGACTTCACAGATTCTGTCGTGCCAAGTCGCCCAAGATTCAGGATAAAGGCGATAGACAAGCGTCCGATAAATTGGGCGCATGTGTTCAAGCGAATTGTGTCTTACCGTCCATGTTCCTGAACCATCATTGTTCGGCGACGACAACACCTGAACACTGTCAGGCAATTCTACGACATTCATTTTATCCCATCCACCGAATGCCCCTATGGACAGGCACTTACAATTAGGTTTCTCCAAATGCCCTTTCCATGCCTTTACAAAGTCCGCCACCGCTTTATAGACTTTATCTCCTGCTGGTTTTATGAGCAACTTTGTTATGCCACAGTGTTTTTCAACAGCAATGTGCGTAACGAAGATTGAATAGACATGGAAAACTACGCCCCATCCTCGAAGTTCATATACCCGGAAGAGATTTGAATTTTTGATGTCTTCCCAAACATCATGGCGAATGTCATCAGATGAGGGTATGACACCTCGCCGTCCAAGATGCTCTATAAAATCGCTTTGTCGCACTGGGATTTCTCGACAATTTCGGAAACTAACTTGCAGCGGCGACGGCACGAGCTTTACCCACCACGGCAGATTGTAATCTGGGATTGCCGCACCCTTAAGCGCCTCCATGTTCATTCCAAGTGCGGTACCGAATCCTCTCGTGCAATTTCGCATGACATTCAGATTGGACTGCATATCAGTGTCAGGATTGATGTAAAGGCTCATCCCATTGCACTTGAACAATTCTACATTCTCCTTGGTCGCCGGCACACATTCTTTCGTCACCGGATCAACAATCATACGGTCTCCGGGCGCAATCGTCATTTTGCCCCAACGATCCGCCGTTACTTTCGAGGCGATTTTAATGTACCGCCGCACATCGTCACGACATTTGGGGATAACGCTTCCGACATCATCATATCCATCTGGCATCATCCAATCATCTGCCGCCAGCGTTTCGTTTATGATTCGCAGTTCATGGCGGCACTTTTCGCACACCGCAATATGATCGACAATGGCAGCATCACGTTCTGATGCTTGCTGCCGGGCGAATTGTATCAACTCCTCTATGTCAGGACAGCGCATACAGAACCTCCTTCCCTTGTTCTGCCGGCATCTGTCGTAATTCATCCCTGTATGAACGCATTAATCTGCAAGCACGAGAGAATAACTGATTGACATTTGCCTCTGATGAAATATGAAGCAATCGCATGATGTCGCGTGACGACATCTCGCTTACCGTCTTCAGATAATGAACTCTCGCTTTCAATTGATCTTCTTTCCACAATCGGTTGAAACACATTCTCGCCTCCTCGAACATTTCGGTGTTCGGTATTGGCGTTGCTTCGTCCTTTAAGACGCTAAGGAAGTCCTCGTCTGACACAGGAGCATCGTTTTTCTTGCAGTACTCCATCACCACCTTGAACACATACGGGCGAATCCAATAGATAATTGGACACTTGCAGGCATAGTTGTCTATATCGTTTTTCTGGATAAGTTGCTCAAACAGCATCCCTAATACATCCAAATCCGAAAGATGCCGATCCGACTTGATTTTAGCCAACATTGGGCGGTGCAGTACAGGCACTACTGCTCGAAAAAGGACATAACGCCACGCATCGTCATTGCCATCCTTCAAAAGGACAACCATGTCGTGGCGATCTATTGCGTCCATCCTTCGGATAAACGCAGCATCAGTTCCTATGTCTGTTTCTGTTTTCATTCGCTCGATCCGTTCTACCGCTCGGCGGTCTGACACGAATCGAGGATATGGAAAGCCTCCCTTTGTGTCTTTGTTGAGGCCCTAGTATTGCCCTGTTAGAAACACGAAGAGAGGCAAACGCACATGCGTTTCCTCTGCAAGGTGTCGTCTAACATGAAATTTACTAGGTTTCAACAAACGACTGCTTTGCAGCATTGCAAATTGATTCTGCCACGCTCCATCGGTTTTCGGCGCGATGAGGACATCGCGCCCTACCAATGTGGCGACCGTGGCGGTTGCCCGCCTATGACCGTTTTACTGTTTCGTTATCAACATTCCTTTTTTTAGTTTGCGGTTTGAAGATGTATTTTGAAGACGTATTATGGAAGACGTGCTATATTATACCAAAAAATCACGCGGCGTGGTTTTTGGAATATCCCCAATTAATACGGCCGCGACGGGGCGCGGTCCTCCCCGCAAACGCGAATATGCGTGTTTACGTGCGGGCGGGCGCGAAGCCGCGCGGAACCAACCGGAGCTCTGCCGGCTGCGCTAAAGGCGCGTCACCCAGCGCTTGAGCCTGAGTTCGCGGTCGAAGAGGAGCGGATAGTCCGTGCGCCCGCGCACGGGGAAGTCGTTGAGCCAGCTGTCCCGGCTGGAGCGGCTGGGGCTTCAGCGCGTTCTCCGGCGTCACCGAATTGAAATGCCGCGCGATGAGCGCGAGCTCACGGTCCGGCGCGTCCGCGATCTGCGCGTTGCTCACCGCCACGTCCAGCCGGAACGGGAAGAGGTCGTGCAGCCCGCGCGCAGACGCGGCGGCGCTGAGTAGCAGACCGGCGACGAGCGCGACGTACAGCCGCCATTTTTCACTTGACCAGATCGACATTGAACCGCGTGATTTTGAAACTGACCGGACGGCCGGACGTATTGATCCAGCGCACGGCATTGAAGCCGGCTTCCGCCGCCACACGGCCATAGAGCAAACCGCGTCCGTCCGTTTCCAGCTGAACGTTCTGCCAGGTGTTTCCGCCGTCTTTCGACACCTCGACACGCCCGCTCGTCACGGCCTCCGTCGTGTCGAAATGCAGCCAGATGTAGTTGAACGTCGCCGTCTTCGACATCTTCATCCCGAACCAGTCTCCCGGCCGGGCCGACAGCTGCTCAAGGATGTTGTCGAGCACCAGCAGCGTCTCGCCGCGCTCGAAATGCTGCCCCTTGGCCGCGATGGCCGGTATCGTCCCGATGGTCGTGCCCAGCGTCGGGAAATAGCGCGCGTACACGTCCGGCCGTTCGCGGAAGGCCGCCTTCGCGCAGTCGTCGATGGCCTTCTGCAGATGGCGCGTCGCCGTGACACACCCCGTGCAGCGGCGCCGGTCCCACTCCGGCGCAAGCGACTGGAAGTAGGCCTTCTGCCGCTGCTGGATGTCGCGGCAGTCGTCCTTGGCCTTGACGTAGGCAGCCGCGTCGCCCCGCGCCGCCGCAAGACCCTCGCGCGCCTGCGCACCGAAGAACGTCACCCACCACCGGATTTCCCGCCAGAGTTTCGGAGCCTTTTCAGG
>JAFUEM010000354.1 GCA_017463935.1 Kiritimatiellia bacterium
CGGCAGCGTGATCGTCGCCGGACCCGTCACCACATAGGTGCCGTCGTCCTGCTTCTCGATGTTGCCGCCCTCGCCCGTCGTGACTTTCACGCCGGGCTTGTCAGCCGTGCCGTCACCGCCCTCGGTGCCGCCCGCATCGATTTCGGTGATGTTGCCGTCCTTGTCGGTCTTCTCCTTGACGACGTTGCCGTCCTTGTCGGTCTTCTCGGTGGTGGTCGTGCCGTCACCGTTTTCCGTCACCTTCGTGATCGTACCGTCGGGCGCAACCGTCACGGTCTCGCCCTCCGGGACGTCGATGACCGTCTCGGGATCGGTCGGCAGCGTGATCGTCGCCGGGCCCGTCACCTTGTAGGTGCCGTCGTCCTGCTTCTCGATGCTACCGCCCTCGTCCACCGTGACCTTCACGCCGGGCTCGTCTGTGCCTTCGCCGCCGCCCGCATTGATTTCGGTGATGTTACCATCCTTGTCGGCCGTAGTCTCCGTCACACAGGTGATTTGGCCGCCGTTCTCACCGTCCACGGTGATGACCTCACCGCCCGCTTCCGGATCGGGATCGATCGTCGCCTTGCCGACAAGTTCGGTGACGGTGGTGACGCTCGTATCGCCTTCGCCCGCGACCGTTGTCGTGACGGTTACCGGGGCACCTTCGGGCACCTCAACCGTGCCGTCGTCCTTCGCTTCCACCGTCACGCCGTCAGGGATCGTCACCGTCACGCCGTTCCCAAGGTCAAGCGTTGCAGGGCCCGTCACCGAGCCGCCCGTCACCGGTTCAGCCGTGAAGCCGAGCGAACGGTAGGTCGCATCGCCCTTCACCGGCACGGGCTCCGGGAACCAGCCGTTGAACGTGTAGACGTTGTTGCCGTCGCTTTCCCTGCTGAGCGGCTCATGGCTCGGCGTTGTGCCGTATTCCACATTATCCGTGCCGAGAACAAGCCCGTTCTCATCCGTCCACGTCACGGTGTAGGTGCGGCGCGTCTTGCCCGACCAGGTCGCCGTATACGTCGCATCGGCCGTCGCGGCCACAACCGCCGGCGTCCATCCCTCAAACGTGCCGTAGTCCCACTGGGCACTCGCTCCGTTCGCCGGATCCTGATGGGCCGGCGTCACGCCGTCCTCCACGCTTTGGACGTCCAGGACCGTCTCTTCGTCGTACTTCCACGTAATCGTGTGGTGGATCGGCGCGCTCTGGACTTCGAATGTGGCCGTCAGGGTCGTGCCGCTCCGCGCATGCGACAGCTTGTAGGTCGTGCCGACCGCCGCCGTGAGCGCAAACGTGCCGTCCGCCGTTTCGGATGCGGCATCTTTGAGCGTCGCCGAAGTCGGCACGGTCTGGCTGACCGTCGCGCCCGCACGGTACGAGATCGGCAGGATTTCGTCGACCGTCACCTTGCGCGTGTTGGGCAATGTGTCCACATCGAAGGCGAAGCCGCTCTCCGCGCCAATGTACGTGGCGTCGCTTGCGACGAGACGATAGACGCCGTCCGTGCCGCTGGGCGTGACCGCATATCCGGCCGGCACCGTCGCCGTCGCCAGCGAATAGCCGTCGCCGAACGTGATGTACATGCCGTCCGCAGCCCAATACGCGAACTCGTCGTCCATCGACACCACGTATGGCGACTCCAGCGTGCCCAGACCGTTCTGGAACACGTACCACGGGACGGTGAACGTCGCCGTCTGGCCGGCCGCGGCGAGCGTCAGCGTCCATGTGCCGCCGGACGTCGGCTTCCAGGCGGCGTCCGTGAGCGAACGCGTCGCGGCCGACGGCTGCTTCTCCGTGACCGTACTGCCCATGAATTGCACCGGCAACAGCGCGTCGACCGCCGCCCGGGAGGTCAACTCGCGCGGATTCGCCCGCGTATCGACATCGAACGCGATCTCCGAGGTCGCCGCGCTTGCGGGCGTGAGGAGCCAGTTGGCCGTATAGGTACGCGCGCCCGTGCTGCCCGTCTTGATCGTGACCGTCAGCGCCGGCTTCGGCAGGTCCGTTCCCGTCCAGCCGACGAAGGTATAAAGTTCGCGCACGGGTGCCGTCAGCACGATGTCCGCGCTCTCGCAGTTGTACGCCGTCGGATTCTCGGCCGTGCCGCCGTCGAGGTCGTAGGTGATGGCGTAGTCGATCGGCACCGGGGTCCAGGTGGCTGTGTAGGTTGCCGCGCCCGTCACCGCCGCCAGCACCGGCGACCATCCGGCAAACGCATAGGTGTAGGAGGCGTCCGCATCCTTCGTCGGGTCGGGATAGCCGGGCGTCAAGCCCGCCGCGACAGTCGTCGTGCCGAGAACCGTCTCCGCGTCCTGCTTCCAGGTGATCTCATGGTAGGCGAGGCCCGAAACCGTGAACTTCGCTGTCAATGCGGTACCGCCGACGGTATGGGTCAACTCCCAGTCGCCGTCCGCCGCCGGCGACCAGCTGTATGTGCCGGCCGCGGCAGCCGCCGTCACATACGTCGTCGCGGGCGCGGTCGTCTGGCGAACCGTCGCACCCGCCTGATACGCGAGCGGCAGAATGGCCGACGCATCCGTGACCGTGCGCGGATTCGCGCGCGAGTCAATATCAAACGCGGCGCCTTCTTCACTCGCGTACACAAGCCCCGTCGCCGTCGCGACAAACCGGTACGTCCCGTCCGCGACAGGCTCGACGGCATAGCCCGACGGAACCGCCAGGCCCGCCAGCGTCAGTCCCTCGCCGAACGTGAAGTAGACGTCATCGCCCGCATAGTTCGCGGCCTCGCCGCTCGACCGGAACACATAGGGGACTCCGGACGTGCCCTCGCCCACCTTGAAGATGTCATACGACACCGCGAAGCTCGCCGTCTGACTGGGCGAAGCGTCCAGCGTCAGCGTCCACGTGCCGCCGGATGTCGGCTGCCAGTCGGAAGCGATGTCCGCCGCCGTGCCCGTGCCGGGGTCGGTCGCGCGGACCGTGCTGCCGCCCGTGTAGATGGCGGGCAGGTCCGCGAGCTCGGCGGCGGTCGCAACCGTGCGCGGATTCGCGCGCGAATCCACGGCGAATGCGCAGCTGGATTCCTCGCTGTCTAGTGGGTCGGCCGCAAGGAGCGTCCCTGCGCCGAACAGGACCAGGGCCAGGGCCCCGATGATGCATCTGAGTTTTTTCATGCGTTGTTTCCTTTCGTGTTATGTTGAAAACTTTTGTGTCCGTGAAAACTCTTGTGTCCGATCGTGAAAACAGAATTGCCTCCGTCGCGCAGCACCGCGCGCGCTCCTGCCGTCGGCAGCGCAAGGCACAGGACGTTGGCCGCGGCCTTCGCCGCGCTTACTGGCCCTGTGGCGCCAGTGGGCATCTTCGTCTCGGCCGCGCCGAGCACCGGTTGACCGGGATGGGATTTGTGCAGTCTGTCTTCCGTTTGCGTAATGCCGCCGCCGTGACTGCCGCAAGTGCTGGCAAGGCGGAAGCCGTTGTTCGTGTTCGCGTTGCCGTTGTTGTTGTTGTTGTTGCGACACGACAAACGCGCGTTCGTCGCGTTGTTGTTCCAGCTCCCGCCACGTTTGGTCCAGTTCGACCCGGAGGAGAAACGTCTCCCGGCTCCTGTTGCTTCGATGAAGTCTTTTGACACCGCATGCGTAATGCGGCCGAGATTCCGATGGTGCTGGCGTGTGCGGAGAATTTTCCTCAGCCGCCCGTGCACCGTGACTCTCGCCGTGTCGCAGTCTCCATCGAAATAGCGCGCCTCCGTCCTGGCGTAGATGCTGCGGAAGCCAAACCAACGGGCCGTACCCTCCATCGCGCGGACAACATTCTGAAGTTTCTGCCCGTCGCAAAGTCCGCCGGCATAGGTGTAATAGTGACGCTTCAGGCTCCGTTGCGTTCGCCGGAGCCGACGATGGCTCATCCGCCAATAACCGCTCCAGACACGAAAACCGAGATAAGGGACCCCCTCGCTCACAGGCGAAACCAATGTCGCCGCCTCCTTCAGTTCCAGTTTGCGGTTGTTGTCAAGCCAGGCGCGCAGATCGCCATACAGCCGCCATGCTTCCTCCTTTGAATCGACAAAGACAAGCATATCGTCCATATAGCGGAGATAACGACGTCCAAGCCCCAGCGCTTCAACGGCGTAGTGATCGAGCCCGTCAAGATAAAGATTGGCAAACCACTGGCTTGTCAGGTTGCCGATCGGCAGCCCGCGGCCCGTCGGTGCAATATTGGGAATCGGCTTCCGGACGATCGTCTCCAACAGCCGAATGACCTCGCGCTCGCGGAACATCCCGCGCAGGATGCCCAGCAGAATATCGTGATCGATGCTTTCGAAATAGTGACGGATGTCAATCTTGAGAAAGTAAGCGTGCCGCCGCGCGAGCGTCCGTACGCGCCGGAGCGCCTGATGTGAGCCTTTCCCCTTGCGGCAGGCATAGCTCTGCTCGATGAACCGCCGCTCCATCAGCGGCGAACAGACATTGCAGAAAGCATGGTGAACAACGCGGTCCTTGACCGGGCAACAGCTGATGACGCGCGGCTTGGGCTCGAACACGACGAACTGATTGTATTCGCCGGGTTGCCATATTCCCTCGAGCAGCAAGCGCCGCGTTTCGGACAGATGGTCGTCAAGGTTCTGCTCATAGCGCCGCACAGGAGGTTTCGTGCTGTGGTGGCGGCGAAACGACCGCCAGGCCTCGCGAAGGTTCCCTTCCGAGACGATCTTTTCCCACAACTGTCCGTAGCTCTTCATGCGTGCGTGCGCGTTGATTGATTTTATTTATTTCTAGTATCTTCTTCTGACACATCGGTCATAGAGGACCCCTCGCTCGGAGCGGGCCCCTCGCCGGGAGTCACTTCAGCCAGCATGTGCAGGACGGCATCGCCGTACTGCCTGGCGAAGCTTTCGCCGCAACCTTCGATTTCCTTGAGCGCCGCCAGCGTCTTGGGTGCCTTCATGACCAATTCCGCCAGCTGCCGGTTGCGGGCGATGGCGTAGGCGGGACAGCCTTGCGCTTTCGCCGTGCGGTTGCGCCAGTCCTTCAGCGCCAGATAGACAGGCCGCCGCTCTTCGGGCAATTGCGCTTCCAGCGCCTTGGCCGCTTCGCCGCCCCTGTCCTGTCGCACAGAACCGCGCTCGGCCCCGCCCGCGTCCGCAAGCGAGAGAACGAGCGCGATGTGCGGCACATTGCCGTGGACGAAAAAATGCTGCTCCATCGCCAGCACCTCGCGCCCAAACGTGGCCGTCCGCAAGGCATCCTCGGGAAAGCCTTGCAGCCCTTCGCTGTAGCGCATGGTGATGACGCGAATTTGCATGATTTTTTCTCCTTGTCCGGGTTCGGCAGGGGGCTGGCCGCCCCCTG
>JAFUEM010000042.1 GCA_017463935.1 Kiritimatiellia bacterium
CGCATTACCCTTCAGCACAATCGCCTCGTCCGCGCTGAACCCCTCGGCAACGACATATTCGCCCGTGATCGACCGAAGCACCCCGTCGCCGTTGAAGCGAATCTTCGCGATTGATGTGCCGGGCGCGGCCAGCGGGAAGTCCGTTTGCGGCGCGATGGGGTCATCGCGCCCTACCAGCGACCGCCATTCCGTCCCGTCCTGCACACCCACCGAATACGTCCCCGCCGTGTAGTCGAAGACAACCCTGAACGTGTATTCGACGCCCGGCGCAGGCGTGACGCCTTCAGCTTCGACATCGAGCCACGCGGCATCCCTTCCAACTTTCAACTCTCCACCTTCAACTTTCAACTCTTTCGTCCACATCTGGAAGCAACCTTTCGTGCCGAGCCACACCGCGCCCTGCGCCGTTTCGTCCGGCGTCGCCTCTTCCATCGGCACCGCGTCGAACGATGCCGTCACGGTCATCGTGACGACATTGCCGCCGGATGGCGAGCCGGGCGTGAACACGTTTTCGCCGGCAAGCTCCGCCGTCCACGAGCCTGCGTCCCATGCAGCGGCGGGCGACCATGCCCCCGTGCGCCCGGTCGTAAGGAACGACTCGTCGATCCAGCCAAGCGTCGATGCCGCCGGACGGCAGTACAACTCGGCGATCACAGGGTTGTGGTCGGAGGTGGCGATATCATCGACAACGAATGAGTTTGCGACATATAAGTTGTCCGCATGCGCGGTATCGACGGCAATGTAGTCGATTACAGACCCTCCTGTCGTTTTGTGCCCGTGGTAGGTTCTGACGCCGTTCGTGGGCGAGAGGATTTCAAGGAACTCGTTGAACCTCGCCATGTTGTCGTAGTTGGGTCGCGTGTTCCAGTCGCCGCAGAGGAAGACGGGTTTCGTATACTTGGCGAACGCATCGCGAATCGTGGCTATTGCAACAGCGTTCGACGCCTGGACTGTACTGAAGTCGCAATTTGAATCTCTTCTGGTGTCCAGATGCGTCACGGCAACGCAGAAGTTCGTGAACTCGCAGATGAGGCAATAGCGGTCGCTCCAGCCCTGGTCGGACATTTTGAGAAACAAGGTTTCCGTGCCAAGCGGCTCTTCTTTCGACAGAATCAAGTTGCCGTTTGACCCGCTTTCGTTGCCGCCGAAGTTCTTGTGCATCCCGGTGAGCTTGGCGAGCATCGTCGCCTCGGGGTGTCCCGCGCTGTCGCGCACCTCGTTGACGCAACAGAAGTCGGGGTTCTCGGCGATGATCCGCGCAGCCGTGCGGTCGGGGATGATCGTGTTCACCTCGTCGTAGCAGTACTGGATGTTGTAAGTCATCAGGCGGAAGCCGCCGCCCGACATTGCCGCCCTTCGCTCAGGCGGTTCGGGTGTGGGGGCCGCAGCAAACTGCGGCACTCCTGAATCGGCGGTAATTGTCGCATCCGGCCCCGCCGCCGCGCTCGCCGCCAACTGCGCGTCAGTGAGGACACCGCTCCAGAGGCGCACCTCGTCGTAGGCCGCAAGCGCGTCCTTGTCCGCCGTGTACTGCGAATGGCCGAGATACAGGACGGGATCGACGAATTCGTGGATTCCAACCGTCATCGTCAGCGTCCCGGACTTCTGGAGCTCGCCCGTCGCCGCGTCCCGCCTCTGCCACCTGACGACGGTCGCATCGCCGCTTCGCTGGAACGTCGCGGCGATGTAGTAGTCCGTGCCAATCTCGTAGGGCGCCATCGTATCGACAGCCTGGGTTTCCCCGCCGCCGTTCTTCGCGCCGATGCTGTCCTTGTTGAGGTTGGTTCCGTTCGTCCAGGGCATCTGGAAGTAGTGTGTGTTGTCAGCGCCGTAGTCGAAGATGCGCGACCAGTTCTGGACGCCGTCGTGCCGCGCCCATATCTCAATCGTCGCCGCTGTGGTGTCAAGCATGTTCGTGCCGAGACTGACATACCCTGATCCATGCGTGCAGCTCCCGTAGCCCATGTGAACCCTGTTGCCGTAGAGCGACACGTAGCTGCCGCACTTCACGGCATCGGCACCTCCGACCGAATCCGACCAGTCGCCATTGAAGCTCCACCGGTGCGTCAGCTCCGCCGCAGGGAGTGTTGCACTCGCCGCGAACACAAACACCGAACATGCGGCAAAGCAAATTACGGCCCTTTTCATGGCATTATCCAACCTCACTTCAGCTCAAGAGACACAAAAACTGGGTTGTGGTCCGAAGTCTCAATGTCGGATCCGACGGACATATTGTTGACGATTTCAAGCGTCTTGGACTTCAGTTTCCCGAAGTCCGCCTTGTTCGCAAGCGCCGCCTTGCGGTCGAACTTCGCGCCAAGCGCGGCAATCTCGTCCGCAAAAAGGCTTTCCTCCTTAAGTATCCGAACCTTCTCGGCAGCTACGATGCCGCTCCGCAGTTCAAGAAACCTGAGGGAAGGCGAGCCGTCGGGATATACAAGGTATGTATCCCCGGCCTTCCACCCGCTGCCGATGCCGGTGTATGAGGCATCGTGCATCGGGTCTTCCGGCCACGAGTTCCACGCCCAGCGAAGAAAACCGTCCAGCCCGGCGAAAGCCGGGTATGCGCCAAGCCAAAACGCCTCCTCCAGTTCGTTATGGCACAGGGTATTCGGATGGTCTGGAGAACAGCACACATAGTAGGTCGTCACCTTGCCCCGCTCGCCACGTTCCTTCGCCTCTGCGATGAGTTTGCCCGTCAGATGGTAAAGCCCGAAGCAGGCGTGGTGGATGTCGATGCCCTCGAACTGCGACGGCGAACGGTTTCCGGCAATGGCGATCTTGAGGCCGGGCGCTTTCTCCGCAATCAGCGCGGCGATGTTCCGAACATCGTCTGGGCTGCGCTCGTCAATGCTGACAACGGCATCCTCGAACCATCCCTTGGCTTTCAAATGCGCGGCGAAGTCGGCAAGAAAGTCGCCCCAGTAGCTGCGGAACTCCTTCGTGCCCGGAACGGCCTTTGCCTTGCGAACCGTCCCGTCCTCTTCCTCCCATGTTGCCATATAGCCCCAAGGACACATCGTGTAGCACGAAATGACGGGCCCGAGACCGCATTCGCGCCCGAACGCCACGTACTCGTCGAAAACCGAATAGTCGAACCGCCACTTCCCATCCTTCGTCTTGATGTGGCGAATCATCGTGCCGTACGCATCGTAGCACTGGTTGTCCCACGGCTTGTCCAAAAGCGTCACCGTAAGCGTCTTCTGCCCTGCACCGGCGAGCATCCTCCACAGAGGCCGCATCTTGGCGTAGTGTTCCGGAGAAAACGGCTTTACGCCGAAATATCGCGACACCGCCCACGGATGCTGCCAGAGGTCAAGGAAGTATTTCCACTCGCCGGACGGCGGCAGGACGCGGTCTATGACGGTGATCTTCACGTCTCCCGCCCGATAGACGCCAGGCTTCGCGTCGGCAGGCGCAGCGACGGACAACACCTTTACGCCCGGCTTCTTCGACCCCCACTCCACGCGGTCGGCGAAGCTTTCGTAGTGCGTTCCGAACGGGCGGGTCAGATAACGCACTTCGTGCGCTGTGCCGACCTTCACCTCGAAACCATCGGGCGCATCGCCGACTCTCGCATAGTCGTGAAGAATCTTCGTCGCGGTCTCTCCGCGCCAGAGCGTGATGTTTACGTCTCCTGCGAACGCGCCAAGCGCAAGCGCAGCCGACAACGTTACCGTAAGTGCATGTTTCATATCTGTGTCTCTGTTTAGTTGTTCTCTGTGTCTCTGTTTAGTTGTTCGGATCGAAATCCTTCAAGTGCTATATCTTCAGAAATGTTTTTTTGCGGTACAGCCAGAACAATACAAACCATTCGATCGCAACCTGTCCAAGCTCATACACCAAGGTCGCCCAATGTTCGTTGCCGAATCCGGCGACTCCGGCAAAAAACCGCTTCGACATAGCCGGTGCCATGCGAACACGCTCCATAGCCCATGTGAACCCTGCCGCCGTAAAGCGACACGTACGTGCCGCACTTCACCGCATCCGCCCCGCCAGCCGAGTCGGAGTAGTCGCCGTTGAAGCTCCACCGGTGCGCCAGCTCAGCCGCCGAAAGCGGCAGCACCGCGCCAATCACGATCGCCGCACACGCGGCGACACGTCTTGTCATGTTCTTGCTCATTCTTGTCACCCCCTGTCTCAACCTTTCCCGCCGCATCTATTTCTGCCGCATCTGCCGGCGGCGATCGTGAACGCCACCGAAAGCGCGGCGACACCGATCCAAAACACGGCGAGATAGTCAAGCGTCCAGCCGTTCGCGAAGGTACGCCCCATGAGCGACGCCGCGCCGTCCGTCCCGCGCGCGACGAGACAACCCGAGAACGCAGACTGTAGCCCCGCGCCGAGATACGACCCGATTCCCGCGATGCCCAATGCTGCGCCGGCCGCGCACTTCGGAACGCGGTCAACCGCCATCAGTCCGCCGAGGAACGTGAGCAGAATGCCGACCGCAAGGCCGAACAGCACCATCGCCGTCACGTCAAGCCACGGATGCCGCCCCGGCACGAGCATGAACAGCACGAGCGCGGTAACATTCACCAGCCCTGCGGAAACCGCAAGTTCCTGACGGCTACCCTTGAAAAACCTGTCCGAGACGATCCCCGAAAGCCCGGACGACACCGCGCCGACTATGGAGTTCACCGTGACGATCATCGCGGCATCCGTGCCCGCATAGCCTTTCTTGACCTGAAGAAAGAATATCCCCCAGTCTATGACGGCATAGCGGCTGGCGGCGAAAAGGCCGCCTGCTATCGCAATCAGCCATACGGCGGGCGTCGTGAGCGCGATCTTCTGTCCGCCGGTCGTGTCGATCTTCGCCTCCGCAGCATCGACGGGGACGGGCGGCAAGCCTTCGTCCTCAGGTGCGTTGCCAAAGAAGAACCACGCCGCCGCAATGCCGACGGCACCCATCGCCGCCGCGCCCCAGAAGCAGCTGCGCCATGCGTAGTCGGCGCCCCACGCGCGACCGACCCACACCATCACGCCGGCGGTCAGTACATAGGCCAGCACTTCGCCCAGGTTGTTTGAACAGCTGAAGATGCCGTAATACGTGCCCCGCCGCTCCTTCGGCCACCAGCGCGCGAGCGCCACGACGCAGCACGGCGCGCCCGTCGACTGCGCAAGGCCGTTCACGAACCAGACGGCCGCGAGCATCAACGCGGGAACATGGAAGCCGACGATGAGGTTGGCGAGCGCCGAGACGAAGAGCCCGAACATGATGTAGCGCCGCACGTTCACGCGGTCGGCGATGAAGCCGTTGACGAACTTGCCGATCGCGTAGGCGATCAGCATCGCCGAGCCGACGACGCCGATCTCTTTCGCCGTGTACGCGCCCTGCTCGATCATGTCTTTCTTGGATGCCGAGAACGCGAGGCGGCAGATGTAGAAAAGCGCATACACGACCAGCATCGCCATCACCTGGCGGATGCGACGCCGCGCATACGCACGTTCGAGCGCCGCGCCCGAAAGATCACTGACGCGCGTCATCTTAGAAATTCCTCCGCCCCTTCTGCGTGAGCCACACGATCAGTTCGGCGGCATAATCGCTCTGAATCATCGTCACACCGTTGTCCAGCCACCAGCCCCAGTTCGCCTCTGGATCGACGAGCGCGGCCCTGTCGCTGTGGTTCGCCGAAAGCGAATCCCACAGCGCGTTCACCCAGATGCGCGGCCTGCCGACGCGGTTAAGCCCCGTCGCCGCAAGCAAAAACCGATTACCGGCGAACGCGCCTAAAGACGCGAACGCCGCCCCGCCGCACAGGAACTCTCTCCTTGATATGCTCAACGGCATGCCCGCTACTCCACTACACCGGCTAGACGGTCATCTGGTTTTCGCCGGCGGTGACGTCTTTGTCCTTGATGTTCATCTTGTCGAGGTCGATGTCCACGACCTTCATGGGAGGGTTCGTGCGCCATGCGCCACGCGTGAAGTCGGGAATGGAATACGGTCTGGAGCGGCGGTCGGACGATTTCTCCGTGAGCTCGCACAGACAGCACGTCGTCGCAAGGTCGTAAACGTCCATGTCGAGCGGCAGCCCCTGCTGGAGACAATAGACCCAGCGCGTGTCCATGATGAAGTCCATGCCGCCGTGCCCGCCGACGCGCTTGGCGAGTTCGCCGATGGTCTTCCAGAGCGGATGGCGGTACTTCTCCCGCACGGCCTTCGCCTCTTCCTCGGGAAGCCAGTGCTTGTGCGGGCCGGAGTTGATGACGTCCTCGAACGTGACGCTGTACGGATAGGCGCAGATCGCCCCCTTTGTCCCCGTCACGAGCTGGATGCGCGAATACGGGCGCGGCGTGGAGACGTCGTGCTGCACCATGATGGACTTGCCGCCGACCGTCTTGATGAGGGTTGTGTTCATGTCGCCCATCTTCACGCCGTTGACCCGACGCGGGTTGTCCGGCGCGAGCTTCGCCTCCATGTATGCCTTGAAATTCGCCTGCTTGGAGTCGAGCGAGACGAGGTAGTCCATCCTATCGCCCCTGTTGATGTCGAGCGTAAGGCAGAGCGGCACGAGACCATGCGTCGGGTAGCGGTTGCCGCCGTGGTCGCGGTTCTCGTCAAAGCGCCAGTATTCGTCCCCCGGGTATTCGCTCTCCGTCATCCACCTGAGATCGTGGATATAGGCGCCCTCGGCATGGACGAGTTCGCCGAGCATCCCGAGTTTCGCAAGGTTGAAGGTGAGCATTTCCACCTCGCTGTAGCAGCAGTTCTCCAGTTGCATGCAGTGGCGGTGCGTCTTTTCGCTCGTCTCGACGAGTTCCCAGCACTCGTCCACGGTGAACGCGCTCGGCACCTCTGTGAAGACGTGCTTGCCGCCGCGCATCGCGCCGAGCGCAACCGGCACGTGCAGGTTCCACGGCGTCGTGTTGTAGACGACATCCACGTCCTCCGCGTCGCAGAGCCGCCGCCACGCCTCCGCGCCCAGATACTCCCTCGCGGCGGCGCGCCCCTTGCCCGCGAGGATGCCCTGCGATTTGGCAAGTTTGTCCGGATTGATATCGCAGATTGCCGTCACCGTCACTCCTGGAAGATTGAGAACCCGCTCCAGCACACCACGCCCACGGCCGCCCATGCCGACCACGCCGAGGCGGATGTGCGGCAGCTTCGGCGCGGCGAAGCCCTGCATCGGCGCACCGTTCGTGAAGTCGAACAGTCCGCCGCTCTTGCATCCGCCCGCCGTAGCCAGCAATCCAGTCGCGGCCATGCCGTGCAGAAAGCCTCTTCTACTCATTTCCATCTTCTTGTCTCCTTGGTTCCTTGTTTTTGTTTTAATCAACCGAACGTCTTTTCAAGCGCGATTTTCTTTGCGACGAGGTCATGCACCCGCACGACGAGCCGCCCGCCATCGACTCGCCCTTCGATGACTGTCGGAAACTTCCTGTTCGCCCCGCGTCCCCAGATGTCGCATCCTCCGCACACGATATGGTCCCATGTGCGCCCGTCGCCGGGTGGATCGTGGCGGAAGCGGTGCGTGTGCCCCGTTATGACAAGATTTACGCCCGCCTTCTCGAAGAGCGGCCCCCACATCTGGGCGCATGGACGATGCCACTCCGCCGCCTTGCCTTCGTCGATGGCATCCCCTGCGTTGTGCGCGGGGTTTGCGTCGTAAAGAGGAATGTGGCAGAACGCCACCTTGAACTTCGCCGTCTTGACGGCGGGCGTCTCAATGGCATCGGCGAGCCATCGCGTCTGGAGATGGCGGTATGGCTCAAACTTGGCGACGCCGCCGAAGAACGGATGCGCGTCTGGCTTGTCCTCGCCCGTGTCAAGCCCGATGAGCGCAACGTCGCCGAGCCGCTGCACGAAGTTGCGTCCAAGCGAAGCATAGCGCGGCAGCCGTTCGTCCGGCTCCCGAAACATCATTAAGTCCTGAAGGTGTCGGTTGAACAACCCCCGAAAATCGTGGTTACCGTTCACGAACATGAACGGCGTATCGGCGGCATATTCGGGATAGTCAGGGTGGACGTGAACAAACGCCTTCAGCGCATCGTCGATTGTCGTGTTGAAGTTGCCCGTCGCGTCGCCGTTCCAGATGGCAACGGCGGGCGTCAGCTCCTGCAACTTCGCAAGCATCATCCCAAGGGCCGGATTCCGCTGGTGCGAATCGGCGATGACGCAAAATGAGCCAGTATTCTCCGCCCCAAGCGTCGCAAAGGAATGTATCTTGCCGTCTGTCTCAGAACCAAGATTGTACGGCCTATACCGTTTGAACTCCATCCGATCCGCGCCGATTCGGTACCAGTAGCGCGTCGCGGGGCGAAGCCCCCGTATGCGCACAAGCGCAACCTTGTCGTTCACGTCCATAAGCCCGCAGTCGCCCGAATAAACCCTTTTCGCGCCGCTCATGTCCGGCGACTTGGAGATCTCCACCCACCCGCTCGCCAACGCCGACACCGCGAACGATACGCCAATCGATGTCTCCGCCGCGTTCTGCAGCACCGGCGCGGAAGCGATGAGTCGCCCGCCCGTCACGTCCGGCGCGCCCGCTTCGACAACTGCGCTCGCGTCCACACCTTCAGCCGCAAGACGCGCAGCGACCAGCGACGACGCGCCGGCCATGAGCGACACTTTGATAAACTCCCGCCTGTTCATCCCTTTCATCAGACATCCTTTCTCTGCCATTTTGAATTCTTCATCTGTCTGTCCCGGCGAATGCATGCGTCCACGGGAAGAGTGTTATGCGCAACTGTGTGAACGCGATCGGAACGAGCCTGACCTCTGCACACTGCTCTCATGCCTTGTATTCCCCGACAAGCGGCTTGCCACGCGCGCCAAAGCAATTCATGGGCGTAACGGTGAAAGTGACATCGCCCGCGCCAAGTTCGTCCTTGCGGAAATAGCACACCTGCCGCGACTGCGCTTTCTTGTGCTTCAAGGAGTGGTTGAATCCTTCCGGCAGCACGAGCTTCGTCTGGCTCTTGCCATCCGCCGTCGTCGCCGTGAACTCAAGCGAGAAGAGCCGCGCCTTGTCGTCCGACACTACGGCCGGCACTGTCACCTTGAACGACGGCTTCTTCTCGGCTGCGATCTTCTCCTTCCCGTCCTTCGACTTGCCGCCGCGGTTCTTCGCATTCATTTCAGTCACCGCGACAGTCGCCCCCGCCGGGAACTCCGGCGCGCGAATCCGCTTCGCATGCTCTGCGAAAGCGAACGGCCGCGACTCCGCCGCCGGAAGCGGCATCACCCAATCTTCGCCTATGTCAAGGTCTGAAAGGAACTCGCGGCGCTTCACCGTGATGCAGTCGTCGTACACGCTCCAGAGCATCCCCTGGCGGCAGTCGCCGGTGCCGATTTTCTTCATCAACTTGCAGGCGTCCGTTCGCCAGTCGGCGGCTCCTGTATTCTCGAATCCCGTCGGCGTGCGCTCCTCGCCCGCCGTGCCCGTATAGCGAAGCGAACCCGTGCCGACGGACGTGAAAGCACCCTGCCAGATCGACCGTTCGTCCGTCAGCGAATAGTGCGAATGCCCGGAGAATGCGATGGCGTTGGGATAGGCGGAAAGCGTCTTCGTGGTGATGCCGGCGTCGTGTCCCCACGCCCACGGGCCGTAGCAAGTGTCCTTGAGATGCGGATGCTGGACATAGAAGAACGGCAGCGACGGGTCGATCTTCTTCCCGTCCTTCGCCATGAAGTCGGCGATGAGCCCGAACGACGCGCCGCCGCAGGCGCGCCCGGCCTGTGCTCCGTCCCAGTGCGAGCCGATGAAGGTGTAGCCTTTCACCGTCTTCGAGTAGATGGGCGAATAGGGCTCGTGGAACGCCTTGTTCCACCACCCTGCCATGTCGTAACGCAGGACGTGCTTCGCGCGCTCCGCCTCGTCCGGATATTTCCTGTCCGCGCCGTAGGCGAGCCAGTCATGGTTGCCCGTGACGAATACCTTCTCCACCGGCCGCCCGTCGGGGCGCTTGCCGTCCGGGAACACGGAATACCAGGCATCCGCGACGGCCATGAGGTTCTCGTCAAGCCCCTTGTCCGCCATGTCGCCCGCAATGACGACGGCGCCAACGTCCTGACTTCTGAACCATTCGAGCGCGTGTCTGAACGTCAAGTTGTTCATCCCGCTCGTCATCGTCTCCCCGTCCTTGCCAGCTCTCATGATGTGGATGTCGGAGAGGACGCCGAACTTGAGTCGCGGCTTGCCACCCGCCTTGAAACCCGCCGCCGCGAGGATGAAGCGGTTGCCCGCGAACGCGCCTAAAGACGCGAACGCCGCGCCGCCAATGAAAAAATTACGTCTTGTCATGTTCATCTCATTTGTCCTCTTCCGTGTTGAAAATCGCCTTCACGACTTCGCCGTACGAACCGACTACCGCCGCGCCGCCGGCCAGAAATCCTCGTCTTGTCGTCGCCACGTCACTCGCCTTTCGCGTCCGCATTCGCGCAGATTCTGCCGCAGATTCTCAACTCCACGGGCCCGACGAGGCCGGACGGCATGAGAGACTTGTCTTTCGCGTCCGCGTTGAAATAGTTCCACGTGGCGAAGCATTTGCGCCCCTTCGAAGGACGCGAAGCGATACCCTTCCCGAACCAATCAGGATATGCGAGCATCATGTCGCCGCCCGGATACGGCGCCTTTGCGAACTCCACGTCCGGCGGCTCCAGCTCGTCGCCGATCAGACGGTTGCGCCACGTGTTCGTCACGTCGATTTCGAGTACGTTGCCCTTCGCCTTCAAAACTCCGTCCGGGACCTTGACGCGCCACGGCGCGCACCAGACCGTCCCGAGGTCTTTCCCGTTCAGCCGCACCGCCGCCGTCGCGCAACAGACCTTGCCGAGATCGATCGCGGCGCAACCGGTCTTCCCGCAATCGAAAGTCGCGCGATATGTCTTCGTTCCGGAGAAATAACGGATTTCTGGATCTTTCGATTCCGTCCAGTCGCCGGGCGCGGGCGAGAAGCCATCGATTTTAATCGCCTGCGGCGGCGTCGCCGAGGGCGCCTCGGCCGCGCAATCTTCCAACGCCTCTGCATCTTTGCGCGTTACGTCAACTTCCCAAAAACCGCTCTGGTGCGGCGCGAGCGTCGCGGGCGCGGCGCCGGTTTCGCCGGTTACGGGATCGAACCACCTGCCGCGTCCGCGAAGTCCGAGCGGTTTTTCCTCGCCGGATTCGTTAACGAGGAAATGCACGCGCACCTTGCCGTCCGTGCGGGCGATCTCGCCAAACGGAAGTTTCAGCCGCCCCGTCGCGGGCCGCCCCCATTGGAGGAGCGCCTGCACGCGGGCGAGATAGTCGAACCACGTCTTGCCGCTTTCCGCCCACGTCTGGTTGCGCCCGAAATGCGAACCCCAGCGTCCCATCGTCACGCCCGGCAACACATCGTCACCCCACGGCTGGTGAACGCACGAGTGCAGCACAAAGCGGTTGACGCCGGACAAGAACGCCTTGTCGCCCGTAATCTTGAGCGAGAGCGGCGTCTCGTCCCATTGCGCTGCGGACGTGAACGCCTCCGCCTCGACGATATTGTGCCGCTTGCCGTCAGGCGCGGCATACGTGTTGAAAGCGCGGTGCTTCTTGTTCGGGCCTTTGCCGGGATGCCAGAACTCCGTCATGATTCGGTCTATATGCGGCGCGACTTCCGCTATTTCCCAAGGTCCGCCGTATGGTTCGCAGTTGAACTGCAATCCTTCTGCGGCAAGACGCGTGTGCATAATCTTGAAAAGGACGTCGCGGTAGAGATCCTGTATTGTGCGATCGAAGTCGGCCTTGAACTTCCTGCACTCCGCTTCTGTATAGAGGTTGGTGTAGCCGCCGAGTATGGGCAGGTAGTCGAGGCAGTCATAGCCGCGCCGCGCCAGAAACTCCTCGCGCATCTTGGGCGTCCATGTTGGGACGCCCGCCTCGTAGCTGTCGAGAAGTATATGCCCAAGCCCTGCTGCTGGAAGGTCGTCGCCGAGATGCTTCTTCCATTCGGAAATCACATGGTCCAGATGGAATGAAACCGCCTCCGGGTTCATTTTGTCGCACTCAAGGCCGAACGAATCCCAGTCCGTGGGCTGGATGTACGAGCCGGACGGAATATGCCCGACTTCGACGCCGCGCACGACGGCGATCTTCCGGTAGTCCGTCCGCCGCGCCGCGCAGTCGGGCTTGCAGAACTTCTTCTTGTCCTCGTCGTAAACCGGGAACGGAGCCTCCGACGCGAGCGGGATGTCCTTCGCGGGATCCTTCACGTTGAAAACGAGTTTGCGCATCGCGAGACGCGGGGATATCCACTTGCCGCCCGTCGATGTGTAGCCGGGGCAGTTGTGAAGCCCGATGTCTATGCCGCGCTTCTTTCCCTCGGCGCAGGCGAACTTGACGAGCCGCCACCATTCGTCGTCGTAGGGATGCATTCCGCCCGTCGGGACGTTCGCGATGCGCTTCGCCCACGGCACCGTCGCGTCCGCCATGCCGAAGATCGTCGCGCTCGTTATGCCCATGCGGACGAACCAGTCGAGGTCTTTTTCGATGCCGGCTTTCGTAACCTGCCCGCCCATCCAGTGCCACCAGACTCCCGCGCGGGCCTCTTTCGGCGGATTTTCGAAGAGCTCTTTCAGTGTATCTTTCCGGGTCTGCGGAATCGTCAGCTTCGGCTCCGGATACTCCTGGTTGACGAATATCGCCGTTCCGAGACGCTTTCCATCGACCGGCTTGAAACCGGGCGCCTTGCACGACGCCGGAGGTGCGATCTCGCATTCGCCCGTCGTCTCGTCGATTTTCCAGCATTCTTCCGGAACGGTCCAGTTGTCCTCGTACCGGCTCGGGTGCTTCTCCTTTGCGTAGCGCGGATCTTTGGCGAGAATGTTGTTTATGTAGATGAACGCGCCCTGCGTGCACTCAAGCGAATCGAGCGAATCAATGACGGCCGTGTGCGGCTTGAACACGGGCGTCCTGCGCCGGTCGTTGCTGTAGCGGTACGCGCCTTTGATGCGGTTCGCGGTGAAAGCGACGTTCTTCGAGTACGACCAGACGCCCAGACCGGACAGCAGATCGTTGCCTTCCACCAGCACCGGGCCGTGATCGACCTCGAAGAACAGGTCCGCGCCGTTCGCCCAGAGCCTGTTGCCCGATATTCTCGCGCCCTGCGCCATCCAGTCGAACCAGATTCCCGCATGGGCTCCGCAATGGTGGATGCGGCAGTTCGAGATCGTGAAGTCTATCGCGGCGTGGATCTTGATGCCGGCCATCTCCGCGCCCGAGAACGTCTTTTTCCAGTGGCAGTACGATATCTCGCAGTCGTCGATCGTCGAAAACGCGCCGCCGAGATGTCCGCAGATTCCGGCCTGCCCGCAGTCCGTGACGCGGCACCGGCGGATGACGTGGCGTCCCACGCGGTCGAGTCCGTTCTCGCGGCTTCTCGCGATCGCGTTGGACTGGTCCTGCGCGTTGCCGCCGAGGTCGTCGAACACGTCGCCGTATTTGCCGAGGGTTATGCCGGAGCATTCGGCGCCGGAGATTTCGCAGTCCTCGATCGTCCATCCGCGGCTCCAGTTCGTTCCGACGATGCCGACCTGCTCGCTTGTCGGCGGCGCCCAGTTCGGCCCGGCGTTCCTGAAGGAAATGCCGCGCAGGGTTATGTAGTCGCGGTATTCCTCCACCGGATAGAAACAGGCCGGACGCACTATCAGCTCCGGAACGCACTCGTTCGGGTCTTTCGCGAAGTTGGCGATGATCGTTCCCGAAACCTCACCAGGCACCAGCACCGCGTTCCCTTCTTCGATCACTTTGAATTCGAGGATGTTCCCGCCGGCGATGATGGACTGGCGCGTATGGAGTTTGAGGGGCTTGCCGTCCTGTATGAGCCGCGTGCGGAAATGCGTCTGGCCGAGCGCGTCGAACCAGTCGCCGTTTATCGTGTCGGTGAACGGATTCAAGCCGCCGAAGGTGTCGTAGCGGAGCTTGACGGTCCAGAGCCCTTCTGGTCCGCGCGTCCATCCGGCAACGGGATCGGCGCCGGTGACGACAACCTTCTCGCCCTTTGCCGCCTGATAGACGATCGGCGCGTTCTCGCGTCCGGTGTTCGCGGGCTTCACCCACTCGCGGTAAACGCCCTCGCGGATCGTAACCGTGTCGCCCGCCTTCGCGACGTCCGCCGCCCGCTGGATCGTGCGCCACGGCGCGGCGGACGAACCGTCGCCTGCGTCGTTGCCGTTCTTCGCGACGAAATACTCCGCCGCCCCCGCAGCCGCGGCCGCCAGTCCAACCGCCGCGCAAATGATTTTTCTCATCTTCCGGATTCCGTTAGTTGCAGTATGCCGAGAAGTCGCGGATAAGCGGCGTCGCGGCGGCTTTGGCGATATTGAGCCGCAGAGCGTCCGTGCGGATCTTGTTGAAGCGCACGATGTGCTTGTGGCCGATGCAGGAGCCTTTGTAGATTTCGCGCCACTCGCCGGACGCCTCCTTCGCTTCGATCGCAAATTCGCGCACACGCTCGCCGCGCGCGATCCGCTCCATCAGAACGACCTGGTTGACCTCGCCGGAGTCTTTCGGAATCGCGAGTTCGACGCGCGCCCCTTCGCCTTCGGTCTTCGCGAGCATGTTCGAATAACGCTGTTTGATGCGGCGGCCGAACTCGGCGTATATCTTCATCTCTTCTTCGGCCACGAGTCCGTCCTGGCGCGGTGCGGCGTTGAGGAGAAGATTGCAGTTGCGCCCGACGGAGCGCGTGTACATATCGACGAGATAGTCCATCGTCCAGTATGGATCCTTCTCGTGGTCGGTGCAAAGCCACTTGCCGCGTCCGAGCGGCACGTCGCATTCGCCGGGCATCCACTTCTTTCCTTCGGGCGTTCCGGAATATTTTTCGCCCTTCGCCTCCTTTATGCCGTCCGACTGCGTTACGTCCCTTCCTGTTGACCAGCAGGGATACGGCGCGACGCCGCGCTCGTTGCCGACCCAGCGGATTATGTTCTTCGCCTGCTTCGGCCCCTGGAAGAGAATCGCGTTCGGCTGGAGGCGTTCGATGATTTCGAGCGCGCGGGGTCCGCCCTCCTCCGGCGGCAGGATTCCGCCGTCAAACCAGATTTCGAAAAGTTCTCCGTAATTCGTCAACAGTTCGGTCAGCACCGCTTCGCAGCTCGCGGAATACTTCTTCTGCGCCTCTTCGCCGTAGCCGAAATACCCCTTCGACGACACGCGGCCGTTGCTTCTGCGCACACCGAGAAACCAGTTGTAGTGCATGGCTACATAGAGTCCGGGGAGCATTCCATACTTCCGCGCGCTGTTCACGAAATCGCGCACAAGGTCACCCTTTCCGTCCCGCCACTTGGACTGCTTGAGTCCGTACGGATAGATGTCGCTCTGCCACTGCATGAACCCGGCGCCGTGCTTCGCTGTCAGAACGACGTACTTCGCGCCGAAGGCCTTCGCCGCCTCCATCCACTGGTCGGTGTCGAGCTTGTGGGGGTTGTAGCGGTTGGGATGCGGAGCCCTGCCGCCACCGAAGATCGGGATATCGTAGTGGTAGAACATCCCAAGCTCCATGTCCGCCCACTTCAGGTGCGTGGGCGTAGGCAAGGGAAGCCCCGCGGCGTCCTCCGCAAATGCACATGGCCGGAATCCGGCGTATGCGCCAATCGCCAAAACTGCTCTGCAAAAGTCCCGTCTTGTCAGTTCCATCGTATTTTCCTTTCTCTTTGTTTTTGCGGCCATCGAAGCACGAAAAACTCCTACGGCGGCCATAATATCAAAAATCGCACGGTTAGCGGACCGATTCTTGAGCCGCCTCGACCTCAAACGGCACAAGCGGAAGAGCGGAATCCGTCGAGTAGATCGAACCTGCGCGATGCGCCCCTCCGAGATACCTCAGCCTCTTAGGTTCGGCAACGCCATCCGCGCCGACCATAAGCTCTTTGCCGTGTATGGAACCGTTGCGCATGCGGTTTCTGACGGACGCCGCGACGAACTTACCGTCCGGACCCGCGACTTCGAACCCCTTCGGCGCCGACCTGTCGGCATTGTAGCAGTAGAAGGCATCCGCCCCCTTGAATGCGACAACAAAGCAGCCGTTCTCCACCCTCCACGACTTCGGGACCGGAGAATCGGCGATGACATCAGCAAAACCGTAGTCGCGTTTGAGCGCGTGCAGAAGAAGCCGGCGAGCGACGGTCTCCTTGTCGTTCGGATGGACGTCCCGCATGTTTCCAATGTCGCACGTCGCAGCCATCGCCGCGTTTTTCTCCTCCGACGCAAACTTCGACTGCGCAAGCTGCAGCTCGAACCAGTTTATCCTGAACGGCGCAAGCTGGGCGAAATAGAGCTTCAAGACGGGATTCTTGAATTCTTCCGCCCACCCGTCGCGGAGCGCGTACATCTTTTCACAGTACCGCGCCGCATCGCCGTGGACGGCGTTGTGCTCGCCCTGATACCAGATGAAACCTCTGATCGCAAATGGCGCCCACGCCGCGACCATCCCGTTCCAGAGGATGGACGGCTGATGGTAGTCTGCGTCTATCACGGACGTCGCCATCGACTTGTCCCACTTGTCCGTCGTCGGATATGCGGCAACGTCGGCGAGGGCCGGATGCGACGCATAGCCGCACGGCGGCGTCCACGAATCTATGTTCGTGCCGCCAACCGACGAATCCACGATTCCCACGGGAACGCCGAGCGCGTCGTGAAGTCCGAGCGCAAAGTAGAACGCGACGGCGGAAAGCGTCTTCTTTTTGAAGCAGTCCTTGAACGACTCCGGCGTGAAATCGCGCCACTCGGCCTTCCAGCCGAGCACAGGACATGCGCCGAGACGCTTCGGATTCTTCGCGAATCTGACCTGCGGACGCCGGATCGCCTTTGTCATCATGCCGCCTTTGCCGTCGCGATAGCGCGGACTCGCCCCCCATATCGGACACTCCATGTTCGACTGTCCGCTCGCGAACCACACCTCCCCCACAAGAACGTTCCCTATGGTTTCTCTTTTCCCGCCGCACGAAATCGTCATCGTCCGGCTTTCGCACGACGCCTCCATCGGATCAAGACTCGTTCGCCACGCGCCGGAGGCATCTGCCTTGGCGATCTTCGACTGTCCGGCGAATTCGACCGTCACCGTTTCGCCGGGCGACGCCGTCCCCCAGACAGGCGCGGCAACGCCGCGCTGAAGTACCATCCCGTCCGCAAACGGCGTCCCGGAGGAAAACAGCCCACCGGACGCCGCCCCGGCTGAAAGCGCGACGGAAACCGCCGCGACTATCGCCACCTTGGTTGATTTTTCGTTCATGAACATGGAAGAATTATGCAAATCAATCTGAATCCAATCAAATACAGCGGCGAACTACCGGAAAGAGATTATCAACCCCGGAGAGACAATGTCTATCTTCGCCGTGCGCGTCGTGCCATCCTCGAACGAGAGTGCGACCATCCAAAGTCCGGCTGCGCCGAACGTGAAGGAGTCCGCGCCGGATCCGTTCCTGTTCCATACCGTTTCGGAAAGTTCCGATCCTTCCGGCGGCGTGAAAGTAACGACAGACGCCTTGGAAACGTCCCGCGCCCAATTGTCGCCCGAATAGGCGACCGGCGGAGCGCTTCGCTTGTCCGTCCGCCTGTCCGGTCCAGTCTGGCACGTGTCGAGTCTGCCGCTGGCGGGGACGCTCCCGGCAAGCTCGCCGCCGTCGGAAAACACCGACCATGGAACTCCGATTTTCGCCGTGCCGGACAATGCGCTTTCAAGCGTCCACAGTCCGCCGGCGCGCGGCAGTTCCCGCGATCCGGCGGATGGTGCGTCCGCGACAAGCGTGGACGCCGCGCCTGTCGCCGGAGTCGCAGTTACAGTATCCCCTTCGCGCCACGACACCAGCCACGTCGCGAAATCCTCTTCGCTCGTAAGCGCATACGTTCCGCCGCCGGTGGTATACATCTTGAAGCTCGCAGCGGCCGATGTCGTCTCCTCCACAGCCGCCGGCGCGACGGCGCCGCAAAGCGCCACAGCAGCCAACACCAAAAGTTTCCGCCTCATGACAGTTCCCCTTTCGCTTTCACCACGCCAGCTTCACGACACGGAAACCGAACGGCCTTTTGTTTGTATTGCCGTACGCTTTGTTGTAATTGTTGCCGGAAATCCACCCGTCACGCCTCGAGTGTTCATAGCGATCAGGGTACCAAGGCGCGCCACCGCGATTTCTCCGCAACGCGCTTGTCTTGTCTTGATAAGCGATGTACGGACTTTCGGCGTCTTTCAAATCCGCCAATCCCCATGTATCAATGCACAATTGCGCCGAGCTGCCGGTCAAATCCCATATCCCCCAGGGATTTGGCTTCGTGGTGCCGACGGCGACATGGCAGTCTCCGGCATTGCCGATGCTGACAGAGTAATACATCCCGTCGTCAGCGGCAATGGCAGTAGAATTCTTTCGGGAACTGGCGACTGTAAAGTCTGGCGTGTCACCCCACCAATAGACGGCTGTGGTTCCGGCGCGGGCGGCTATTTCCCACATGATCTCCGTCGGCAGATCAAAGCCGTATCCATCCGCTTCTGATCCGGTAAGCGCATTCAGCCGCTGCAGGAATGTCCCGCTCGAACTGGGCGCAAGCGTGCCAAGCGGATACTCGCTACCGTCCGATCCGCGCAGATCCGTCCATTCGACCGTATCCACAGGTCTGTTCTCCAATGTGTCGTCTGCCGCAAGGACCTTACTCGTATCGTGATTTGTATATTGCGATGGATCGCTCAGTCCGAGTCTGGTGTATTGCGTGCGCGTAACCGGGAAGATGCCGATGTAGTAGGTCGAGCCGTCGTTGTACCGGGAAAGATCCCATGTCTTCGGCGTATTACTGGAGTTCTCCGCCGTGATATTCGCGTGGCCGACCTGGTATGCGCCCATCGGAATCTTGCGCAGGACGAGTTTATTCTGTTTGTATTCGTCTGTGTTGTAGCGCGCATTGGAATCGGCCTGCGTGGCAAGAAGACCCTCGTAGGAGATTGTGCCATCGGCGAGATCGACTATCATGTAGTCGTCTCCGCTCGGAGCATCAGCCGAGGAGAGAGTCGCCGTCATCGTGCAATCGGTCGCCTTGACGACAAGATTCGTCGGAGGCGTCCAGGTAACGGTATGCGTTCCGTTCGATGCGCTGGCGCCAATGTCATGCACACCGTCGATGACATACGTCTTGCCGCCTATTGTCGCGTTGAAGACGATTCTGGCGAAGACGCCGGACGACACATCCTGCCCGCCGTCGACGGTGTATTTGATATCGACCTTGTTGTTCCACGGCCAGCGCTGTGTTACGCTGTCAATGGCGATGCTTGAAGCACGTGCTCCGGCAGCAACCGCCGCCGCGCCTATCATCATCAGTAGTTTCTTCATTTTCGTGTTTCCTCTGTTTTCGGAGTTTGTTTTTCGGAGTTTAAGATTGTGCTGTTGTTTGTTCCACCTTACCGCAGATACGGTTCGAGCGACTTGGCCCAAATCTCGAAGCCCTTGGTTGTCGGGTGGAGTTCGTCGTAGAAGACATCATTTGTCACCCACCCGTTTCCGTCCGTGAGCTTGTCCGTCAAGTCTAGCCAGACGAGGTCGCCGTCCTCATCGACCCACTTTTTCAACAGGGCGTTGGTCGCGTCGTTTCGTGCCCTCGCCGCAGCGTGCTTCGACTCCGCCGAGCCGCCGCGAGGGAAGATGGCGTGGAGGATGATTTTCGTCTGCGGCTGCTTTTCGCGGATGATCGCTACGATTTTCTTCACGCCCTCGGCGACGTTGGCGGGGTCTGTCCTGTCCGAGGTGTTGTTGTTCGTGCCGACCATGACCGTCACGACCTTCGCCTTGTAACCGTCAAGTTCGCCATTCGCGAGCCGCCAGATGACGTTCTCCGTCCTGTCGCCGCTGAAACCGAGATTGAGCGCCTTTTTGCCTTTTGTCATTTGCTTCCATACAGAGAGCCCCTTGCCTTTGCGATCCCAGATGTGCGTGATGGAGTCGCCTATCATCACGAGATCGACCTCCCCACCATTGAATCTGGCGATTTCCATCTGCTTTGCAAGGAACCGCTCAATCGGCCAGCCGTACGACTTCGGCGTCGTCTCAACTATGTTTTCCGCCGCACCGACGCACATCGCCGCCGCTACGCCAATCATCATGAGTAGTTTTTTCATTTTCGTGTTGTCCTTTCGGTGTTTGGATTAGAGGTTGGGAAGTTCGGTGGTTAGGTGGGTTCGTCCTTCACGCAGAGCCGCTGAGACACGGAGTTTTCGGCTCTCTTCTCTGCGCCTCAGCGTCTCTGCGCGAGGTCCTAAGCTCAAGGCGGGATGTTATATAAAACGCAAGCGGCGCGGCGAGACGGCGCGTCGAGCCATTTGTTCTGGTGTTGTAGAGTAGAGATGCTTTCATCATTTCATCCTTGTTTGCCGCGCGGCACCCATAATTATACCACTTTCCAGTCCCACGCAACACCCCATAGAATTGGGGGTATGTCGAGGCCTTGTCCTTCCTTCGCACGCTGTGGTATAATCTGCATGTGATGAAATTTCACGGAATACTCGCTCTTTCGGTCGTCGTCGCCGCGCTGGCGTTCCGCGCGGACGCCATGGAACTCGCGCACGACGCCGCCTCGCTCGCGCGGGCGCTGACTGCACAGGGCGGCGCAGGGGTGAAGTT
The DNA here is from genome assembly GCA_017463935.1 of Kiritimatiellia bacterium. Taxonomy (GTDB): domain Bacteria; phylum Verrucomicrobiota; class Kiritimatiellia; order RFP12; family UBA1067; genus UBA1067. Next base: position 20,564 of record JAFUEM010000042.1, read on the forward strand.
CGACTTTTCCGCCGTCGTCACATACGTCTGCACCAACAACTTCGACAGGCGCATCAACATCGCGGCGGAGGACGCCTCGGGAAGCGCCCTCGTGTGCACGTCCGACGATGTTCGGCCCGCCGTCATGCCGATGCCCGGCGATACGGCGCGCTTCACCGGGGAGGTCAGGAAGAATGTCTTCGGACGCAACTTCGCCGTCCTCGACTCGTACGGGCTCGCGTCACGCGGCAAGGCACCGGCTCCGAGGGAGCTCACGCACGATGAGATGCTCAATGCCTCCCGCTACTACAAGCTGGTGCGCTTCAAGGGAGTGCTAAAAGACGTCATCTTCAACGAAACCGACCCCGACTACATGCTCTTCATGATAGAGGCGCCAAATGGACGAGGCATCTTCACCACGGCCCCGGTATTCGACGCAGGGGCGTTCGACAGGATGGACGCGCTCATCGGGAGGTCGGTCGAAGTCACCGGCATAGAGGTTCCCTTCGACCACAGCCCGCACCTCTACACCGAACGCATATTCAAAGCCTCCGGCGTCGAGTGCATCCGTCCGCTTGAAGACGCACCCGACGCAAGGACGCGCGTCCGGGGACATGTCGTCGCCGTGCGCAAACGCGCGGGGTGTGTGATCCTCAAGACGGACAGGAGCGAATTCATATCCGTGAACATGGCGGACCCGCGCCTGCCGTCTTACGGGGAGTGCGTCGAGGCGAGCGGGCTGGAGGAGACGGACCTCTTCAGGCGCACGCTGTTCAATGCGCAATGGACGAAGCTGGACGGCCCGGCGTACAGGGACGAGGACCCGGTGACCGTGTCCCCGCGCGAGCTCACGCAGGACGCACAAGGCCGGCGGAAGGTCAACTGCGAATACTACGGGCGCCCGATCCGCGTGAACGGGACGATCCGGTCCATGCCTGAGGATGATCCCGAGGGACGCATGCTGCTGGATTGCGACGGCTGCCCCGTCTACGTGGACGCGAGCGCACTGCCGGGCGTGCTGGACGGCCTGGAGGAGAACACCGTGGTCGAAGTATCGGGGACGTGCGCACTTGACGTGGACGCGCCGGAACGCACATTGGCGATACCAAGGCTCAGGGGCTTCACAATAATATTGAGGACGCCGTCCGACATCACCGTCGTAAGGCGTCCGGCATGGTGGACGCCGGCAAAGCTCGCCACCGTCATCGGCGCCCTTCTCGCGATGCTCGTCGCCGTAACCGTCTGGAACACGTCCCTCCGGAAGCTCGCCGCACGCAAGGGTCGGGAACTGATGAGGGAGCAGATCGGCCACGTCGCCGCCAAACTGAAGACCGAGGAGCGCACACGCCTCGCCGTCGAACTGCACGACTCCATTGCACAGACGCTTTCCGGCATTTCCCTTGAGATCGACACCGCGAAGAAGCTGGCGGACGAAAACGGCCCCGGCATACGCAAGCACCTCGGAATCGCCGCAAGGACGCTGAAGTCCTGCCGCGACGAACTGAGGAACTGCCTGTGGGACCTGCGCAACAGGGCGCTTGAGGCAAGCAGCATGAACGACGCCATTCGCCAGACGCTGCTGCCGCACCTGGGGGGCGTAGAGGTGATGCAGCGCGTCAATGTGTCCAGGTCGCGCCTCACGGACAACACGGCACACGCTGTCCTTCGCGTCGTCAGGGAGCTGGTCCTCAACAGCGTGCGCCACGGCGGCGCGACGAAGGTGTGGATCGCCGAAGCGATAGATGACGGCAGGGCGAAGTTCTCCGTACGCGACAACGGCTCCGGCTTCGATCCCGCAACAGCCCCGTCGTTCGCACAGGGCCACTACGGACTCCTCGGCATACGCGAACGCATCGAATCGCTCGAGGGCGAATTCACGATCGAAAGCGCGCCCGGCAAAGGCGCGAAGGCGACGTTTTCCATTCCACCAATAAACAGTGACAACAAATGAAGATCAAAGTCCTGATAGCAGACGATCACACCATCGTGCGAGCCGGGCTCACGGCCCTTCTCGGGACCGAGAAGGACATCGAAGTCGTCGGCGAGGCAAAAAACGGGGCTCAGGCCGTATCCGAAGCGATCAAGCTTCATCCGGACATTGTCATCATGGATCTGATGATGCCGAAGATGGACGGCGTCGCAGCCACGAAGGAGCTCATCCGCAAAGCACCGTCCGCCAAGACCATACTGCTGACGACCTACGGCACCTCGGACGGCATCGCGCACGCCCTGGGGGCCGGCGCCAGAGGGGCGGTGTTGAAGAATGCGGACAACTCGGAGCTCGCCCAGGCAATCAGAATCGTCGCACAGGGCGGCGACTACATATCGCCCGACATACGCCAGCAGCTCGAGGCGGACCCGCCGGTACCGGACCTCACATCGCGCCAGAGCGAGATTCTCGAGTCGATGGTCAGGGGCCTCACGGACCGCGACATCGCGCAGCAGCTCGGGCTCAGCCCGGAAAGCGTCAGCGAGCATGTCGGGGCCATCCGTCAGAAGATCGGCGCCGCCAACCGCACGGAGGCCGTAGCCATCGCAATGCGCAAGTATCTCCTGAAGTTCTAAGGGAACGCCACAGCGATATAAAAAGCCACATGCGAAGTGACCGACGGGGGCGCAAGGAGCCGCGCGCCGCCCCCGCTGCGCTGAATTTATGATATACTATATAGCTAAATTTGGAGAAGAAAGAAAATGCATCCTTATCGTACGCATACCTGCAATGAGCTCCGCGCCTCAGACGCGGGCAAAACCGTTCGACTGTCCGGCTGGATGTTCCGCCTCAGAGACCATGGCGGCATCCTCTTCGTGGACCTGCGCGACCACTATGGCCTGACGCAGATCGTCGTCCACCCGTCGCGCAGCTTCTTCGGCCTCGTTGAAAAGGCCCATCTCGAATCCGTCATCACCGTGACGGGCGAAGTGAAGCTGCGCACGCCCGACACGATCAATCCCGACCTGCCCACCGGCGAGATCGAGATCGAGGCGAACGAACTCGTGATGGAGTCCGCCTCGCAGGTGACGCCGCTCTACATCCCCGACGAAAAGGCCGACGAGTCCGAGGACGTGCGCCTCCAGTACCGCTTCCTCGACCTCCGCCGCGAGAAGCTCCACAGGAACATCATCCTGCGTTCGCAGGTTATCCGCTTCCTGCGCGAGAAAATGTGGGAGAAAGGCTTCAACGAGTTCCAGACGCCGATCCTCACGGCCTCGTCGCCCGAGGGCGCGCGCGACTATCTCGTGCCGAGCCGCATCCACCGCGGCATGTTCTACGCGCTGCCGCAGGCGCCGCAGATGTTCAAGCAGCTCCTGATGGTCTCGGGCTTCGACAAGTACTTCCAGATCGCGCCGTGCTTCCGCGACGAGGCCGCGCGCGCGGACCGCTCGCCGGGCGAGTTCTACCAGATGGACATCGAGATGAGCTACGTCACGCAGGACGAGATCTTCGCCGTCGTCGAAGACGTCGTCTCCGCGACGTTCAGGAAGTTCTCGACGTGGGACTGCAACGCCGCGCCGTGGCCGCGCATCAAGTACCGCGACGCGATGATGACGTACGGCAGCGACAAGCCGGACCTGCGCAATCCGCTGAAGTGGATCAACATGTCCGACTTCTTCGCGAAGGCCGACTTCAAGGCGTTCGCCGCGTGCGTCGCGAACGGTGGGCTCGTCAAGGGCCTCCTCGTCAAGGGCATCGTCGGCGTCGAGACGCGCACGTGGTTCGACAAGCGCGAGCACTTCGTCAAGGAGAACGGCGGCAAGGGCCTCGGCTACATCTCCTGGACGAAGGAAGGCGAGCTCAAGGGACCGATCGCGAAGTTCCTCTCGGCCGATCAGCTCGAGGAGATGAAGAAGCTCGCCGGCATGGAGCCGGGCGACGCGCTCTTCTTCATGGCGGCGGACGTCGACGAGTGCAACCGCCTCTCGGGGCTCGTCCGCACGGATATCGCCGACCACCTGACGAACGACATCCGCGAGAAGAACTGCTACAGGTTCTGCTGGATCGTCGACTTCCCGTTCTTCGAGAAGGACCCCGAAACGGGTAAGATCATCTTCTCGCACAACCCCTTCTCGATGCCGCAGGGCGGGCTGGAGGCGCTGAACACCAAGGATCCGCTGACGATCGAGGCGTACCAGTACGACGTCGTCTGCAACGGCATCGAGCTCTCCTCGGGCGCGATTCGCAACCACCAGGTCGAGGTGATGTACAAGGCGTTCGAGATCGCGGGCTACACGAAAGAAGACGTTGTCAAGAAGTTCGGCGCGCTCCACCGCGCGTTCCAGTTCGGCGCGCCGCCGCACGGCGGCATTGCGCCGGGCGTCGACCGCATGGTGATGCTCCTCACCGACACGCCGAACATCCGCGAGGTGATCGCGTTCCCGATGAACCAGAAGGCGCAGGATCTCCTGATGGGCGCGCCCAACTACGTCACCGAGCAGCAGCTGCGCGAACTGCACATCAAGATCCGCGGCACGGGCAGCGAAGTCGCGGCAAACTAAGCGCCGCGGCTGTCCATGATCTTGTCGAACTCGTCGTCGATGCCCTCGGGGACTTCCTCGGGCCTGTCGGGTTCGACGGCCAGGTAGCGCAGCGCGGCGGTCGTGATCCGCTTGAAGACGGGTCCCGCCGAGTTGCCGCCCTGGTGGTACAGTTCCTTCGTGTCGAAGTCGAGCGTCACGAGTACGACGATGCGCGGCGGCACCGGCGCTTCATCCTCGGGATGGCGCTTGACGACGCCCGACGGCACGATGCCGCAGAACGTCGCGCGGTAGAGCCCGGGAAGGTAGCCGCGCCTGCCCGCCGACTTCTGCGCCGTGCCCGTCTTGCCCGCAATCGAATAGCCGCGGATCGCCGCGCGCCGCGCCGTGCCGCCGTTCGCGGCGACGCCGAGCATCATTTCGCGCACCGTCCGCGCCGTCTCCGGCTTGACGGGACGGGCGAGCACCTCCGGCTTGTGGCGGTAGCGCTCGCCGCCGTCCGCGTCGATGATCGATTCGATGAGATACGGCTTCATCCGCACGCCGTCGTTCGCAATCGCCTGGTACGCCGACGCGAGCTGGAGCGCGGTGACGGAGATCGCCTGGCCGATCGGCGCGCGGCTGCGCGTGGCGAGGTCCCAGTCCGTCGTGCCGCGGATCGGGCGCGGCAGGATGCCGCACTCCTCGCCCGGCAGCTCGATGCCCGTGCGCGCGCCGAAACCGAACGATTTGAAATAATCGCCCAGCACCTTCTGCCCGAGGTCGAAGCCGAGCTTGCCCATGACGATGTTCGACGAATGGACGATGGCGTCCTTGACCGACATGCGCGGCTCCCAGACGTGCGAGCCGTCGCCCGGCAGACGGTAGTAGCCGTCCTCGTGACGGTCGGTGGAATAGAGTGAATCGGGGCGGACGCGGCCCGTGTCGATGCCGGCCGCCGCGGTGATGACCTTCATGACGCTGCCGGGCTCGTACGTGTAGTTCGTCACGCGGTTGATGCGCGCGGACTCCGTCGCCTTGCCGTAGGCGAGCGGATGGAAGTCCGGCAGCGACGCCATCGCCAGCACGGCCGCCGTCTGCGCGTCGAGGATGACGCACCAGCCCGAGCCGGCGTGAAACTGCTTGAGGCCGTCGGCGAGGCCCGTTTCGACCTCGTACTGGAGATTGTGGTCGATCGTCAGGTGCAGATCCGCGCCCGGGATCGGCGCGACCTTCTCGATGCGCTTGTCGTAGAGCTCGCGCCCGCGCGCGTCGCGCTTGCCGCGCACGAGGCCCGGCACGCCCGCGAGCTCGGAATTGAACTTGAGCTCGAGCCCCGCCGACGCATCGCCCTGCGTGTTGACGGAGCCGAGCACGTGCGAGAGGAAGCGGCCGTGCAGGTACTGGCGGATCTGCCGGTCTTCGATGGCCACGCCCGCGACGAGGTGCGAATCGGCGAGCACGCGGTGCGCCTCGGGATCGGTCGACTGCGCGAGGAACTGGTAGCGCTTGGACGTGTTCGCCGCCATCGCCTTCACCTTCCCGTAGTCGAGCCTGAGCGCATCCGCGATCGTGCGTATGATCGCCGCCGGCTTGCGGCGCGGCTCGCCGCGCTTGCGCACGACGGCGTTGGTGAGCGCGACGGGATCGAGGTGGTATTCCCAGACCGGCACCGACTTGACGAGCGGGTAGGCCGCGCCGCCGGCGTCGTAGATCGACCCGCGGCGGCCCGGCAGCTTCGACTCGAACTCGTAGCGCGGGGCGGTGAGATCCGAGTCGACGTGCGAGCGGATCAGCTTCTGGGAGACGAACGCGGCAAAGCCGACCAGACCGATGACCGGCAGCCAGAAACGTCCATTCTCGCCGCGCATCGCCATCGGTCGGCTAGCGGCGCGAGGTGGTGCGGCCGGAGGTGGTGCGGCCGACGGACGCGGTGGCGCCCGTGCGCGAGCGCATCGCCG
>JAFUEM010000001.1 GCA_017463935.1 Kiritimatiellia bacterium
GGCAGGTGGCGGATCTCGCGGGCCTCCGGCGGATGATCGCCGCCGTGCGCGCGGCGGGCGCGCGCGTCCTCGGCATTCCGATGAACCCGAAGACGGACCGCGCGCTGCTGGAGAGCCTCGGCGTGACGTGCTGCGCGGGCGACACGCCCGAAGCGGTCCAGACGGCCGCCGCCGGATGCGACGTCGTGCTCTCGAGCCGTCTCCACCTCCTGATCCTCGCGGCCAACGTCGGCACGCCCGTCCTCGGCATCGCGCGCGGCGCGAAGCTCGCCAACTGGCTCGCCAATTTCGGGCGGACCGTCGAAGGGAGCGTGGACGACTGCGACTGGACGCGTGTGACGGACCACGTGCTCGCCGCGCTCAAATCGCGCGGCGACTGGGACGCGGTGCGCGCTGCCGCCTACGGACGGCTCGCGGCGCGGCTCGCGGCGGCGCGTGCGGAATTCGTCGCGCGCCTGACGCGCTGAACGGCGCCACTGTCAAAAGTAAACAAATCTCCGCCCTTGCCGTCTGCGAGGGCTTTTTGCTATAATTCGCTTGTTCGGTTGAGGGCGGGAAACCGCCGTGCGGCCAGGCTTGATCTTTTCCATACTCCCGGGCGCGCAAACGGCCCGGGACCGGCGGCACGCGAAAGCGGAGCCCGCCCCTAGGAGCGGCGAGACGCCCCGTCTCGCCAAAAGCGGAGACCACCAAGGGCGTACGGCAACATCCGCCGATGTGTGTAGCAGTACGCACAAATCAATAAATCGCTCGCCCGCATAGCCTGTGCTTTTGGTATAATATCGGCATGAAAGGGAATGACAAATGAAACCGGCGGTGCGCAGACGTTCAATTCTGCTAGCGAGCATCGGCACTTCGCCGGGCGTGTTGACGAACACGGTATGGGCGCTCGCGCACCAGAAGAAGACAGCTGAGCTGTGCATAACACACGAATTTAGGTATAAATAGATGATAGGAGCGGCTTGGTGAAATACAGAATATTTATATCGAGCGTCCAGCGCGAATTTGCAAAGGAGCGTAAGGCGCTTGCGGACTACTTGCGCAAGGACGCGATCCTCGGGCGCTTCTTTGAGGTGTTCCTTTTTGAGGAGGTCCCGGCGCAGGAACGGAAGGCCGATGGTGTGTATCTTGCCGAAGTCGACGACTGCGACATCTACCTTGGCATTTTCGGTCACACATACGGAAATGTCGATTCCAAAGGCGTTTCGGCGACCGAGCGGGAGTATCGGCGCGCGGCGGCAACGCACAAGTATCGCATCTGCTTCGTTGACAAGTCCGCTGGAGAGACGGATCAACGCGAGGCGGCTTTCATCGCCCGCGTCAACGACGATGTCGTCCGCAAGGGTTTCGTCGGCTACGACGACCTTCGCACTGCGGTCTATGCCGCGCTCGCCAAGCACCTTGAGGACAAGGGACTCATAAATGTCCTTCCGTTTGACGCCGCCAAGACCGCCGGAGTTACAATCAAAGACTTGAGCGTAGCGAAGATTCGTGACTTCATACGCACCGCGCGAGAGAAGCGACAGTTCTCTCTTCCTGTGAACTCGTCGGTAGAGAAGTTGCTAACGGCACTTGAGCTCATTGATGACGACGGCAACGTACTCAATCCAGCTGCATTGCTCTTTGGCAAGCGTCCTCAGAAGTTCTTCGTTGCATCCGAGGTGAAGTGTGCCCAGTTCTACGCCGACAGAGTGTCGAAGCCGATGGCTGACCACCAGATATACATGGGTGACGTTTTTGAGCTGGCCGACCAGGCGACGCGCTTTGTCATGTCCCACATATCCAACTGGGTTGGCACGAGGGAGACTGGTGACACGGCGGAGGTTCCGACAAAGTTCGAACTGCCTTACGATGCCGTGAAAGAGGCCATAGTCAATGCAATCGTCCATCGCGACTACACGAGCAACGCAAGCGTACAGGTCATGCTCTTCAAGGACCGGCTTGAAGTCTGGAGTCCGGGGTCCCTTCCTCACGGCATGACCATCGGCAAGCTATCGAAAACACACAAGTCGGTGCCGGTAAATCCGCTGTTGGCGCGTGCGATGTACCTGAAGGGCTATATCGAAAAATCCGGGACCGGTACCGAGGACATGATCGCAAAATGCAAGGAATGGGGCGTCCCCGCACCCGAATGGACTGAGGACGATGCGGACGACTTCCGCGTCATCCTGAAACGTCCAGTTGTGGAGTCGCGTGTGGGAAGGACCATGGTAAATACTGGGGTGGAAAGTAGGGTAGAAAGTAGGGTAGAAAGTAGGGTGGAAAGTAGGGTAAAGAGGCCGGCGAAAAAGCTGTCTAGCGCCGAGAAGATTGTGGCCTATCTTGTGTCCAATCCTACTGCTTCTGCACATGAACTTTCAATTGCAGTCAATCTAACGGTAAAAGGCATAGAGAAGAATATAAAGGCGCTAAGGGAGTCTGGTCGCCTCCGTCACGTTGGTCCGACGAAGGGCGGCCATTGGGAGGTACGCGAATGATGCATGGCGAAGAGCAGAATGGAGAGAGACCATTATGTCAGTAGACATTAATCCATCAATCACCGTCGATGTGGTTGCAAGCGAAACCAAGTTAGCGGTGGCGGAGCTTCTGAAAAAAAGGCTTTTGCCCCGGACGACGTATGATCTGTATGTCGAAAGTGATAGAAATGTGAGATTGTGTCTGCCGTTGATTATCAACGCCTTGTGGAATGACAGGACTTTCAAATACATAGGAGATGGGTCTTGGTGCATGGGTGTAGGAAACGGTCAAGAGAAAAACCCATTGCAAAAGGCAATGATGATTGGCCCTGTGTGGGAGCCAATGCTTGCAGAGCGACTGCGCCTTGAAGGTTTGCCAATTGAGCAGCAAAGGCACGAATGCGGATATTATCTTGATATTGCACTGGTGGATGGAGAAAGTAAACTTGATGTGGAGGTTGATGGCCGGCAACATAAGATCCTGCCCTCACAACGTGCAAAGGACATAGTACGCGACTATCGCCTTAAAGCAAACGGATGGTCTGTCCTGCGGATCGAAGTAGCAGACATCATTGCAAATACATCCAACTGTATCGAAAGAGTGAAGAACACTTGGAATAATCTAAAGGAAGGAGATTCCATCTAATGAAATGGATGACAATGGCCGCCATAACGCTGGCACTACTGTTCGGCTGCGTCTTTCTGCTAATTGACAAGCAGAAAGAGCTGGTTGTGATTATCGAGCAGGTGCAGACCTACATGGGACAGCGTGACACACTTCAAAAGGAGGTCGGCGACCTTCAGGGGCATCGTGATCGCCGTGCGGCGCTCGACAAGGAGTGGGAAGAGTTCAAAACCAAGGAAGGCGAGCTGAAAGGCAAGTACGGCGAGAAGCTGGCGCTCGAAGGAGAGTGCAAAGCACTTGCGAAAAAACGCGGTATACTTAAAAGCGACATTGAAGCCTGCTCCAATGAAGTTGAAAGGCTTGAAACTCAGATTGCAGAATTGGAGATACGAACCAATGCCATTTGCAAGGCGACGCAGAAGTTTGCAAACGACCGAGATTTCAATCTTGAGCGAGCTAATGAGGCCAGACAAGAGTACGAAAAGCTCCAGGAGCAGCGTGTGGCAGAAGATGCCCGCTTTGCCAAACAGAAGCGGCTTGCTGACCAGGAGGAGGAGCGAGTGAAGAGGGAGAAAAGCCGCGCAAACGAGGCAAAGATCGCTGCGGACGACGCCGAGAGGCGCAAGGATGACGCGGAGCGTGCCGCCAAAGCCGCAGAAACCGCCCAGAAAGCCCGTGTGGCCGCTTCGCGCGCGGAGGCCGACAAGGAGGTTGCAGCGCAGGAGAAGCGCGCGTCTGACGCCAGAAAGACCGCAGCAGACGCAAGCGCAAAAGCAGAGGCGGAAGAGGCCAGGCTGAAGACCCTTGCGGCGGAGGTCGCCAAGCTCGAAGCCCGTCGCGACGAGCTCGCGGGTGTCGAGAAACAACTTGCGGAAACCAAGGGGGCTCTGGCCGAGGAACAGACGAAACTTGGCCAGACGCGGGCCGAAGTCTCGGCGCAGCAGATCGCGGCACAGATCGACGGTGTAAGAGAGGACGTGTCGAAGAGGCTTAGCGCATTCAATGCCAAACTCGATGAACTCGAGAAGAAGCAGAAAGAAGAAGTCAAACAAGGAGGTCTGTAATGATGTTTTCCGCAATTAATGTCGAATCACTGGTCGTCGGCAAGGAGCTGTTGCTGGTTCTTGTCGGGCTGTGTGTTGTGTTTGCGTTCAGCTTTGCGATGGGGCTTTTTTCCATCAGAAAGTCGCGTAAGATCGTCAAGACAAAAGAAGACTATGACGATTTGATGCATAAGGTGGCCAGCCTCTCGTCACAGCGCGATGCGCTGGTAGCAGAAATCCAATCGCGAGGCACAGAGCGCGAAGAATATGCACGAGCTACTAAGTTTCTTGAAATGCAACCGCATCTCGTAGCCGAAGTCGAAAAACTCGAAAAGGCCATTGCCGACAAGGAATTGACGTTGAAGAAACTTTATGAGCAGTTGCAGGGTGCAGAGAAGAAGTATGATGAATTGAAGAAGATATCAAGTGAAATCATAGAGATGGAACGGGACAAGGCAATTCTCGATGGCGAGAGGAAGGAGGCGGAACGAGCCCGGGACGATATGCGGAAAAAGGTGGATGACGAAGGCAAAAAAGTTGATGCTCTTAGAAAAGAGGGGAAAGCTCTATCAGGGAAGAACAATGCTCTTGAGGGAGAGATCGCAAAGAACCAAAAGGTGAAGGAAGACCTTGAGCGCAATGTTAAACAGTTAACCCAGCAGCAAGAAGAGGCAAAGGCTTGGTTGGAAGAGAACAAGGATAAGTTAAAGAATCGTGACGATCTAGATCACCAGATCGACGAAGCGAAGAAAGAACTTGAGCGTATTGATGAGAAGATCAAAGAAGGTACGAAGGCGGTTGCGGATACGATGGATCGCATTGATAAGGGTCTTGATCGTCTAAACAAGATGAATCTTTCTGGTGTGCAGACATTGCGCCAGAGCGCATTTGCAAGCCTGAAAGAGGGGGTGTTCAGTATCGTGGAGAAAAAGAATTCGGTAAACGAGGACGAGCTTAATGCCCTTGCGACGGTGGCTGATCACATGGAGCAGTCGAAGTTTGTCGTGCCGGAGCGTCTCCTTTATGCGTTCCACACCTCGCTCAAGACTTCCGACATGTCGAGTCTTACAGTTATGGCGGGCGTCAGCGGTACGGGCAAGAGTGCGATCCCGAAGCTCTACTCTGAGGCGATGGGCATCCACTTCCAGCCGTTGGCAGTGGAGCCTCGCTGGGACAGCCCGAAGGACCTACTTGGGTTTTTCAACTACGTCACAAACCGCTATGAGCCGACGACGCTCGCCCGCGCGCTCTTCCAGTTCCAGGGACTGCACTCCAAGGATTTCACGCCGGACGCGGACATGCAGGACTACATGCTCATGCCGATGCTCGACGAGATGAACCTTGCCCGCATCGAATACTACTTCAGCGAGTTCCTGAGCAAGCTCGAAATGCGCCGTCTCGTGGCACCGCTCACGCCGAAGAACCTCGGCGTCGTTGCGCTTGAGATATTCCAGGGCTTCAGCGCCAAGGGCGAGGACGGCAAGACGGTCGATGAATCGCCGATACGCCTTTTCGCCAATCAGAATACGCTTTTCGTCGGCACGATGAACGAGGACGAAACGACGCAGTCGCTCTCCGACAAGGTCATCGACCGTGCGAACGTCCTCTACTTTGGGCGTCCCGACCGGCTGCAGGCCAAGGCTGGCGGAGCGGGGCACAACATGCCATTCACGCCCATCAGGAAGGCGACATGGGATTCGTGGCGGAAGAACGCGAACGAGGGCGAGCTGAAGTTTGCGAGCGACACCCTCGCCGCGCTCAACCGCACACTTGCGAACTTCAACCGTCCGTTCGCCCACCGCACCTATCAGGCGATGCTTTCCTACATTGCCAACTACCCGGTCAAGCCCGGCGAGGACAGGGACGACGTTATCAAGCGGGCTCTTGCCGACCAGATCGGCATGCGCATCATGCCGAAGCTCTACGGCGTTGACCTTGCGCTCCATCAGGACACGTTCGCGCAGGTGCGCCGGAATCTCAACGAGGTGGGCGATCCGCTTCTCCTGCGGGCGTTCGACAGCGCATCCGACCGCGAACAGAAACAGAACAAGAGCGGTTTCTTCCACTGGACAGGATTCGACTGGAACGGCTGATGACAAAGGTTTTCCATTATCCGTGGCGGGCCGTAGTCAAACCGGACCATTGGCGACTGCCGTCACCTTCCGGGGATGTCGTATCCCCGGAGGTCGGCGCGTTCGTCGATCACGGGAATGGAAAGTTCGAGGAGATTCCTGGCCCCACGATCCGCGAGGGTACGGGGCAGAACCGCGTGCTGATCAAGGACGTCGGGCAGTTCCTCTATTCGCCGGAATATTCCCACCAGTTCCAGAAGGAGACGACGGATTCGTCTGTCCGGCGCTGCCATTTCGCGTTGACCGACGCATTCATCTGGCTCAGCGGATATCTCTACCGCCATCGGGAAGATTCCGGGTCGCCGCTTGCCGAACGAAAGCTCTCCGATGCGTGCGCCGCGTTCAGGGAGTATCTCGGCAGTCAGAAGGACTTTGCGCCGGAGTCGCTCATCGTCGAGATTGCGCGCAACGCGCCGGGGGCGATCTCCTCAATCGTCGCCGGCCCCCGCATGGTCCTTATGCGGGAACACACCGAGGTTCCGCTCGACAAGATTCAGGAGATGGACACCTTTTCGCTCGTCGCCCTGGCGCGCCGTCCGGGGAGGACGGTTGCCATGAAGGCGGGACCGAAGCAGCGGCTTACGGCGCTGACGCGGCGCGAGACGGCGGACACGGTCGAGAACAGGGTGGTGATGGACTTCATCCTGCGCTCGGCGCGTTCGGCGCGGCAGTATGTTGACGAGATGTGCGCGCGCTGCCCGCGCAAGGAGGCCTGTCTGCTCCACGATCCCGTCGTCGAGAAAGATTGTCCCAGCGAGCGCGTGAAGCTCGTTGCTGCATACTCGCGGCATTGCGCGGCATGGATCAGGAGCGGGGCGTTCGCCGAGGTGACGCGCCTCAAGGAGCCGCGCACGCGCCCTAACTACGTGCTGCAGCAGAACATCCGCTACGTCAAGGTGTGGAAGTACTATCTCAAGCTGCTGCGTCTCGAGGATGTCGAGGAGGATGTGTGGCGCTGGCGGCGGGCTGCATGGTCGGACATGGCGAAGATGCTCTTCTTGATGGTGTGGGAGGAGCGGCTCAAGCCCCGTGCGAAACTCCAGACATCCCGCCGTCCGTTCATGATTCGCTCCGCAAACAGGAATGGCCACTGGCTCGTGCCCACTCCCTTCGAGGATTCGCTTGTGTTCGGGGAGCGGGGGCGTTACAAGACGCTCTACATTCTTTCGCCGAACGATGCCGCCAAGCTAACCGCCGAACGCGGGCTTCTCGCGAAGAACGCAGATTTCTTCATCGTTGTCGCGGCAGATGGAAAGTTCGCCGTCCGGCCCGTGTGGGCGTTTTGCGGGGACGCCAAGACGCAAAGCGAGATGGACGCGAACAGGCTGGCGAAGGAGGCATCGGCGGAGATCGATGCGGCAGGGATGGGCGGACTGGCGCTGTTCCCATCCGACGAAAACGTTGTTGCATGGACTGGCGAGGCGTGCGCACAGGGGCTTAATCTCTTCTCGTCCGATGCCGTGTGTGACCGGCTTGAAGACTACCTGAAAGGAGTCCTGTCATGAGCACCTACACAGGCTTTGACATGGCTCCCTCCGCCTTGAGGTGGATCGTCCGCGACGGAACGGGTGGTGTCGACGTGGCTGGCGGTCCGATCTACGGTATCCGCGGCTGTCCGGCGCATCCCGACTATGATTCTGCCGTTTCGTGGTCTGACGCGATGGCGTTCCGCCAGGGCGAGTTCGAGGAAAAGTTCGAGGGAGGAGTGGAAAAGACCGTCCACTACGAAATTCCCGAAGGCCATGCGGCAGATTGGCTCAGGTCTTTCTTCCAGAGCGTGGCCGGGCATCCGGAAGTGGACGTAAACGGCGCGATTGCGGTGGCCGTCCCAGATCACGCATCCCCGGAAGAGCGCGACGACGTCCTCGCCGGGCTTTCGGCCACCAAGTACGCGAACGTGTCGCTCGTCTGGCGGCCCGTCGCCGCCTTGCTGGCTTGGATGGACAAGCAGAAGAACGAGAATGGCGTTGATCTCGCGACGTTGCTGAATCGGCGAATCTTCGTTTTGGACCTTGATGCAGGACGCCCGGAATTGACGGAGCTTGCATGTGTCCGGCACCGGAAGCACAAGGAATGGATCGTCCCTAGCCGACGGCAGCCTTCGCCCGACACGGTGTCCAAGGACGGGACATTCGAGAGGGAGTGCTACCGGGCGACGCTTGACGGGGTGGAGGAATGGGAGCAGCTCGTAGGCGGCCAGTTCTACTCTGACCTCCAAAGCGCCATCGAATCCGGCGACGACAGCTTTGAGGCGTGGGTGCGCAAACGAGGAGCATGGCAACCCAGGAATGTCGCGTTCGCCAACGGGCTGCCGAAGGATATTCTCCAGACGCTCAACCCCATTCTTGCCGGGATGTGGGGAACGTTGGGAACGAACGATATTCTGCTTGTGAACGGGTGGGTGGCTCGAAAAAACGGCGCACAGATATTGACGAGATTCCGTACAAAATGCGACATGGTTGAGGCGCTGCCGTCCAATGCTGTCGCAAAAGGCGCGGCGCTCTTTGCGGAACGCCTCGCCAAGGGGCTGCCGACTTACTACGACCGCCTGCCGGAGTACAGTTTCTGGGACGGGTTCAAGGCCGACTGGGTGTCGATGTTCGACGGCGAGCAGGAAGTCGAGCCGGGGCGCGAATACCGGCATCCCGAAGCTGGTTCGGAACCGCGCAAGCTCAAGATCGAAAAGTATGCCGACAACGTCTCTTTCTACGTGCGCGAACCCAACTCCAACGAATATGCCCGCAGGATCAAGACGGTCTTCGCTGAGTTCCTGCGCTCGGAACTGGAACTCAGCCTGTCGGCCGTGGTTTCGCCTGAAAAAGGTTCGGCCCGATTTGTGCTGGAGATGTGCGACGCGCGGTTCAAGGCCATTTTCGTTTCCGGTAAGACCACGGTGCGCGAGATTGTCCTCAGATGGAGCAATTCGCTCAACGCGAACAAGTCGGTGACGGTCGAGTTAGTACCCGAACATCAGGGGTACGTTGAGCCGCAGCCTGTATTGGGGCGCATCTACGATTCCGAGGACAACCTTCGGATGGTGGAGGAGTATGTCAAGACGCCAAGAGGCGCAGACTTCGCGAGACTTTGGGCGGCGTACTGCGCCAAGTTCCATCCCGAGGCGAGAAACGGTATTGCAGAACGCGTGGGGTACAGGGTGAATCCTACCGAACCGACGCGCGGACTCTTCGGAACCCGATACGTGTTCAATGCGCGGGCGGACAAAGCGACCCATGCGTTCGCGTTGAAATGCGCCAACGAGAAACCGTATGTGACGCCTGCGCTCATGGCCGGGGCGGGTAGCCTGCTGAAAGACGGAATGCTGCAGCAGAACTACTGCCATTGCGGGGCGCTCGACGATTACAAGAAGCTCATCCGAGACCTGCTGACTAACGGAGCCGAACCGCAGTACAACTTCAGCTTCTACAACGCGGCTGGGTATGTCCTCGGAGAAGATCCGCAGGATATCGTCATCCTGCTGAACTACATCTGCGCAAAGACGCACTTGGAGGTCGAGCGAGGCAAGCTCTGGTGGTCGTTCTTCCGCATGCTATGCTGGCATCCCGAATGCAAACTCACTCCGGCGATGAAGCCCTTGCTCGAGAACGCGCTTTTCATTCTGTGCAACCAGGATGCGAACAAGGTTGTGAACGGCGGGAGATGGACAATCAACGACACTAAGTATCTGCCGCTGGCGATCCTCTATGCGCTGCGCATCCGCGAAAGCGGCGAGGATCTGTCGAATCCGCTCAGGCAGCGGCTGATCGCACTGCTTTCGACAGGGCTTCTGTCGAGCGTCCCGTTCCCGCAGACGATGGTTCCGAAGGTTGATCCCGCGTCGCGTCCGGCAGGAGATACGCTCAGCAAGTATGTGTTAAGATTTGTAATGCAAGAAGACACCCTCGCCGATCGCGAACTTGGTGCCGCAATGGGAGGCGTGTAATCATTAAGACTAACACCTAATGCTTTTAAGATTGTCGCTCATTCGGGGACGTTGCTATCCCACACTTCTTCACCGTCCTAACTTCGCCGCCGGCTATCTCGGAGGATGTCGGGTTCTTCAAGGTTGTATTTTGGAGCCGGGCTAAGGGTGGCAATGCGTCCAAGGAATTTTTGATGCGATATTTCAATGCAGGCTTGGCGTCGATGAACAAATGCCGTGCGGGAGGTCGTGTGCGCCTATCTGCGCTGGGTGCGGTTAGGCGGGTGCTCGCGTTGAGTGGGATGCGTTACCTCGGGCGTCCGAGCAGCTATTACGGCTATCTGCAGAAGCTCGAGCGTCCGGCGCAAGGCCGCCGCCGTGTGGTAAAGTTGCCGTATTCGGAGTTGTGAAAATAGAAAGGGGAAATTGAATGTACGAGTTCACAGGAAAGGTAAAGACAGTCGGCGAACTGCAGACGTTCGCAAGCGGATTCACGAAGCGCGAGCTGGTCGTTGAGGAGGATCGCGAGGGGAACTGGCCCAACGTGGTGGCGTTCGCGTTCAAGAAGGACAACGTCGCCAAGCTTGATGGCGTTAAGCCCGGCGTGCGCGTGAAAGTGGGGTTCGCCGTTGACGGGCGCGAGTGGACCGATCCAAAGACCGGAAAGGTTCGGTACTTCTGTGACTTGACGGCTTTGCGGCTTGAACAGCTCGACGGCACCGTGCAGGTTCCGGAGCCGGCCGTCCCGGATAATATGCCGCCCGATCCCAACGACGGCGATATGCCGTTCTGAGTTGCAAAGTTGAAAACAGCGTCAGATTTCGCCGCAGGCGCAGAGTAGAGAATAGGAGACATGAGAATGAAAAGAAACGCAATGTATGTTTTGATGGGCGTCATTGTCTGCGCGGCGGGGACGGTGGCTGCTGCGGCGTCATTTCCGCATGAGCGGCGGGCGGCGCTTGCGACGGACGCTTGGGGCGGTATGCGAGTTGACTGGACGGCCGTCGCAGACTGGCCGGTCGGCGATACGCCCGTCGCAAAGTCCGCGCGGGAGTGGATTGAAAACCGGCTGCGGAATTATAACCGCGAGCCATTCAAGGGCGATGTTGCCGACTGGGACGCCATGGCGCGCTTTTACGGAAAACAGTTTCTCGCCGAAAATGGCCAAGAAAAAATTGAATGGCATTGGCGTCGCTGTGACATGGAAGGAGTCTCTCCGTCTCCGAAAGCGCCGGACGTCGATCCTGGAGTAGACGTTTTCCTTGGTGCCGATCCGCGATGGTTCTGTCGGAACTCCGCCATCATCGTGTACGAGGACGAACACATCGTCTCGTACCGTTCGGGGTTTTACGGTTTCTTTGTCGGGAATGGGACGGGACTGCGAGGGTCAGCAACTGTAAATTTCATGCGGAATTTTCGGGCATTGTCTAAGAGTGTCGAATTCCATCCTTGCGCGACAGCGCAAGGGAAGAGATGGCAAGGAGGATGAGGGGGTGCGGGGGAGAAGGAGGAAGGGAAGGGAAA
>JAFUEM010000043.1 GCA_017463935.1 Kiritimatiellia bacterium
AACAGGTGGTTATGCCGGCGCCGGCATCGGCGTCGGCGTCAACGGTGCCGGCGGCACCATAGCGATTTCCGGCGGCACCGTGACGGCGACGGGCGGCTCTGGCGCATCGGGTATCGGCGGCGGCGACTGCGGCCCCGGCGGGACGACCACGATTTCCGGCGGCGAGGTCGTCGCAAGGGGATCGGAACATGGCGCTGGCATCGGGGGCGGCAGAAACAAATACGGCGGCACAATCACCATCACGGGCGGACATGTGGACGCAGCCGGCGATACGCTCGGCGCGGGCATCGGCGGCGGCAGCGGATGCGTTCCGGGCACGATTTCCATTTCGGGAGGATTCGTCATGGCCGTCGGAGGAACGAACGGCTGCGCAGGCGTCGGCAGTGGCTACGAAGGCTGGACCTACGCAGGCACTGGATCAATCAGCATTTCCGGCGGCACGATTTACGCTTCGGGCAGTCGCGAATCCCCAGATATCGGCCGCAGAAGCAACGAACATAATGTAAGCGTGGCTTTCACCGGTGGCGCCATCTATGTTGACAAGGAAAAGGTTCAGCCCGATCCGAAAGACGGGTTCGAAAAAAGAGTCTTCCCCGTCGACCTCGACATAGGCCTCCCCAACAGCAAGGTGGCGGAGTTCGAGCTGGGGACTCGTCGCAGCGGATTCGAGAACATCTATACCAACGACAGGGGCATCCTGCGCATCTGGCTGGCTTCTTCCATTTGCAGCTATGGAATACGCATGACAATGGAGGATGGATCCGAGCATGTCTTCTGCTTCAAAGTCGCCGATGACGGCACAGTGACATCAAGCGACTTCCTCATGGTGAATGGAGCGATCATAACGGGAGATGTCGACCAGCCCGCCACGGAGTGGACCTATACGAAAAGCACGAGCGTATTGGCTCTCCTCAATAACGCCACAGTCAGCGGCGTCTCCACGAGCGGCACCTTCCGAATCGTGGTGAAAGACGACAGAGTCGCGAACCTTACGCTGAAGGACCTGACGATTGTCGCGCGCAGCGGGAAGGAGCTTTCAGCGCTTGTGGTCTCCAACGCAGCCTGCACGATTACGCTCGACGGCGACAACATTCTCGCCGCGCGCGGGCAGTATGCGGCGGGCATCGAGGTCGCGTCCAATTCCGTCCTGACTGTCAAGGGCGACGGCAGTCTCACCGTCTTCGGCGGCAAGAACGCGGCGGGCATCGGCTCGGCGGGCGGTTTTACGCCGCCTGGCAAGATCGTCATAGAAGGCGGCACAATCGTCGCGCAGGGCGGCGAGAAGGCGGCGGGCATAGGCGGCGGCGTGACGTCGAACCTCCAGGCGGACGGCATCGTAATTTCTGGCGGCAACGTCACCGCCACTGGTGGCGCGAGCGCGGCGGGCATTGGTTCCGGCTACATGGGCGGCGGCTCAAGCGCCAAGACGCTTGCCGACGGCGCGGTGAGAATATCCGGCGGCACGGTGCTTGCGACGAAGGGCGCAAACGCATCGTCGGACCTGATTTCCAGCGGCAACACTATTTCGGTCTCCGGCTATGCCAAATCGTTCTGCATCACGGGCGGCAGCGTCCACGGAACGAACCTCGACGCGGAGCCGAATCCTATCGACGCGAATGAAGACCAGCTGCGCTATCTGCTCTTCACGAACCTGACCGCAGGCGCGGAAGTTTCGCTCGTTTCCTCTGACATTTCCGCGACTTACGGGATGAATGACGTGGTTGCCGATTCCACGGGTTCCGTCTGTCTGTGGCTGCCGTCTACGAATCTGGTGCGTGTCGTGAACGTGAACGGACTGTACTTCAATGCCGGCGGCGCGACGAACAACGTGTTCGATGCCGCGTCGGGTTCCGCCGATCCCGGCGACAGCCGCAAGGAGGGCTCCAAGACCGCCTGGCGCGTGACGCTGCCGCAGCTGACGGCCGGCGCGACCGTGTCGATTTCTGGGCTTGAACCGCACGCAAGTTCCGCGATGGCGGATGCGTCCGGCGAAGCGTTCGTGTATCTGCCGGACGGGGTCTACTCGTTCACTGTCGGAGGCAAGCCGTGGGCCGTGTCCGTGTCCGGCGCGCCGGCCGTTGCGCATCGCGTCACCGGCGTGTGCGTGAACGGCGAGGATGCGGGCTTCCTGCAGGGCGAAGGCTGGGTGTACAACGTCACGAACGGAGTCCTGTCGCTGTCTGCCGCAGGGCCGTATGTCCTTGACGGGACGAACACGGAAGGCACGGTGCGAGTGCGCGTCGAGACGGACGCTTCCGTGACGCTCTCAAATCTCTGCCTCAAGGCCAAGGCGAACCGCCGCACGCCGTTCGCCGTTGCGTCGAATGTGACGTCGCGCGTCTGGTTCACCGGCACCAACACCCTCGAATCGGGAAAATACTGCGCCGCGCTCGAAGTGCCCGGCGTCTCGGATCTCGAGATCGGCGGCGACGGCTGGCTTTTCGCCAATGGCGGCGCGACAAGCGACTACTGGGGATGCCCGGCAATCGGCATCAGCGACGGAATGTATTACGCATTCGGCCACGGCATCACCGTGACCGGCGGCAACATCGTCGCGTTGAGCGGCGCGGTTGGAACTGTGAGCGGAATCGACGATCCGGTTATCGCAGGCGGCAACATCTACATTGGCCGACATCCTCACTATGGCCAATACGTGCTCGCGAACTCCGGCGCGAAGACGCCGCAAGGCGAAAGCGCCGCCTGCGTCGAGATTCCGGAACTGGAGCCGAACGCGCCGGTCGCGTTCACGGGGCTTCCCGACTACTACAACGCCTCCAACATCTGCGCCAACGCCGAAGGCAAGGTCTATCTCTACCTCAAGGCCGTCTACGACGAAGCCGACGGCATCACGTTCACGGCGAACGGCGCCAGGTACCGCGTGGTTGTCTGGGATTCAGGCGCCGCGAACACGGCGGAGAAGGTGACGTACGTCCCTCCGACGGCGCTGCAAATCGATTCGATCGCCATATCGAACGGTTTCGTGACGCTCGTCGTCTCGGCGGAGCCGGACGGCTGGCTCACGGAGGTAACGGCGCCGCAACTGCGCGTCCGCGCGGCGGCGGAGCTGCCGCTGCCCGAGGGGGACGCGGCGCTTCTGCCGCGCGAGGACGTGGAAATCTCCGCAAACGGCGACGGAACGGCGACGGCGACGGTTCCGCGCGCGGCGGATGCGCCGCAGATGTTCTACGACGTGGAGGCGCCGTGATGGAGAACGGTGGCCAGGCCATTTGCTTTCGCCGCCGCTTTCCGTTGGCTTCCCAATGTTTTTTTTACCGGAAGGACCTTAAATTTGGTATACTACCGGACAGATGTAACCTTTTCGCACTCTGCGTGTAGACAAGGCAGAAAGGAACAAATATCATGAGCATACAACTTGACACAGCACGACTCACGGGCGCAATGCAGACGTCCGCACAGGACGTCGCCACGCCAGCAGAAACGGGGAAGATACTCTCCGCGCTCCTCGGCGGGGCGTCCGTCACCGTCACGAACGGCGGCATGACCGACCTCGAGGCGCTTGTCGCGCGGCTGAAGAACGAGAGCGAGCGCACGCGGCTCTCGATGACGCTGATGTCGCTTGTTGCGGTGAGCCAGTCGCTTGACGAGAGCCAGAGGCAGCGCCTGGAGCAGGGGATCGCGCTCTCGGAGAAGCTCGACGAGCTCCAGAAGTCGCTCGACAAGTACAGCGGCGATGAGGCGGAGGCGAAGGCCGCCACGATGCTTCTCCTGGCGAAGATCGAGCAGCTCCAGAAGCAGATCGAGCAGGCCGTGCAGGACGGCAAGGATCACAACAAGCTCGTCGAGGAGCAGGAGCGCGCCCGCGCGGAGCTCAAGGCAAAGGAGCAGATCGTCGTCGACACGCAGGGGCAGATCGCGGAGACGAAGAACGCGATAGCCTCCGTCAAGGGGCAGATCTCCGCCGTCGTCAACTCGATCGGCGAGAACACGCTCAAGACGATTGCGAACGACATCGCGACGCTTGCGGCGCCCGAGAAGGCGGAGCGTCCGGCGGAGACGGAGAAGGCCGAGAAGAAGGAGGCTCTCAACGACCCGCTCGGCGCGATACGCGAATCGCTCGACCGCATCGAACGCGACCTCAACGAGGCCATCGAGGCGAACAGGATCGCGACGGTATAATAAACATTCCAAACAACAAAGGAGAAACCATGACCAACATAACCAAGGAGCAGATCGAGGAAGCGGCGAAGAAGTTCATAAAGGACGGAGCGACGCTGAAGGAAGTCAAGGGCATCACGAACGACGAGCTTGAGGCTGTGTACTCGCTCGGGTTCGGGTACTACCGCACGGGGAAGTTCGACGAGGCGGAGAAGCTGTTCCAGTTCCTCGTTCTCTTCGACCATCTGAGCGCGAAATACTGGTTCGCCCTCGGCGCGGTGCAGCAGGCGAAGAAGATGTTCGACAAGGCGGTGTCGTCCTACGGCTACTCGTCCTTCCTCGACCTCGAGAACCCGAAGCCGCAGTTCCACGCGGCGGAGTGCCTGCTCGCGATGGGCGACAAGGGCAACGCGGCGAGCGCGATCATGGCGCTCGAGCAGTACTGCCCCAAGAACACCGACCTCGGACGGGAATACCGCGCGAAGGCGGCGGAGCTCCGCAAGACGATCGGAGAGGAAGAGTTCAAGGTTGAAGAATAGTTGGAAGCTGAAAGGTTGAAAAAAGTTTGTAACCTTGTGCAGTCATAGGTGTATACAGGGCGAACAGGTCAACGAGCGCAAACATTCAAACTTTCAAACCAACAACGAAAGGACCCAACCAATGGCAGGAGAAATCACAGGAGTGACGCCGAAGGTGCCGAACACGATCGACCAGACGGCCGATTTCGCGAAGGGCCTCGGGTTGTCCGAGAAGGCGATGCAGACGGTCAAGGACGTGGCCGCCATCCTCGGAGGGCGCAACGTGAGCGTCAACACGAACGCCCGCGTCGAGAACGGCGAGCCCGGGCGGGCGACGGGCGCGACGAACGTGCCGGCGCTCGACGATCCGGCGGACCTGAAGCAGCTCGAGGCCAACCTCGAGAAGCTCATCTCGTACCTTCAGATGGACAACGAGGAGCGTCAGGCCCAGATGGCAAAGGACCGCATCAACCTCCAGAAGGACGCCCTCGAGACCGAGCGCCAGGGACGCTCGGAGAAGATTGAGAAGTCCCTCAAGGACATGGACAAGGCGGCCGAGTCCAGGAAGGCGAGCAAGATCTTCGGCTGGCTGATGACGGCTCTCGCGGTCGTCGCGGCGGTCGTCGCGTGCGTCGCGACGGGCGGACTTGCGGTAGGCCCCGTGATTGGCGCGGGCATCGCGATCGCGTGCCAGGTGCTGAGCGAGACCGGCGTGATGGACAAGATCGTCGAGAAACTTGCCAAAGGGCTCGAGAGCCTGGGCATGAGCAAGCAGGCGGCGCAGATCCTCGCGCAGGTTCTGATCACGGCGGCAATCATGGCGGCGTCCCTTGGCGCAGGCTTCGCGGGCGGCGGCGGCGCGGCCGTGTCCAATGTGGTCAAGGGGGCTTCGGATTCCATCCAGACAATAGAGCGCATTCGCGCAGCAGTGGCAATCACAACGCTCGTCGTCGGCGTCGGCGGGACCGTGGCGGGAGGCGTTTCGGCCTACCAGGGCTACAAGGCCGGCCTGTCGCAGGCGGAGGTCTCCGAGACGAACAAGTACATCACCGCGCTCCAGCAGCGTCTGAGCGAGTGCGAGGAGGAACTCGAGCAGATCCTCCAGCAGCTCCAGAACGTCCTCGGGCAGGTGGCGCAGCTTCTGACGTCCGCTACAAACACGAGCAACGAGATCGCCAACAACCTCGGCCAGATGGCATAAGGGGAAGGAACCTTGACATGAGCATCAACATCAACACAAACGCGAACGCGGTCAACTGGGAGTCGCTGCTGAACGCGATCGGCGACGCGGCGAAGACGGAGGGCTCGCAGGGCGTGGCCGACACGCGCAGCGTCACGTTCACGACGACCGTCGACGGTGTGGAGACGCCCGTCACGGTGAAGATTCCCGACGACCTGGAGCTTCCCGCGACGGTGGATTCCGCCGCGATTGACTCGCTCTGCGAGAAACTTGTGAAAGACACGGGGCTCAACTTCACCGAGGAGCAGATCAAGCAGATACACGACACGCTCTCCTCGACGCTTGAAAAGCTCTCTGGCGCGGTCAACACCGATCCGACCGTCAAGACCGTGATGTTCGACCTCTACAAGCTGATGGCGCTCCTCGTCGAGGTTGCGCAGAAGCAGCGCGACGCGATGCGCGAGATGCGCCTTGCGGAGAACCTCTCGGTGCAGAAGGCGATTCTCGACCAGGCCTCCGCGCAGCGCGAGGCCGCCGTGACAGGCATGATCGCCGGCGCGATCTGCTGCGCCATGCAGGTGGCCGCCACGGGCGTCGCCATGTACCAGCAGGCCAAGGCGTTCAACGCCCAGCTCGGCACCGACAAGACGTCCGGGCTCGACGTCGCGCGTCAAAGCGTTGACATGATGAAGGCCGCCAACACCCAGGACTCGGCCCAGACGCAGTTGAACAAGGTCAAGTCCGAAGTCGGCACGCAGATGTCCCTCGACGGGCACACGCGCATCGACTCCAAGGTCGAGGGCGGCTTCAGCAACGGGCAGGTCCGCGAGGCGCAGACGCGCTTCACAAACGCCAGAGACGCGTTCCAGAACAAGGCCGAAGTGTCGCAGGCGATGCAGGTGCTCGGCTCGGACGCCAACATCGACACGGTGACGTCGGCCGAGCTTGCCGGATTCGACGCGCCGGAGGTGGCCAATGTCAAGACGGCGGTTGCCAAGCTCGATGCCTTCAAGGCGGAGGCGGCGAAACTCGACCGGTATCCCGGCCTCTCGGCAGAGGACAAGGCGTTCTTCGCCGACGCGAGCACGAAGCCGTTCGAGTCGCTCAGCATGGCGGACAGGGCCAAACTGATGCAGCTCAAGATGACGAACGGAACTCTTTCCGTCGACAAGTTCAACTTCGGCGACAAGCCTCTTGCCCAGCTCAAGGCGGACGTCAAGACGGCTTTCGACGCAGCGAACGCCGATCTCAAGGCGCAGATCGCCCCCGGAGGGCAGGCGAGCGTCGAGCTCGAGGCGGCGAAGGCGAACCTTCGCGCGCAGACGAAGCTGGAGATTCAGAAGTACGAGGATTCCTACGGCAACGCTCTCCAGGAGTACAACGACGCGACGAAGAACGGCACGAAGGCCGAAATCGCCGCAGCGAGCCAGAAACTCGACACGGCCGCGGCGGAACTCAAGTACGCCCGCGCGCTCGGCAACGCCAAGCTCATGCAGCCCGACGTGACCGACGCCCAGACGCACCTCGCGGACGTCAACGAGGCGACCGCGGCGTACCAGGCGGCGCAGACCACACGCGCCAACAGCGTCGACTACATCAAGGCCAGCAACACCATCACGAAGGCCCAGGCCGTCAACAACCTGATCGCGGCCATCGGCGGCGCGGGGCAGAGCTTCATCGCGAACCTCACGCAGCTGCAGCAGGCGGACGCGACGGAGCAGGGCGCCCTGAGCAAGAAGTCCGAGGAGGAACTCGACCAGACGAAGGACCTCTTCAATCAGGCCCTCTCGCTCGTGGACAGCATTGTGAAGCTTATGCAGGCCGTCCGTGCCGCGGAGGCGCAGTCGATGCGCGACGCGATCCAGGCGTAGCCGCACTTGCGGGAACCGGCGGTATTTGGTAAAATATCGGCGGTCTCCGCTTGTCTAAGGAGAGGACTGATCGATGGCGAATCTGATAGATACGGTCGAAATAGCCGGAGCGGCGGTCTACGGTGTGCGGCAAGTGACGTACACCGTGGACGGCGCTGCCGGCAAGGACTACGGCGCGGCGCTCACCGCCGCGGCGTTCAAGGAGTCCACCGCCATCGAGGACACGATGAACAGCTACGCCGTCGTCGTCCGCCAGCGAACGCGCAAGCTTGAAGACCTCGGCACCGTAATGGCCGGTCTCAACAGTGGCGTTACCACGCTCAAGGTGAAGAACACCGAGAGTTCGGACAGAACCGACAAGATGTCCATTCTTGCCGAAGCGCATTCTCTTGCCGCCAAATACGGCATAACCGTCACCTGCGTCGCGTACGAGTTCTCCGACGGCGTCTATAAGGCGCAAATGCGCCGCGACGACATTTACCGCGCCCAGAACCAGGTGCAGTACGAGATGGACCGCGAAGACAACGACCTGAAGCAGGACATGGTCTCGCTGAACTCGCTCATGTCCAAGCGCGACAACGCGTTTTCGGCGGCGGCGCGCCTCATCAAGAAGGCCAACGACGCGGCAAGCAACACGATCGGCAATATCGGAGGGTAAATATGGCGACGATAGAAAGACAGGATCCGGTGGCGCTGAGCCAGAACTGGGGCGTCACGTTCAGCGACTACAAGGCGGACGGCAAGGCTGTCGACTTCCAGGATCTGATGATCTACATCAGCGCCAACCGCGCCACGACGGTCGAGGGCGAGGTTGCGCCGCTCACCACGCGCATTCGCGCGCGCAACGCGGCTCTCGAACGGCTTGGCAACGCCCTCGCCGACCTGACGAAAGTGCAGGCGGACTTCGCGAGCGACGCCGCGGGCGACAAGCGCAGCAGCATCGAGATCTCGCAGACGACGAAGGACACGCTGTCCAATGACATCGGAGGCCTTAACTTCGACAACCGCAAGATGCTCAAGCGTGAGGTGGAGGAGTGGATTCAGAAGTGCAAGAGCAAGATCGACGGGCTCAACAACCAGGCGCAGACCGACATGTCGCGCCTCCAGTCGCTCGTCGACCGCCGCGACGAGTCGTTCTCGACGGCCTCGACCTTGATGACGGCCATCAGCGACACGCGCGGCAATTTGATAAGGAACTTGTAATGGATCGGAGGACACCGGACTTAGGACGCCGGACTTCGAAGTCCTAAGTCAGAGGTTCGAAGTCAATTAACCATGATTGCAATCGAGACAATATCGACGAACCGGTACGCGCCTTCGGGAAGCGAGGCGATCAACCTCTATTCCACGGGCGCGGAGGGCGGCTCGGGGCTGACGCTCGGGCAGCTCGCGATCGCGGTGTGCCTCACCGCGGCGGCGGCCTACGAAGGGCAGAGCGTCGTGAAGATGAACACGATGACGGCCGGTTCCGTCAAGCTCGACGCGGCGGCGGGGTGGCTCGCGAAGGTGGCGGACGGCACGGCCGACTGGGCGCAGGCCAAGGCGTTCGCGACGGGCGAGCTCGGAATCGAGGAAAGCGAGCTTCCCGACGCCATCGACACGTACGCGAAGCGCATGGCGGCCGCCACGGCGTTCAAGAACAAGATGGACGTCCTCGTGCAGCAGCAGCAGCGCGACGTCGTCGACCTGCAGACGATGGTGAACCGCCGCGATGTCGCGTACTCCACCTCGTCCAACATCGTCAACGCCCTCGGCACTTCGCAGGAAGGCAACGCCGCGAATTTTTAAGGAGGAACGGAAATGGCAATCGGAATCGACACATTCGACCTTTCGATGACAAGCCCCGACACGGGGCGGTACCTCACGGCGAACTTCTACACCGTCGACGGCGTGACGAACGCGGACGGATCGCTCAGGCAGCTTTCCATCGGCCAGCTCGTGATGGCGATCTGCCTGAACCGCGCATCCAAGCTCGAGACGGACATCATCGCGCTCATGGAGGAGATGAATTCGACGAGCTTGAAGCTCGGAAGGATGACGGACATCGAGAAGACGGTGCTCGAGTACGGCTGCTACATGAACGACACCTCAAAGAACGGCATCGTGTGGGAGGGGACGAACTACACGTGCCGCGACTTCCTCGTAAACATCGTCGGCATGGACTCTTCCAGCGTTCCGACCGGACAGGTTACCGCTGCGAACACGGATTTCATAACTGCGCTCGAATCGAAGATGGACGAACTCAACACGTTCAGCCAGCAGAAGATGATCGAGCTCCAGTCGCTCACGAACAAGCGCGACCAGAGCTATGACATGATCTCGAACGTCCTGAAGAGCCTCAACACGACAATGACAGGAATCGTCAACAACACATAATGGCCGGAAACGCGATCGACAGCCTCTTGAACGCCATCGGATACCCGGAGCGGGCACCCGACGGCGCAGTGTCGTTCACGCTTCAGGTCGATGGCGGCGAGATCGTCGCGACCGAGGCGGGGGACGCGTTGCGCCTTGTCTGCCGCCTGACGGACGACGCGGCGGAACTGCCGCGTCTCGCCGGCTACGCGGCGGGGCGGTTCCTGCGCGAGGCGGCGACGCTCGCCTGCGACCGCGACGGCGCCTTCCTCTGGCAGGCGGCCGATCCGCAGGCGGAGCCCGACGGCGGACGCCGCTTCTTCGAGACGTTCTGCGATTCGTGCGACTGGTGGCGCGCGCGTCTGGAGGCCAACATGGACCGGGGCGATGATGCGCCGCCGCACAACGAGATGAGGATATTGCCATGAATAAACATTTGTTCTTGATCGCCGTGGCGCTGGCTGCGACCTGCCGGGCCGCTGATGTTGCGCGGGGCGACGCCGCGGCGCAGGAGCCGGCGCAGAAGTCCGTCATCCCCTGGAAGACGCCGACGTACACGCTCGTCGCGCGCGACATGGACCTGCGCGCGGCGCTCGATACCTTCGCGGTCGCCGAGGGCCTGTCGGTCGTGATGTCGCCGGGCGTGCAGGGCCTCTTCTCCGGCGATTTCCGCGACGTGGCGCCGGATGCGTTCCTCGACCGCCTGGCGACGGTCCACAACCTGACGTGGTACTACGACGGCGCGGCGCTCTATCTCTACGGCGCGGGCGAGATCCAGACGCTCCTCATCGAGCTCCAGTACATGAAGGCGGGCGAGCTGCGCCGCATGCTGGTCGAGCTCGGCATGGAGGACGCGCGCTTCCCGATCAAGACGACGTCGAACGACGAGCTCATCATGGTCGCGGGGCCGCCGCGCTACGTCACGCTCGTCGCCGAGCTGATCGCCAGGGCCGACCGGCTGCGGCAGATGCGGACGTTCAACGAAGTCGAGATGCGTCTCTTTCCGCTCGCCAACACGTGGGCGGATGACGTGTCGTTTTCGGTCTCGTCGCCGGAATCGACGGTGACGATCAAGGGCGTCGCGCGCCTCATCGAGGAGATGATGGCGACCGGTGCGGACGGATCGGCGCGCGAGACGGGGCTGACGAACGGCACCGACTCGGCGGACGCGGTTGTCGCGGCGGCGATGAACGCGGCGTTCCGGCCCGTCATCCGCCCCGAAAACCGCCTCAACGCGGTGCTCGTGCGCGACGTGTCCTCGCGCATGCCGATGTACGAGCGGCTGATCGGCCAGCTCGACAGGCCGCAGAAGCTCGTGGAGATCGACGTGACGGTCGTGGAGCTGTCGAAGAAGGACGCGCTCGACTGGCAGCTGTCGCTGAAGGTGACGGGCTCGCACCGCGACATCTCGGGCGCGGCGGGCCAGAACGCGGCCAACCTCTTCAATGCGGACGGTCTCGGCGGACGGGGGATGGCGGGCGCGCTCTCCTACCTCGGGCGCAGCGTGACGGTCGACGGGTCGCTGACGGCGCTGAAGGAGAAGGGCAAGGCGCGGTCGATCTCGCGCACGTCGCTCCTGACGGTCAACAACCTCGCCGCGCAGATGACCGATTCGCAGAGCTACCACGTGCGCGTGATCGGCACGGAGGTCGCGACGCTCGAGGAGGTGACGGCGGGCACGACGCTCCAGGTCAAGCCGCGCATCGTCCCGTCCCTGTCGACGAACGTCGCCGACCAGATCTGGCTGTCGATGCGCCTTGACGACGGCGGCTTCGAGTCCATCGCGGTCGATTCGATGCCGATGACGCGCTCGTCGAGCCTCCAGACGCAGACGGCGGTCTTCGAGGACGAGGCGATCATGCTCGCGGGCTACCTGCGCGACATCGAGGAGACGGGCGGCTGGGGCATTCCGTATCTGCGGGACATCCCGTGGATCGGCTGGCTCTTCGGCGGCGCGTCCGTCAAGAAGGAGACGGTCCAGCGCATGTTCATCCTCTCGCCGCACATCGTGGACCTCGACGCGGAGATGCTCGCGCGGCTGCAGGCGTCGCGCCTGCGGGACGTGGCCGTCGAGGAGCAGCTGGCCGACGACGCCGAGCGCTCGGACGACGAGCGGCGCGAGCGCGAGCTGGAGCGCGAGAACCGGAACGACATCCGTCACGAGCGGTACGAGGACCGCTACGAGCGGCGCAAGGCGGAGCTCAAGCACGAGCGGACGATGCGCGAATTTGCGCGCCAGGAGAAGCGCCGGCTCCTGTCGGAGGACATCAAGGCGTGGAAGGAAGAGGAGAAGGCGGCGCGCGACCGTGCGAAGGATGTCGAGGTCGAGGTCGTTTCCCCTGTTGAGGATCCGGAGGCGAAGGTGGCGGAATGAGCGAAACGGTGACGATTGCGAACGGTTTTGCCGAAGTGGGCGCGGGGACGTGGCTGACGGGCCGCGGCCAGCCGACGGCTTTCTTCGGCACGGCCGTGCGCCGTCGCCGGACGGGCTGGTTCCTGCGCGACCGCGCGGCGCTCGGTCTCGTCGAGACGACGGGCGCGGC
>JAFUEM010000006.1 GCA_017463935.1 Kiritimatiellia bacterium
ACGGTGATCCTGCGCGATGTGACGGAAAGCCGCCGGCGCACCGACGCCGAAATGGAAAGCCGCACCGCGCAGGTGGTGGCCATGCTGGCCGGCAGCGTCGCGCACGAGATCGGCAACCCGCTCAACGCGCTCGCGCTCAATCTCCAGCTCATCAAGCGCATGCCGTCCGACGCCGTGGAGATCGCCGACGCGTGCGCGGCGCAGGTCAAGCGGCTCGACGGCATCCTGAAGAACTTCCTCCAGGCGCTGCGCCAGTCACGCCCCAACCTGATGCCGGGCAGCGTCGCCGAACCGCTCAAGGACTGCCTGCAGGCGATGAAGCCGCAGCTCGTGGAGCGGAAGATCGCCGTGACGCTCGACGTGCCCGGCACCCTGCCGAGCGCCGCCATCGACAAGGGCCAGCTCGAACAGGTCTTCTTCAACCTCGTCAAGAACGCGATGGAGGCGATCCGCGACGGCGGCACGATCGACATCGATCTCGATGCCGACGACAACGACATCATCGTCGTCTTCCGCGACAACGGCATCGGGATGAGCGAGGAGCAGGTCATCCACCTCTTCGAGCCGTACAAGACGAACAAGGCGTTCGGCACCGGCCTCGGGCTGATGATCTCCGCGCGCATCGTGCGCGACCACGGCGGCTCCATCTCGGTCGAATCGAAGCCGGGCGAGGGCACGACCTTCATTCTGAAACTGCCGCGGCTGGAGCGGCGCATCCGGGTCTTGAAATGACGAACAAAGCGAAAATCCTGATTGTGGACGACGAGAAGCCGACGCGCGACGTGATGGCGCGCGTGCTCGCGCCCACGTACGAGTGCCTGACGGCGAGCGACGCGGAGGCGGCGCTGAAGCTCGTGGCCGCGACGCCCGATCTCGCGCTCATCCTCACCGACTACAAGATGCCGGGCGACGACGGTGTGACGCTCATCCGCAAGGCGAAGGCCGCGAACGGCGCGCTGGCCGCGATCCTCATCACCGCGTTCGGCGAGATCGAGCTCGCGGTCGAGGCGATGAAGGACGGCGCGGACGACTTCCTCACGAAGCCGATCACCGACCTGGGCGAGCTGGAGCAGCGCGTCGCCAAGGCCATCGAGCGCCACGCGCTCATCAAGAAGTCGGCCGCGCTGGAGGAGAAGGTCGAGGCGCTCCAGTCGCAGATCAATCCGCGCGAGGGGCTGGAGAGCTTCACCGGCAAGTCACCCGCGATGGAAGCCGTCTACCGCCTCATCCGCCGCGCGGCGAAGGCGAACGCGTCGGTGCTGGTGGAAGGTCCGTCGGGCACCGGCAAGGAGCTCGTCGCCCGGGCGCTCCACGACCTGTCGCCGCGCAGGGACGGCCCCTTCGTCGCGGTCGAATGCGCCGCTCTTCCCGCGACGCTCCTCGAATCGGAGCTCTTCGGCTCCGTCAAGGGCGCGTACACCGACGCGGTCGACCGCGCGGGCTGCTTCGAGACGGCGGACGGCGGCACGATCTTCCTCGACGAGATCGGCGAGATCGATCCGGCCGTGCAGGTCAAGCTGCTGCGCGTCCTGGAGACGCACACGTTCCAGCGCGTCGGCGAGACGAAGAACCGCAAGAGCGACTTCCGGCTCGTCGCGGCCACGAACCGCGACCTGGCCGCGCGCGTGCGCGAGGGCGCGTTCCGCGAAGACCTCTACTACCGGCTGAACGTGATCGACATCCATCTGCCCGCGCTCCGGGAGCGGCCGGGCGACATTGCGCTGCTCGCCTCGCGCTTCCTGAAGGAGTACGCGAAGGAGAACGGCGGCGCGGTGACGGGCATCGACGCGGCGGCGATGAAGGCGCTGGAGGACTACGACTGGCCGGGCAATGTGCGGCAGCTGCGGAACGTCATCGAGAAGATGGTGGTCCTTTCCGGCGGCGGCAAGCTGACGCTCGAGGACGTGCCGCTGGAAATCGTGCGGCGCGACATGTCCGATGATCCGCGTTCTGCCCCCTCCAACTCTCAACTTTCAACTTCCCCCACTCTCAACTCTCAACTCTCAACTTCCCCCACTCTCAACTCTCAACTCTCCACTCTCAACTCTCCCCTCCCCCCGCCGTCCTCGCTCGCCGACGTCGAAAAGTCGCAGATTCTCGCCGCGCTCGCCGCCGCGCGCAACAACAAGTCGAAGGCGGCGATCGCGCTCGGCATCTCGCGGCGCACGCTGCACCGCAAGCTCAAGGATTGGGGGATGTCGTGAGCACCGCCGCGCCACCGCCCTTCCTGCCGGATCTGGAGCTGCTCGAGGAGGTCGGCTCCGGCGGCATGGCCACCGTCTGGAAGGCCTACGACAAGAACCGGCACGAGATCGTCGCCGTCAAGCTGCTCAACCCGGAGCTGACGACAAAGCGCGCCGACCTGGAGCTGTTCGTCGCCGAGGAGCGGGCGATGGAGAACATCCACCATCCCGGCATCGTCCGCAGCTACGACCTGCGCGTGTTCCGCGATTCGTGGTACTACATCATGGAGTACGTCGACGGCTACAACTTCGGCTATCTGCTCAGCCGCAAGCGCCACCTCCAGCAGGTGGACTGCCTCCTGATCTGCGAGTCCGTCGCCGCCGCGCTCGACTACGCCTGGCGCCAATACGGCATCGTCCACTGCGACATCAAGCCCGACAACATCATGGTCCATTCCGACGGCACCGTCAAGCTGACGGACCTGGGGCTCTGCCGCACGTTCCGCGCGCTCAAGGAAGGCACGCAGCAGCTGGACGTGCCCGACCACGTGCTGGGCACGCCGGCCTACATCTCGCCCGAGCAGATCTTCGGCGACGTGGAGCTCGACTGCCGCAGCGACATCTACCAGCTCGGCGCCTCGCTCTACCATCTTTCGACGGGGCGCGTCCTCTTCCCGAAGCTGGACGAGGAAGGCATGCTGCGCGCACACTGCAGCAACGAGGCGCAGGCGCGCGACCCGCGCGAATACGATCCGTCGCTGACGGAGGGGTTCTGCCAGCTGCTGGAGGCGATGCTCATCAAGGACCGCAACTACCGCCTCGCGGCGTGGGGCGACGTGATCGAGATGTGCGCGCAGGTCGAGAAAGGCGGCGCGTTCAAGCCCCGCGCCACGCCCGGCGTCAGTTCAGTGCGGCTCAACAGTCCCCGGACGGCATAGGAGCGCGCGCGGCGGATGCACCGATTCTTCGAGCGACTGCACGCGCGGCTGGGCGACTTCTGGTGGTACTCGCTCATGCTCTTCTGCGCGTGCCGTGCGGCAGACCTCCTGAACGCATTCGTCGGGCTCTGGCTTGTCCCGAAGTACGTCGATCCGTCCGAACTCGGCGCGGTCATGCCGCTTGCGCAGTTCGCGAACTTCCTCGCGATTCCGGTCGCAGCCTTCGCCAACACATTCCGCAACGAACTGACCCGTCTTTCCATAAACAAAGAGTTCGGCAAGCTCAAGACGCTGATGCGCGGCGTGTTCATCGCGACTGCAATCTTTCTTTTTGTCGCGATCGTCGTGGCGCGGTTCACGCTTCCGCTGTTCCTTGAGCGCATCCGCATCGTCGAGGGTTCGCTGGGGATCGTCATCATCGCCTCGTCATTTGTCGGCGCCGTCGCGCCGATCTACACAAACGCGCTCCAGGCGCTCAAGAAATTCAAAGCGCAGTCAGTCCTCAGCGTCGTCGGCGCGCCTGTGCGCCTCATCGCGATGCTCGTCGCGATGCCCTTCCGCGCCCTCACCGGCTACTTTGTCGGCCAGACCGCGACCCCGGTCTTCACCATCGCCGCCACCGTGCTCGCGCTCCGAAAAGAACTCTCCGTCAAAGCCGAGCCATATTGGACAAATGATGTGATCCGCCGATTCTCAAAGCTCTTTGCGATCTTCGCGCTCATCGGAATTGTAGACGGATTTTATCTCCTTGTAGAAGCCACCGTCCTAAGGCAACGCCTTCCAGACCTCGATTCAGCAGGTTATTACATGGCTACTCGCTTCTCTGAGATTTCAACTTTTCTTGCAGCGACGCTCTCTTTCACCATTTTTTCTTTTGCTGCCGAAAAAGCCGCCAACGGCGAAGACACGCGCCCACTCGTAGTCAAGTCCTTGTTGGCCAACGCTTGCTTTTGCCTTGCCCTTGCAATCCCTTTCATTTTCTTTGGCAAGACAATCCTATCTCTTCTGCCCAATGGGGATCAATACTCTGCTTATTGGTGGTCTGTGCCGTGGCTCATCGGCATCACCTACCTCACCTCAATCATAGCATTTTTCATCACTACAGAATTTTCCGCAAATAGATTTGCCTTCTTAAAGTGGTACCTTCCACTCGACCTTGCATATCCAGTCCTTCTTCTGCTTATAACGGGCCATGGCTACCTATCAGGAATCATTCCGGCCCAGTGGTCAGAATTCCTAACCACGCATAACATCTACTCCCTTCGCACCATGCTATGGTGGATGACGATATTCAACGCCATAAAGGCTTCAACCTGTCTTGTTGCCATGAACAAAACCAGCGCAGGGACGATTACCTAGGTTGCACGCAATCGTCTAGCGCCTGCGGGGAAAGATCCTTTAAAGCCACCCGAACTTTTGGCAACGCAAAAAACCTTGCTGATGAAAACCAAACGGCTGTTTTGTAGGTATTAGATCATCAGCATTCTCAACTGCGAACAAGGCCGCCTCCTCCGGCGTCGGCCACCTGAAGTCTTTCACCGCATTACGAAACCAAAAGCGGAGCGTCTTGCAATAAAATGTGTCATCGCCCAGCAGATACCACCAATATGGAAATCTTGCGAAATGCTTTTTATACACCTGTGAAGCGATTTCGCAAAGGCGTTTAGAACGGAGCGAAAATCCGCCATTCCCAATCCTGTATTTCTTTGGATAGAGATCATAATAGGTAGCATGATGTACCCATGGCGCACCAACATAGTCCCACTTGCCGACAAATTCTTCGAGCCCCGGCCGCAATGGGAATCCATCATCCTGTATGGTAAGGACATATGGCGTCTTGAAACGAGAGTGAAGATTCTCGACCAAGTCCAAGCACAAAGACCTTATGTCTTTGCCCGGAACAAGGTTCTTTGCGACTTGAAGTTCAATTGAATACTTGTCGCAGAAAGCCGTCGTTGACTTTGTCGGCTGATTCACGACAAGCACCGACGGCATTACACCCTGCGTTTTAAAAGTCTGCAGGAATGCGAACTCAGTTATCCAAAACGACTCGTCCAATTCCTCCGGTGATCGCCTATAGTGATACGCTATTGCAGTAACGTCTTTGATGTCGGAAGTACGAAAATTCATCGCACGAAGCGACTCAATATTCGCCTTTTTCCAATTCACCAACTCTATAGGCGCGCCCATTTATACCTTCCTCAGTCAAGATTATGCCAACTTCGCCCAGCTGGGAGGCAGATTCTTGAGAACCTCGATGTGGTTGAAGCGCTTGGGCTCGGGCACAGTCTTGAGGGTCTTTACCCAGGCCGCCATCTTCGCGATGCCCTCAGAGAGCGGGACGTTGTGGATGAGATCGCCGAACACGCGCTTGACCTTCTCATGGCTTGAATAGGCCGTCACGACCTCATTTCGAGCGTCGAGGTGTTGGATGGCCGAGGCCTCCGCGCCCATCGACTTGCACACCGTCGTCGCAAGCTCGTTCACCGTCCACGGCTTGTCCGCGCCGATGTTGTATACCTGGTTCCATGTGTCAGGACGCTCGATGCACGCGGCGATGACCGGCGCGACGTCGTCGATGTAACTGAACGCACGGACTTGCTCTCCATCCCCAAAAATCGTCAGCGGCTTGCCCGTGAGTATCTGTCGCATGAAGATGCCGATGACGTTGCGGTACGGGTCGCCGATGTTCTGGTGCTCGCCGTAGACGTTGTGCGGACGGAAGATCACATAGTCGAGGCCGAACATCTCCTTTGCTTCTTTCAAGTCCAGCTCCATTGCGTACTTGGAAATCCCGTATGGGTCCTCCGGCTGCGGCACCAGGTCTTCAACCATCGGCGTCTGGTTGCGTCCGTAGACCGCAATCGACGAGGTGAAGACAAAGCATTTCACTGTACCAGTGTTGACAGCTGCATTCACGAGATTGACGCTGCCGACGAGATTGTTCTGGTAGTTGAAGTTCTTGATGAAGTGGCTAAGCCCTTCCGCCGCATAGGCCGCGAGATGGAAGATATACGAGAACTTCTCCTTTTCGAAGAGAGAATCCACCAGCGTGACGTCCTGAACGCTGCCCTTCACGAACTCGGCGCCTTCGGGGATGTTCTCGATAAAGCCGCCCGAGAGGTCGTCCAGCACGATGACCCGATAACCCGCCTTCACAAGCCACTTCGCCACGTGGGATCCGATAAATCCGGCTCCGCCGGTCACAAGTACATTCTGCTTCATGTTTTCGCCCTTTAATTTTTAGTTGATATTATACCATATCTAGCTTCACTTCACCTCGCTGTCTGCAAGAATTTGCACACAGGCGACAGATCGCTTCGATGCAGATGTTCTGCCAAGGTCCAGCCAAGCGGTGCAAGGCAAATCCCCTTCTCCCACGCGCATCCAACCGATCCTTTCTCCCATCCATCGTAGAGGCGCAGGGATTTCTCAAAACGCCGCATCTCGCGAACTGGCATAAAGAAAGTGCAACAAGTGCTAGGCACGCGGCAATACAACTTTCCATCTATGGCAGCAAGTTTGCCTATGTCGCTATACCGAACCCTGTCGGGATGGAAATGGGGATTCATCCCAATCACTTTGGAATGATCCCGCATCACCTTGAAACATGTCACAAAGGCCATTTCATCAAGAAGATAATCATCTTCAAGGATAAGGGCGAGCGTATCATCGGCATCTTGCAGCGCGATGTCAATCTGCGTTTGGAACGTCGGGCCGTTGCCATGGCCCATCGCCTCAACAACATCAAAATCCAAGCCGACAGCATCGGCAGCATCCCGATATTGCCGCATTCCAACGTCTGAGAGGCGGTCTACTACAAATGTGATGCGGATTGCTTCTCTCCCGTGCTTCGCAGCAAAACGAGCCGCTGCGGGAAATAAAGAACATCCGCCTACTCGTATTACATCATTTTTAGTCTTTATGCCAATTTCTTCAAGCTGCCGATTAGAATTTATATTCATCACAAAATCAGTTGTCCGAACTATTATATGTAAGCGCAAAAGGTCAGACTGGCCTCCTAGATTCAGCAACCTGCGGTTTAGCAACCTTTGATAAAAAGTCGGGAAATGATCGCGGAGGACGTTGACATTCTGTATGAAATACCAGAGATAACGAGGATTCCGCCATGTCTTCTTCATCACATCTGTTAATTGAGCTATCATTTTGCTTGCCTCCATGTTACAATCGAAACAGAATCGGCGCGATTTTCTCGATAGTGCCACCAACAGCCGAGAGAAAACCACACATCGACGGAAACTTTGCGCCAAGCCATGTGAGACCGCGCGGCAATATAGCACCCTCCATACGCTCGCGCAAGCAATCTGCGGCAGCATCACAGACAACGATGGTGGTGGGTACAAGAGCGTCGATACCGCCCGTCTTGGCCCATTCTCGCGCCCAATAGACATATCCTCCTGTGTGCGTGGCGCGGCCGTCTGCGAGTCCAACGTTAGCAACAAGCCTCACCCTTGGCACAACGCTCAGGTAACCCCTGCGTAAGAAGAGTAATGTGAACTGCACATCCCAGGTAGAAAGGCCGCTTTGCACGCTGATCGCTACTGATTGGTAGAATTTTCTATAGTATGGAGTAATCTCTGCATTGGATACAAGAGCAGTGACGGTAGAAGCGTCATTCGCAATGTCAACATCGTAATCTTTCCATACTCTTCGCCACGACGCCCACCCCCAGACATCCATGTGTCGTGAGAAATGATAGGCCGCTGTCTTGTCACTTTGCAGATTGAAGAAATTGAATCCGCATACAGCACCTATGCGCTCGTCATTTCGGTATCGCTCAAGCATCTCGGTAGCGAAGCGCAGAAAATCAACTGTAGGGCGACAGTCGTCTTCAAGCACAATGCCCTCCAGCTCATTTTCAAAAAACCAAGTTACCGCGCCGCTTACGCCGTACTTACACCCGAGATTCTTCTCACGGAACAACGTCTTTAATTCACACGGCCAATCTACAAGCGTGGCACATTCACGTACTTGACGGCAAGGCAAAGAGCTACTTCTTCCGGCCGATCCGCCCGCGGCCCATCGACTGCAATGTACAACCTGCTCGGGCGCGCTGATCGCAACGCCGCAATTTGCGCCGTCATGTAGTCAGGGCGATTGAAACCAATCAAAAGAATCGGTGCACAGTCAAATGATTCGTAAGTCATGCCAACTCCTTAATGCAGCGGCCGCCATTTGATTTGCCGTCGTTTCTTGCCACCACATGCGCTCCATCGGCTTTCCAGTAGAGCGCAAGCCCCTCGCCAGCAGTCGCAATTTCGATTATCTCGGCGTTGATGTCGAGACAGGCGCCGCGGCCAAACTCGCGCTCGTCGTTGCCGCGCCCGATCTCAAGGTAGCGCCCTTCAGCGAACGGCGCGACGTAGACACTTTCCGGCTTGAAGCGGCGGTTCGGTATGCATGATGGCAGCATCCTGATGAAGCGGGCATCAGGGCGGCGGCAAAGCATATCGCGAACCGCACGCTCTCCCTTCGAGATAAAGCCGCTGACGACCGCATAGCCCTTGTCGACTGCAGTCTCAAGGCGTTTCACTACCTTGGCTATCGCTTCGGGTGAGGCCACTTCTCTCGATACGCGAAGTGCCACCAGCTTTGCATCGTCGCCAAGGAGCGCGATATTGCCAATGCCTTTCCAGTAGTCACCAAGGGCAAGCCGCGGCGAGGATAGCGGCTCTTTGATGCGCAAGTAGTCTGGCTGGCCGTACATCAACTGCCACTTGAGCGGATTGTAGGCAATATAACGGTCAGTGGCTTCAATTTTTTCGCGGGTCGGGCATAGCCAATCGTGGTAGCCCTGCTGCCAGAGGATTGTGGAGCGGCCAGGCGCAGCCAGGCCATCACTGCCAGCCTGGGTATCGCTGCCAGTGACGATTGTGGTGCTGGCAGCGATGGTTGGGCTATGCCCAACTAAACCAAGTAACTTCGCCTGCTTGGTCGTGTAGTTTTTGAATCGCCCAATGGCCTTGCCGAGCATTTTAAGCGGTTCAGCCAGCCCTGGCTCAATACAAAGCGAGAAGTGCACATGATCCGGCATAACGACGCGCTTGAAAAGCCGTATGCCGGGATTAAGGCGCGGAATCGCCATGATCGCCTCGTCAACCAGCCGACCCAATTCAGACAGCTCCATCTTGCCATCAACTACCCGCCCGAAAAGCGGCCGTCGCGGCTCGGTGGCGATCGTCACGAAAAGCGACGCACCTTTCGTGTAGTCCCAGCCCTGGAAACGGCGATAGCGATTAATCGAATTATCGGCCAATGGCAACCTCGCTCCCCATTACCTTCCGCAATGCTTACGCGACTTCGCGAGCAGAAATCGACGACCGATCAACATCCTAACACCGCCTTCAACAAGGAATAGTGGAAGCGCTACGGCATTCTTAACCCTGTCAATAAACGATG
The DNA here is from genome assembly GCA_017463935.1 of Kiritimatiellia bacterium. GTDB lineage: Bacteria > Verrucomicrobiota > Kiritimatiellia > RFP12 > UBA1067 > UBA1067. Next base: position 9,542 of record JAFUEM010000006.1, read on the forward strand.
GTGAACATGGCAACTGTTCACTGATAAAACTTGAAATCTTGTTTCCGTCATGCAACCACCTTGTATGCATCCCAGCCGCATACTTGCCAACATTCTCGAAAACACGTGACACTGCGACATTGGTAATATGTTTTGGATCGTTGGCATTGAACAGAATGCCGTTTTCGCCATCCTTTATATACTCATTCATCGTAGCGTCATTATGTGCAACAACGCATTTCCCCATTGCCATTGCTTCAAGGAACGCCATGCCGATTCCTTCCTTGAGACGCGGCGCGATTACAATGCCGCATTTAGACATTCTTTCAAGATACGTATCGCGCGAGAGGAATTCATCGGCCCCCTTGACGTCAAAGACATATCCCTCAGATGGCGGGAACAATTTCTCCGCGATTGATCTGTCTATTTCGCCGCGCTCCCAAAGGAACACGCGTTTAGGATCGCCTTTCTCGTTGGGTAAGCTTGCAGGATCTGGGAAATACCGCACATCAAGGATATTTGTAACGCCACAGCGCCGAGCATGCTTCGACACCTTGTCACAAAACGATATTACACCCATCCCACTCCATGCGATTCTTTTCCACTGCCAATAGCTGCCCCACTCATTGTCATACATGGGAACGAACACATTGCGCTTGCCAAGGAAGAAAAAGCCGAATCTTGATAGTGGGAACTCCCAGATTACGGCAATATCGCGGTCCTTTACCGCCAACTTAGAACATGTCCGATAATACTCCGAATAATGATGCTCTTTGACATCGAATGTCTTTCTAATCACTTCAAGGAAGAACTCTGCCGATTCAGTCTTCCTGTGACATTCATGGTCTATAAAAAGCAACTTCATGATTTTGTTAACTCCATGAAGTATTCCTCAAATTGCTGAGCGATTTCCGCCCATGAATAAACGGGAATATCTTGCGCGGCGTTTTCGGCTATGCGCTGGCAAAGCGAGGAATCTGCTGCGAGTTGTTCAATGAGAGGCGCATAGTCGCCGTCTTTGGCCAGGAGCGCCGTCTCGCCGTTCGTGAAGAAGTTGTTCGCCTCGCCGTCGTAGGCCAGAATCGGCTTCTTCCAGCGCAGATACTCCTGAAGTTTCGCATTACAGTCCTGATCCGACGTGCAGACGAACGCATCGGCCTGCGCCATGACGCCGAGCTGCTCTTCCTTGGACAGCCAGCCAAGGAAAATGCAGTTGTCGCTCGCAAAGCGCGCAAGATAATCTTCGTTCCGTCCGGTCAGATACAGCTTGATGTCCTTCGGCAGCTTCGCCATCGCCCGGCAGATGTCGTCCGTGCGCTTCCATCTGGCCTTGTCGCCGGTGTAGACGAGATTGAAGCGCCCTTCCAGCTTGATCGTTTCCGCGCGCGGCAGATCCGCGATCGGATCGGCTCCGTTCGGTATATACGTGCAGGCGACACCCCAGCGCCGCCCGATCTTCTGCAGCTCATAGCTGAGTGTCACAACGGCGTCGGAATTCTTGACAATCCGCTTCTCCATCCAGTCCATGAACACCCTGCCGGGCCAGCCGAAAAGATCGCCCCAGATGCGACCGTAGTGATCATCCCATCCGTGCACGACCGTGAAATTCTTGTGCTTGCAGAGAAAACGACGACAGAAGAGCGGATGCAGCGCCACCGTGGATCCGTAGGTGTAGATGACGTCCGGTTTAAAATCGTCAATGCGTCTGGCCAGGCTGAAAGGATTCTTTGAACTATTCCACCCGCACCAGCCAACCGTCCAGCCTCGTTTTTCAAGATGGAAGCCGATCGCGTCAATCGAGTAGGGAGCATTGGCAAAATGCTCCGTGCAACTCTGACTTTCAAACCAGAGCCAACGCTTACTGGAAACATAAAGAATTCGTTTCACGGAAACAACACTTTAATGCCTAGATTTCAGCGATGTTGATGGAACTGCAGCGCGCGCCCCACCTCTCCATGTCGCCTTTCTTCCAGGCCGCGAGGGCGTGCGCCAAGTACGGCGGCAGAATATACAACTCGTTGTCCATGCCAATATTATACCAAATCTCAACAACGCGTGTCGGTTGGATTTGGTATAATACTGCCATCTAAGGAGGTGCAACATGAGAAAAACGTATTTGATCGTCCTCGCGACATTGTTGGCTGGGTGTGTAACCGCCCAAACGGAAAAGGACTACACCGTCTCGGCTAACGCCACACTTAAAGATGGCTCGACCGTGAGGGGCGAGTTGTGCACGGAGCGAATCTCCGGCTCGACCGCTTTTATGGAAGAACTTCAGCTCGATCCTGCCATTGTGAAATCCATCTCCTTCGCCGGCTCAAACGGCGAGAGCAAAATTGAGCTCGTCAACGGCGACAAGTTTGCAATGACCGTTGCCAACGAGAGCTTTGCAATCAAGTCGCTTCTTGGCGAGCTCAACATACCGCGCGCCAACTTCCGCACACTCTCTCTCTTTGCGCACAAGGTATCTGCAAACAGCAATGACGATGGGCTCGTCTTCTACTGCTCATTTGACAACGAGGCGGCAATCATCACTCCAGCTGTCGGGCCCAGCGGAACGATTTGCTCACGAGAATTCATCGAAGGAAAAATCAATAATGCATTGCGCGTTCCAATTGGTAGCAGTGCAGGCTTTTTCACCCTTCCACCCGAGACCTTCGGGAAAGAAGGTTGCATTGAGTTCTGGGCAAAGATCGAGCCACGGCGGGAGATTTATCGCGATTGCGATCCAAGGATGATTTTCATTAAGTCGCCTGCAGGATGGTTTACCGTTGAATACTCATCAAACAATGGCGGCGGTCGAGGCGGATTCTGCGTGAGATGCTTTAACTTTGAGTACATCAAGGGCGGCCCGTTTGGCGGAGGGTACAAATATGCCGATGTCATTCCCGATGTTACGGCATGGCATCACTACGCATTTTCGTGGACAGAAGACGCTCTTGCCATTTACATCGACGGTGTTGCCTTAACAGGCACCTTTAAGACAGGAAACGGACTAATCGACGAAGCGAAGCTGAAAAATTCTGCTTCTAGCATGGGACTCCCCAACGACAACACAAACCCCTATAACACAGAACCCAATACGCCCTTCATCATCGACGAACTAAAGATCTGGAATCACGCAAAGAGCATATTTGACCTCTAATGCAACAACAGCAGACAGACAGTAGACTTGTTCACATCGCGTTAGCGTCCAACCACCGCTATTTGCCGGGGTTGCTCGTTACGATGGTGAGCATGATTCGTGCGTCTTCGCAAAAAGAGAATCTTCGATTTCACATCCTCGCAGAAGAATTATCTGAAGACGATAAAAACAAAGTCACTGCTTTTGCATTGGAATACGGCTCGGCGCCCCCCGAATTCCATGAACCCGACATGGCTCCAATTCGGGCTCGTTTCACTGCTTACAAGAATTCGCATGCTGCCTTCTTAAGGCTCTTCCTTTGCGATGTATTCTCCTTCGACTGGATGCTCTATTCAGACGTTGACACCCTTTGGCTACGTGACCCCGCTGAGCTATGGGCCTCGCGCGACGATTCTGTTTCATTGCTTTGGTGTCGAGACCTCCCTTCCATCTGCCGAGGAGTGCACGAATACTCAAAATGGAACCCAGACTTTGATGAAAGCCGGTATGCCTGCTCCGGAGTCGTGTTAATGAACCTCAAGCGACTAAGAGAGACACAATTCGTCGCAAAGGCTGCAGATTTTGTCGAAAAGTGGGGCACTCCTTTTTTTGTCGACCAAGACATCCTTAACTATGTTTGCCGAGACGATGCAAAACTGCTGCCCCAATACTGGGACTGCATGATGCCGACGAAAGAAGCCATCAATGGTCTCGTCTACCATTTCAATGGCATTGGGGCGATGTTCAATTCGTCGTTCTCGGGATGGCGGCCCCTTTATTATGTTTGGTTTAGATTTTACTACGACTTCTATTTTAAAAGAACCTACTAAAGAAGTCTGCGGCAATTTCAAGCGCTCTCTTTTCTGGATGCTTGGCATGGTCTATCCGCCCGTATGGCTCATACGACTTTTTCTTGGATGGAAACCATTTCTTGTCGACAACATTCATCGACAACTTTTCTTCGCGTGGCTTTGGCGGCATGCCAAATGGCGGTGGTAGCAGGATAAAGCCAACATATGGACAACGGTGATCAACTTATCTCTGTCATCATTCCGACATTCAACCGCGCGGAAATGGTGTGCCGCTGCGTGCAGAGCGTATTGGACACCCAATGGCCTTCGCTCGAAGTCATCGTCGTGGATGACTGCTCGCCTGACGACACGGCTACAAAGATCAAGGAGAGATTTGGCGAGGCCGTCAAATACATTCGCAACGCGAAAAACTCCTTTCAGGCGGTGTCGCGCAATAACGGTGCAAAAATAGCAACTGGCGACTACCTCTTCTTCCTTGATGACGACAACATCGTCGACAAAGATATCTTCCGTGAAATTGCAAAAGCATTTGAAGACAACCCAAAGCTTGGTCTGGTGGCGCCGATGGCCATCCACAAAAGACCCGGGAAGGAGAACCTCATCTGGGCGCTCGGCAGCGATTTCAACCGCTGGACGTCGCAACCGAAGGATAACCGCCCCAACCTGCCGCTTGAGCAGCTTCCCGCAGAGCCCGCATCCTATCCGACCTCCTACTATCCCAACGGATTCATGATTCCGCGTACCGTCTATGAGCAGGTGGGCGGTTTCGATGAAAAATATGTCCAGATATTTGAGGAGTCCGACTTCGGATGGAAGATTCGCGAGGCGGGATTCGATGCAATCGTCCTGACGACGGCCCGCACCGAACATCATGGATTTCTCGAGCCGGGCTGCGTGCCGGAACTTCGCCAGCTAGGAATCGAAAAGCCCTACCGCACCTACTGCTTCGCCCGCAACCGCCTCAGATTTGCACGCCAGCACTTCTCCCTCCCGCAGGTCCTGTCCGTCGCGCTCGTGTTTGCGCCGCTTTCCGCCGTCTACTACGGGCTGGTCGCGATCCGAAACAAGCGTCCCGACATCGCCTGGGCGTATCTGAAAGGAACGCTCGCCGGCCTTCTCGGCCTGCTCCGCGCCGACTAGGGCCGCTCATGCCGCCCGTGCGCGCAAAAGCGATTTCAAACGCCCCTGCGCGCCAACATTTGCCATTGACTTTGAAGGGATAAAAGGATATACTTTTTTCTCAACACTTGGAGAAGAATTCTATGTCAGAAAATCTACAGAGCCTGCTCGAGAAAATCAACCGCGAGGGCGTCGAAAAGGCGCAGTCCGAAGCCGCCCGGATCATTGCCGACGCCAAGGCCCAGGCCGCCGCGATCGTCAAGGACGCCAACGCGGCCGCCGCGAAG
>JAFUEM010000044.1 GCA_017463935.1 Kiritimatiellia bacterium
TCGACCGTAGGCTCATATTCAAAAAACTTCTTATCTGGTTGACTTCCGCCATGAAATGATACTACATCGTCAATGCGCAAAAGAGGAAACCCTTTAGGATTATCTTCTGGGTCCCCGAACATCTCCACAAACCGCGATTTGACAATTTCGCCCAAACGATTGATTTGTTGCTCACATTCGCTTATAACAATCTTGATCGTCTCAAGTGTCGCGCATATCTTCCTCTGCTCTGCAATTGAGACCTCCGGAAGCTCCATGCATAGGAAGTCTTCGCGCGGTATTGTCCTTCTTCGAGCTGTTGACCCGCGTAATTTCGATTTGTAATACTGAATACTTCTGGGCGATCTAAGAAACATGCCAAGATATCTGGGATATACCATATTGGCGTGAATATCCCAAATCGCATACGCTGGGCTAACGATTCCTGCATCAACCAGATCCTGAATGTAAAGGACACCTTCGTCTATTGGGAAGCTAACAACCAATTGGTTTCGCCGGACTACCTTGTAACTGCTTAAATCTTTAGACGCTATTGCCTTCTTAAATCGATCCGCCTGAAGAACGATACCGTCATGCATTGTCATAGAAAGAACAGGGAGAGTCCGCTCTCCGCATCTTTCCATATCAGCTGTCGAGATAACGTCTTTCAACTTCATGCGAACGCCTCCGAAAGCTGTTGACGATACAGTTTTTCAGCCGATTCAAGGCTCTCCCTAACGGCAAACGCCAATTTGTCGACCTTCTCCACAAACGCCGCAAATTCGCGTTGGAGTGCGAGGGGTGGAAGTAGGATCTTTAACCCAGTAATGTGTCCACTCTTCAAATAACTCTGTGTTGATGTATTTTTACACTTATCCCACCAATGTTTGACATAATCCACTCCTGTTAGATACGAAAATACATAACGCGAATCAACGCTATCCTTCAGTCTTAACAGAAATATATTTTGTCCATAGAACTCGCCGTCTTGATCTTTGACAATCGACACCTCACCTAACGTTCCAATCATACTTATCAAAAAGTCACCAGGCATTATTGCCCTATTTTTTGTCAACTCATTATAATCGTCGCTTGATATATATTTGCACCCTGTAAAATCTACCTTACCGTTCTTGATATTTTTTGAGGTTATATATGGGATACCGCTACCTTCAATATATTCTGGCGTTTGCGGCATTATCCAAAAAAACGACTCACAAACATCTTTCACTGTTGCATGATCAAACCCATTTGGATTAATCGCCACATCCCCAAACATCTCCACAAACCGCGATTTGTGCGGGTGTCTATATGAACGACGGTACCTCATCATGCCGCCTCCACAAACCGCGATTTGACAAGTTGATTAAGCTGTGAGAGCTGATTCTTGCGCTTGGTTACGATGTCGCAAAGCAGGTCAAGCTTTGCCGCGATCCGCCGCTGGATGGCGAGAGGCGGGAGAGGGATTGGTAACTCGTCCAAATCTTCATTTCGAATGTTATTTATATTAGCGCCTGCAGCCTTACCGCTGATGGTTTTTCGATATGTTGCAGATTGGAAATAATGTCCGAAATAGGCTGTGCTCATTGTAGAATTCGGACGTAGAACTCTACAAAATGCACCAAACGATTCATCCGCAGCAGACAAAACTAGAGCCGCCTTTCCAACCAATTTCAAGCTGCCACTAGATGTGCAAACAAGAATATCGCCTTGCTGTAAAAATTGCGACTGTAAAACTCGTTCCCGTTTAACATAAACAAGTTCATCATGATTGATTATGCCATCTGATATATTATTTGCCCGAAGTAGTGGCACATAACCATTTTCCAGCGTAGCAGAGGCATCTATCGGCTTATAAGACACACCTCGTATTTGTTTACACACCTCCCCCAGTCGCACACGCGGCCAGATGTCGCTCGACGAGCCCTTGCGTCTCTGCGTTGGAATCGCCTCACTCACTTCCCGCCTCCCTTGGCGTTATCGGCCATAACACGCTTCACGCCCTCTATCACCGGCGCGAGCACCTTGTACGGCTTTGGTATCGAGCTGAGCGTCCGGTATGTGGCGATTCCAAGCGGCTTCGACTTGTCGCGCACGGCGAACTCGACAAAACCCTTGTTCATCTTCTCACAGAGGAGAAGTCCGATGGACGGATTCTCGTCGGGATGCTTCATTGTCGCGTCAAGCGCGGAAAGATACAGTTCGAGCTGCCCGAGATAGGCCGCACGGAACTTGCCCATCTTCAGCTCGACTGCGACCATCGCCCGCAGTGAACGATGGTAGAACAGAAGGTCTATGAACACCTCCTCGCCCTCGACAAGCAGCCGCTTCTCGCGCCCCATGAAGCAGAAGTCGTCGCCTCCAAGCGCCTGGATTGTCTTTTCCACGTCTGCGACAAGCGACTTGGAAAGCACCCTCTCGTCAATGTCCTGGTCGTGTACGGCGTCTGCATTGTCGAGATTGACCAGCTCCAGCAGATATTCGTCGCGGAACGAGCGCACGGCCTTCGTCGCCAGCGTCATTGGCGAAAGCGTCTTTCCGAAGTTGTTGGGCAGTGCGCCGATGTGGTGGTAATCGTCGGCGCGAAGGTGCTGGAGCAACTGCTCGACCGTCCAAGGGGCCTTCGCGCAAGCGCGAATGTAGTAAAGCCGCTCGTCAAGGTCCTTGCAGAAACGGATAATCTCGCGGTGATGGGTGAATCCTATCGAAAAGAAAGCGGCAATATCATCCTTATCCAATTCGCCCAATGGCAATGGGCGAATTTCGGCAGACGGCATCTGCCGATTCTCTTGATTCAATTCGCTACTTGGCAAGTAGCAATTTTCGGCAGTTGGCAACTGCCGAATTCCGTTCGTTGGCAACGAACAAATTTCGACACTTGGCAAGTGTCGAAATGCCGAATCTCCAAATTCGACACTTGCCAAGTGTCGAATTTCAGGCGCCTCAGCCCACGCCTCGAAAAAAAGACGCATATACTTTATACTCATCGCCGAGAACCCCCGCAGCCCCGGCAATTCGACCTGCAGCCGCTCAGAAAGCGCGTCAATTGCACCGCTGCCCCATTTTGCGCTGCGCGTCTTTTTCGAGATGTAGCCGCCTACGAAAAAGTAGAGTTTCAGCGCCTCGGCGTTCGCAAGACGCGCGGCCTTTGCCCGCGCCTGGAGGATCGCGAGCTTGATGTCCTTCACCGCCGCCGCAAAATCACGCGGCACAAGATGATCGCCATTTTTCATCACAGCATCTCCTTCAATTCGGCGAATGTTGCCTGTATCTCGCGCTCGGTCTTCTCGAACTCCGCCATGATCTCGCTGACGGGCGGGAACTTCTCGGCTACATACTCGACCGTCTTGTACTTGTTGATCGAGAGATCGTAGTCGTTCTCTGCGATCTCGCTCTTCGGCACGAAGAAGCACTTGACCTTGCGGTCGCTCGGCGTCTTTGGATCGCGGGCGTGGAACTTCTCTATGACTTCAGGGATGTCGTTCTCCGCTATCGGCGAACGCTTGTCGTCCAGCGAGAAGCCGTCCGCCTTCATGTCGTAGAACCAGACATCGTCCGTTCCGCCGTGGTTGGTCCTGGTGAATATGAGAATCGCGGTTGAAACGCCGGCATACGGCTTGAATACGCCGCTCGGCATCGAGATGACCGCCTCAAGGCGCTGGTTCTCGACAAGTTCCCTGCGGAGCGCCTTGTGCGCCGTGGAACTGCCGAAGAGAACGCCGTCCGGCACGATGCTCGCGCACCGTCCGCCGACCTGCAGCATCTTGGTGAAAAGAGAGACGAACAGAAGCTCCGTCTTGCCCGTCTGCGTAAGCGCCAGAAGGTCGCCGCTCACCTGGTTCTTGAAGAGCTTTCCGGTGAAAGGCGGATTCGCCATGATGAGCGTGTACTTGTCGCGCTCGGTGTTCTTCTGGCTGAGCGAGTCCTGATAGACGATGTGCGGATTGTCCACGCCGTGCAGCATCATGTTCATCGCGCCGATTCGGAGCATCGACTGGTCGGTGTCGAATCCCGAAAAGAGCGTCGTCTTGAACTTGTCCCTGTTCTTCGGCTTGTAGAGTTCCTTGTCGAATGTGCGGATGATGTACTGCGCGGCGGAAACAAGGAACCCGGCGGAGCCCATCGCGGGGTCGGCGATCAGGTCGGCGAGCGTCGGACGCATCAGCGCAACGATCATGTCGACGATGTGCTTTGGCGTGCGGAACTGTCCGTTCGCGCCTGCCGCCGCCATCTTCTTGAGCAGCTCCTCGTAGACATCGCCCATCGTGTCTTTATCCGTGAGCTGCATACCGCTCATGTCATCAACCACGCTCACGAGGACTTCCGGCGTAGGAATGAGGAACACGGCGTTCTTCATGTAGCGCCCGAAAGCCGTATCGTCCTCGTCACCGCCCAGCCGCTTGATGAACTCGAACACATAGTTTCTCACCGTCTCGAACATTTCCGGCGGGTTTGCGTTAGAGAAGCGACTCCACCTGAGTTTGTCGTATGCGCACTCGATTCGCGGCTGTTCCGAGATGACGCATACGCCTTCCTTGAACACTGGGTCTTGAACTGCGGTCCCGAAAGCGTTTGCATTAGACTCGCGCGCAAGCTGATTGTCGTCAAGCAACTTCATGAAAAGCAGATATGTAATCTGTTCCATCACCGTGACAGGGCTTGTGATGCCCGCTGTCCAGAGGGTGTCCCAAATCTTGTCGACTTGCCTTTTCAGTTCGCCAGTAATCATTTGTCTGAAACCTCCTATGACTCTTCCTCGTCTGGTTGGAATTCCATTATATCACCAGCATCACATTTCAAGGCATTGCAGATTCGTAAAAGAACAGATGTTTTAACGTCTTCACCCTTGGAAAGTCGCGCAAGTGTAGCAGTAGATATGCCGGTTGCTTGACGCAAATCGGCTCTAGTCATATCGCGGTCAATTAGCAGTTTCCAAAGTTTTTTGTAGCAAAACGCCATATCATTCCTTTACCATTGTTTTGCAATATTATACCAAATTTAGCGGCAACAAACCATGTGAGGCAAAGCAATAATTTACCACAGTAAAACATTTATTGACTGCAAGATGTCTATTTATGGGCTATTGCCCCCATTCTCCCGCTCGATCCAAGCCATGAGAAAGTCGACTATGCCCCGCTGCCGCTCGGCTGGGATGGCAACCCCGCGCGGCACTTTCCACCACTTCGCGAGGCAGTCGCGGCAGCAGCAGGCGCAGGCATGCTGCGCCTTGAACACGGGATGCCCGCGCATCGGCGTCTGCTTCCCGTCGTTCGAAGGATTTGCGGGCGCGAGACGCGTTCGGATAAAGTCCTCGCAGTGAGAGCGGATAGTCTCCAGACCCTTGCCGGCGATGTACTTCCTGTCCGCCTCCGAGAGATGGAAGCGACTCCTGAACTTCGACTTCTTCAGCCGGGCGAACGCTGCGTCGTAGTTCTTCATCTCACCGTCAGCAACTCGTCCCAGCGGGTCGTGCGCCGCTTGGAGGGGGCAAAAGGGTCAGCGCCTATTGACATACGAGGGCGATGCGATTCTTCATTTATCCTCGTCCAGCATGATTGATTTGAATGTTGCGATTTCATCGGGCGTTATGCCGATATCGAGAAGATAGAGTTCGATGCGCCGTTGGAGGCGCTCGCCTTCCGCGCCGTAATTCGCAAAGCCCTTGTCGAGAGGCGCGAGCGAACGCCAGAAACCGGGATCCTCCACGCCCGGCACCTCCGGGTAGAATGTCGACTCCCAATCGCGCTCGAGATCTTCCTTCGCGACGCCGAGAAGCCCGTTCAGGACGTAGGCGAGCGTGCCCGTCCTGTCCGCGCCGGCGATGCAGTGGAAATAGACCGGATAGTTCGCGCGGTCGCAGAACACGCGGAAGTTCGCCGCCATCGCCTCGCGGCCGGGCGAGGTGAAAATACCGCCGTATTCCAACGAGGAGTGGTGGATGAAGTTGACACCGACGCCCAGCGGGGATTGCGTCATGCCGGCGATTTCGCGGTCGCTGCGAAGATCGAGATCGGTCTTGACGCCGAGAGTTTTTGTCATATACGCCACATCCTCGACCATCAAGCGGTTGCGCCCGTAGCCGATTTCGACGAGGCTGTTGTCGTTCAGCCCCTGGCCGCGGTAGACGAGTCCCGTGCGGACCTTGCGGCCGTCGGCGGCCCTCCAGCCTCCGAGGTCGCGGACGTTCTTGACGCGCCCTTCGAGCTCGATCCAGCGCGGCGGCTCGCTCGCGGTCTTGAACGACGCGACGGACGAAACGGTGCCGTGCTTCGACTGGCCGCACGCGCACTTTTCGGGATACGTGAAACCGCAGGAATACGTCGAACACTTCACGCAGCTCCAAACCTGCCAATAGTAGGTTTTCCCGAGCTCGAGATTCGCGAGCGGCACCTCGTATTTCCAGACGGACTCCTTGCCGTCGGGCGATTTCTTACGCTGGACATCGTCCTTCCCGATCCAGAAATCGCGCGCGTCGCCCATATCCGGCTTTGTCGCCAGGCGCACGCGCCACGGATATTTGTCGCCGCCGGTCGAGCGCCATTCAAGGACGAGCGGCCGCTGCCGCCGCCACTCCTTGCTCGTCGCCTTTTTGTCCGCGCCTTTCAGGATTTCGAACCGTTCCTGGCGCGTCGCGCCGGAAAACGCCTTCAGCTGCCCGTCGGTCAGCGTCGGGAACACCTCGCCGCCGACCGGCGAAAGGAGCGTTAGATCACCCTTTGCCAACACGGTCGCCGCCATCGCGGCAAACAGCAGCAAAACCTTTGCAATGTTCATTTTCAGCATCTCCGTTTTCATGTTCATGCGATCACAGGCAACGTGAAAGTAGCGGATGGGTCGCCCCACGTTCTGCCGATGCGTCTGCGCATCGGGATTTACAGAACCGCCACAGGCTCCTTGCCGCCCGAAAGCCGGCTGCGCTCGCACGCAAAGCCCATGACATGGCTTTCGACGGACGCCGCGAGCGAACTCGACAGCATCGCCTCGTCGTGCGCATCGACGGCCCGCAGGAAGTCGCGCACGAGCGCCAGATCGCCGCCGCCGTGCCCCGCGTCCTTGTATTCGGCGATTTCCGACACTTTCTTCGCCCAGTTGCGCTGGCGGCCGGACCGGAAGTCGTAGACGGTGAACTTGGTGCCGTCGCCTTCGATGAAGCCGCGCGTCCCCATCACGCGCGTGCGCCGTCCGCCCCACGGGGTGAACGCCTCCATGGAAAACGCCGCCGTGACGCCGCCCTCGAAGCGCAGGTTCGCGACGTAATGGTCGCACTGGTCGTTGTCGCACCGGTAGACGCAGCGTCCGTAGTCCGTCGTGCGCAGCTTCTCCAGCACGTCCTCGTTCGTGTAGCCTCTGGGCAGATCGAACACGTGCATGTGCCTGCGCCGCCGCGCATAGATGTCGATTGCGGAATACGGGCACGTCGCCTCGTGCGGGCAGCCGTCCGTGCAGCGCGCCGGCGCGCCCGCCGGGGCGTTCTCGCGACGGAAATGGATGAGCGAGCCGTCGGCGGAAACCGATTCGCAGCGCTTCCCGAGGAACCACTTGATGATATCGAGGTCGTGGCAGCTCTTGGCGAGAATGATAGGCGTCGTCCCCGTGGCGCTGTGCCAGTTGCCGCGCACGTAGGAATGCGCCATGTGCGCGTACTGGATCGGCTCCATGTGCTGGATGGAAACGACATCCCCGATCAGCCCGTCGGCGATCGCCGACTTGAGCGCGCGGAAATACGGCGCGTACCGGAGCACGTGGCAGACGCCGACGATCGCGTCCGTCTCGCGCTGGCGCCTGAGAAGATCAAGGCATTCCTGCTCGGTCTGCGCCATCGGCTTTTCGAGCAGGAGATCGTAGCCCTGCGCCATCGCCGCCATCGCCGGTTCGTAGTGGAGGTTGTCGGGAAGCGCGATGATCATCGCGTCGGCGACGCGCCCCGCCGCGAGCATGTCATGGAAGTCGCCGTAGCGGCGGTTCTCCGCGACGCCGTGATAATCGGCCATCGCCTTGAGCCGCTGCGGGTTGATGTCGGAAACCGCCGCCACCTTCATCGCCTTCGGGAATTTCGCCGCGTACCACGCATACGTGCCGCCGCGCGATCCCGCGCCCATCACCGCAACCGTGATCGGACGCGAGGTGACGGCCTCAAGACCTTCCACCGGATAGTCCAGGTCGCCTTCGCCCGGCGGCACCGGCGCGTCCGCCCCGAACGCGACACCCGGTTTCAGCGCACGGCCAAGCACCGCGCCGCCCGCGATCAGCGACATCCCCTTGAAGAAATCGCGCCGGCTGCACCCGTTGCCGTGCGTCCTGACTGAATTTTCTTTCATTTTGCCTGTTCCCCCGTTTCTTGTCTTTGCGCGTGCCACGTGTATTGTAATCTATCATATTACGCCTCTGCTGCGGCATCGTTGCACCTTCCTTTGACATTGCACCGTCCAGAACAACATGTGACGCAAGAATTTTAGCACACCTCGCCCTCAAAATGCAAGGCGAAAATCAAGTCCTAGCGCGGGCGCACGATTTCAACCGTCGCCTCGGCCGTCTCGCCGTCGAGCCGGGCGCAGGTGATGACGTGCGTGCCCGCCGTCATCTCCACCGGGAACGGCTGGCTGCCGACGCTTTCGCCCACCGGCGCACCGTCCACGAACCACCACAGCCGCCGCCCGTCGGGATTGCCGATCACCTTGCAGACGATTTTCTGCTGCGGCAGGTTCGGCACGAGCACGAAACGCGCGCCATCCTCCGGCACGGCGAGAGAGAGTTGAGAGTTGAGAGTTGAAAGTGGAGAGCTGAAAGTGGATAAAAGCACTCTCCCCTCTCCACCCTCAACTCTCAACTCTCCATTCTCAACTCTCAACTCTTCCCTCTCTTCCCTCTCCCCGTACCACGGCCCTTCGTCCGCCGGATAGAGCGCGCGCGCCACCTGCCACGCGAGCGGCGCCGCCGCCTGCGCGCCGACGAGC
>JAFUEM010000045.1 GCA_017463935.1 Kiritimatiellia bacterium
GACGACGCCAACTGGTCGCTTTCCGAAAGGCCCGGCTTCATGCGCATCAGGGCGGGGCGCGTAGACGGCGAGCTGCTCAAGGCGCGCAATACGCTCACCCAGCGCACGTTCGGTCCGGCGTGCGAAGGCGAGACGTGCATCGACGTCTCCGGCCTCAGGGAAGGCGATGTCGCGGGGCTCACGCTTCTCCAGAAGCTGTACGGACTCGCAGCTGTCAGGGTGCGCGGCGGTAGGAAGGAGCTCGTCCTCTGGTCGCCCGACGTCGTGCCGACGCGCGACAAGCAGAAGACGAACGTTTCGGTCCCCGTCCGCGAGCGGCAGAAGGTCGCGCTGCCCGACGGCGCGACGAAGGTGTGGCTCAAGGCGGTGTGCGACTTTACGCCCGGGAAGGCGCGCGTCTATTCGGGCATCCCGGCGGCGACCGACAAGGGGCAGTTCTGGTACTCGTTCGACGGCCAGGCGTGGGTGCCGTTCGGCGATGCGTTCGACCTCGTGTACACCATGCCGCACTTCATCGGCTACCGGTTCGGCCTCTGCTGCTTCTCGACGACCGCCGCGGGCGTCGGCGGCTTCGCCGACTTCGACTATCTGCGCGTCGCGCCGCGCACGGACGCGCCGCTCACGTCCGACGGCACCAACCCGATCGTGAAGACGCGCTTCACGCCCGATCCCGCGGCCGTCGTCGACGGCGAGTGGCTCTACGTCTTCTCCGGCCACGACGAGCCGGACGCGCGCGGGTACACGATGCGCGACTGGGGCGTCATCCGCACGAAGGATCTCCAGACATGGGAGGACCTCGGCCCGGTGATGACGCCGGCGGTGTTCAAATGGGCGCTCGGCGACAACCGCGCGTGGGCGTCGCAGGCGATCAAGCGCAACGGGAAGTGGTACTGGTACGTGGCCGTCTACGGGCTCAACCCGCGCGGCGACTCGATCGGCGTCGCGGTCGCGGACAGCCCCGAAGGGCCGTGGACCGATCCGATCGGCAAGCCCCTCGTCGGGCCCGGCGCGGGCTACATCGACCCGTCCGTCTTCATCGACGACGACGGCCAGGCGTATCTCTTCTGGGGCAACTGCGGCGGCACGCCCGGCTGCTGGTACGCGGAGCTGAAGGAGAACATGGTCGAGCTCGCGGGCGAGGTGAAGCCCGTGCCGGGGCTGATGGACGCGTCGGCGTTCGGCACGCCGCTCAAGAAGACGCGCGGTGCAGGCGCGCGCAAGCCGATCGACACGAACTTCGAGGAAGCGCCGTGGATCTACAAGGTGGGCGACACGTACTACCTCGAATACGCGGCGGGCGGCGTGCCCGAGCACTGGGCCTATTCCACCGCGAAGTCGATCCACGGGCCGTGGACGTACGGCGGGAAGATCATGGACTGCGCCGAGGGGACGGGCACGATCCACGGCGGCAGCGTGTTCTTCAAGGGCGAGTGGTACATGCTCTACCACAACGCGACGCTGCCCGGTGGCGCGGACTGCCGCCGCTCGGCGTGCATCGAGCGCTACGTGCGCAACGCGGACGGCTCGATCCCCTTCATTCCCGCGACGGCGCGCGGCACGGCGGACTAGCGCCCCGCGCCGAGGTGGCGGAGGAATTCCAGCCGCCCGAGGAACTGGCTCGCGGCGTAGTAGCGCCGGATCGTCCCGCCCGCGAGCGCATTGAGCCGTTCGCGTTCGCGGCGGATTTCGCGCTTGTACGCCCAGTGCTTCGCGGTGCCCGGCAGCGAGCGGATGAGTCCCGCCGCGCCCGGCGTGTAGTTGTAGAGAACTTCGGGGAGGCACCGCACCTTCTCGGCGCGGATCGCGCATTCGCAGAGGAACGGCGCGTCCTCGTAGATGAACAGCCGCTCGTTGAAGCGGATGTTCCAGCGTTCCAGGAAGTCGCGGCGGAAGGCGTGGCGCCAGACACTGCCGGGCTCGCGGTTCTTCCAGAGCGACCCGCCGCAGAGACGGCGCGCGACGTCGCGCCACGAATAGCCGATGTAGGCCGGCAGGAACGCCGCGCGGATCGCCGCGTTGCCGTCGAGGTTGTAGTCGCGCTTGAGCGGCGCGTCGCTGGAGCCGAAGATGCAGTAGTCGGCGCGCGACGCATCCAGCAGCGCGAGCGGCCGCGCGAGGAAGCCTTCGCGCACCGTGTCGTCCGCGTCGACGAAAAAGATGTACGCGCCGCGCGCGCGCGCGAGCCCCCGGTTGCGCGCCCAGCTGACGCCGCGGCCGTCGGGGTCCTCCGACACGATCACTTCGACGTCCGCACCCTCGGTCAGGTGCGCGGACGCGAACGCCCGCCGGAGGCTGGCGAGCGTCGCGGGCAGCGTCGTTTCGCTGCGGTGGCTGGGGATGATGACGCTGGCCTTCAGAGCGTCACCCCGTCCTTGAAGATGGCGATGCCCTGCGCACCGTTCACCTCGTTCTTCGCCAGCTCCTCGCCCGAGGCGACGCGCAGCACCTTCGCGGCGAACTGCTCGACGTCGGGATTCGACATCGCGTTCCAGTCGATCCAGTTCGGCTTCGCGGCCGCGAGCGTATCGTTCGTCGCGACCTTCAGCGTCGGGATCACGCAGCCGAACGGCGTGCCGCGCCCCGTCGTGAAGAGGATCAGGTGCGCGCCCGCCGCCGCGAGCACCGTGGACGCGACGAGGTCGTTGCCCGGGCCCGTCATCAGCGTGAGCCCGTGCGCCTTCACGCGCTCGCCGTAGAGGAGCACGTCCTCCACCGGCGCGGAGCCGCCCTTCTGCACGCAGCCGAGCGACTTGTCCTCGAGCGTCGTGATGCCGCCGGCCTTGTTGCCGGGCGAGGGGTTCTCGTAGCAGACCTGGTTGTGCGACGTGTAGTAGTCCTTGAAGCCATTGATCATCCGGACGCACTTGTCGAAGATCGCCCGCGTGCGGCAGCGCTTCATGAGCAGCGTCTCCGCGCCGAACATCTCCGGCACCTCCGTGAGGATCGTCGAGCCGCCGCGCGCCGCGAGCCAGTCGCTGAAGCGCCCGACGAGCGGGTTGGCCGTCAGGCCGCTGAATCCGTCCGAGCCACCGCACTTGAGGCCGACGACGAGCTCCGACGCCGGCACGTCCACGCGCGCTTTCGGGCGCGCCGCGTCCAGCTCCTTCAGGAGCGCAAGGCCGCGTTCGTACTCGTCGCCGGGATCCTGCGCGCGCAGGAAGCGGAGGTTGAGGCCAATCTTCGCGCCGTCGACGTCCGTCGGGGCGAGGCCGAGCCGTTGCTTGAAGCTCTCGAGCGTGTTGTTCTCGCAGCCGAGCGCGACGACGAGCACGCCGCCCGCGTTCGGGTGACGCACGAAGTTCGCGAGCAGGTTCGCCGTCGTCTCGTGGTCCTGCCCCATCTGCGAGCAGCCGTAGGGATGCTGAAGCGAGAGGCCGCCGCACGCCTGCGCCAGCCGCTCGGCGAGGCGGTTCACGCAGCCGACGAGCGGGATGACCCACAGGTCGTTGCGGATGCCGATGCGCCCGTCGGGATGGCGGAACGCCTTGAAGAGCGGCGCGGGCCGGCGTTCCACGTCCGTGAAGTCCGGCTCGTACCGGTATTCCAGCACCTCGCCGAGGTTCGTCTTCACGTTGTGGACGTGGACGTGCGCGCCCTTCGCGATCGGCTCGGTGGCGTGGCCGATCGGCAGGCCGTACTTGATGATGTTCTCGCCTGCCGCGATGTCGCGCAGGGCGTACTTGTGCCCGTCGGCGCGGATCTCGACGTTGTCCAGCGGATGGATGATCATGCCTTGAACCCGAAGTACTCGTTTGCGTTGTTGAAGGAGATGTCGCGGACGATGCCGCCGAGCCATTTGAGGTCGTTCGGCAGCTCGCCCTTCTCCACCTCCTCGCCGAGCTTCTGGCACAGCAGGCGCCGGAAGTATTCGTGGCGGGTGTAGCTGAGGAACGAGCGGCTGTCCGTCAGCATGCCGACGAAGTTGCCGAGCGAGCCGAGCGCCGCAAGCGCCTCGATCTGCTTGCGCATGCCGTCCTTCTGGTCGAGGAACCACCACGCCGCGCCGAGCTGGATCTTGCCGCGACAGGGCGCCTTCTGGAAGCAGCCCATCACCGTCGCGAGCATCTCGTTGTCCTTCGGGTTGAGCGAGTAGAGGATGCAGCGCGGCAGCGCGTCTTCGCGCTCGAGGCGGTCGAAGAGCTTGGCGAGGTTCTCCGTCACCGACCAGTCGCCGATGCAGTCGAAGCCCGTGTCCGGCCCCATCACGTCGTACATCGCGCCGTTCAGATCCCGCAGGCAGTTGTAGTGCAGCTGCGTCGTCCAGTTCGCCCGGCAGTCCGCCTTCAGGCCCTCGTACAGCCACGCGCTCTTGAACTTCAGCGCCTCCTCGGGCGTGACCGCCTTGCCGCCGCGCGCCTTCCTGAAGATGCGCGCGACCTCCGCCTCGGTGTAGGGCGCGGCGAAGATCTCGGTGATGCCGTAGTCGGAGACGACGCAGCCCGCCTGCGCGAAGAAGTCGTGGCGCTTGGCCATCGCCGCAAGGAAGTCGTCATACGTCTTGACCGCCATCCCCGCCGCCGCGCCGAGCCGGTCCATCCAGTCGTTCCAGACCTTCAGCGTCTCGATCTTCGACGCCTTGTCCGAGCGCCACGCCGGACGGATCTGCGTCGCGAACGGCTGTTGCGCGATCGCGAGGTGGTATTCGAGCGAGTCGACGGGATCGTCCGTCGTGCAGACGACGGCGACGTTCGACTTCTTCATGAGGCCGCGCGCCGAGAACCACTTCGCCTTCAGCTGCCTGTTGCACTTGTCGTAGATGCGCTTCGCGCTCGCGCCGCACAGCCGCTCGGTGACGCCGAAGTAGCGCGCGAGCTCCAGGTGCGACCAGTCGAAGAGCGGGTTCTTGACGAGCCGCTCCATCGTCTTCGCGAACGCCTCGAACTTCTCCCAGCCCGACGCGCAGCCGTCCGTGCCGCGCCCCGAGCAGAGGCGCTCGGCGAACCCGTTGGAGCGCATCTGGCGCCACTTGTAGTGGTCGCCGCCGAGCCAGACGTCGGCGATGTCGGTCCAGCGCCTGTCCTCGGCGATCTCCACCGGCGGCAGATGGCAGTGGTAGTCGATGATCGGCATCTTCTCCGCGTAGCCGTGGTAGAGCTCGCGCGCCGCCTTCGTCGTGAGCAGGAAGTCGGGATGGATGAACGGTTTCGCCTTCGTCGTCGCCATGTCGTTTTCTCCTTACTTGGACTTGATTTCCCTCGCGAGCGCCGCCGCGTCCGCCGCCAGCTTCTCGATGGCCGCCCAGTCGCCCGCCTTGATCGCATCCTTCGGCGCGATCCAGGTGCCGCCGCAGCAGATGATCTCGGGCACGGCGAGGTAGTCGCCGACGTTCGACAGCTTCACGCCGCCCGTCGGCATGAACTTGACGCCCGTCCAGCGGAACGCGCCCAGGAGATCCTTGATGTACTTGACGCCGCCGGCCGATTCCGCCGGGAAGAACTTGACCATTTTGCAGCCGAGCGCGAGCGCCTGGCTCAGTTCCGAGGCCGTCGCCACGCCGGGGCAGAACGGCAGGCCGAGTTCGTTCGCCGCCTTGACGATCGCGGGATCGAACCCGGGCGCGACGCACGCCTCCGCGCCCGCCGCCTTCGCCGCCGTGAGCTGCTGAAGCGTCAGCACCGTGCCCGCGATGAGCCGCGCGCCGGGGACTTCCGCCTTGATCTTCGCGATCGCCTCCGCCGCGCACGCGGTGCGGAAGGTGACTTCGAGAACCGGCAGCCCCCCCTTCACGAGCGCCTGCGCGAGCGGCACCGCCTTGGTGAGGTCGTCGATGACAATGACGGGGATGATGCCCGCGTCGCCGAGAGTTTTGATCATGTCCATTGTTCTGATTTCCTTATGGTGGTTTTCCGGGCGGCAGAACGCCACGGACTTTGCCAGATGCCGCATATTTTACCAAAAACCGCGCCCTCGCGCACTACCCAGTTGGGTAGAGGATGAACCCCCAAATCTTGAAGAGATACTTGGGAAGCATCATCGCGAAGCAGGAAAAGTAGCCGTTCGCGCGGTTGGCGCGGACGTTCTCGACGTTGAGCAAAATATTCTTCTATGTCCTTGCCCTGTCTACACCGACCGGGACCAAAGGTTACACCGCATCCGTTTACAGGCGGGCGGACCTCCGGCCGCGCCGGGGATCCGCCCTTTGTGCCTGTGCCTGAAGCATCAGTTGCCAGACGTAGCGTCCTCGATCGTGACACCGACCTTGTAGAACCCGGCGGCGTCGTCGGAGGGCGTGAAGCCTGCGGCTTCGGTCTCGCTGCCAAGCTCATAGCTCGTGGTCGGCTCGACAGGCCATTCGGCCGTGAGGCTCGCCTTCTCATAGACGTTGAGCATCACGGTGTAACGCGTTGCGTCAACCGCCGTGCCGTCGAGCGAGACGACCACATTGCCGTTGACGATCGAGATCGTGGGCGTCACGTCCTTCTTGAGTTCGCCGGTCGTCTCGTCGAGGAGACCGAGCACAGCCGCCT
Organism: Kiritimatiellia bacterium; assembly: GCA_017463935.1. Taxonomy (GTDB): domain Bacteria; phylum Verrucomicrobiota; class Kiritimatiellia; order RFP12; family UBA1067; genus UBA1067. The sequence continues at coordinate 6,468 of JAFUEM010000045.1, forward strand.
GCGCGTAGGTCAGACCCGTCGCGGCAGATGCCGTGTCAGTCAGGACCTTGCCCACAGGAAGCGTCACTTCGCCGTCGATCGTGAACGACTTGCCGTCTTCGCCGCCGTCGAAGCCGGATGCCACCGCAAGCGTGTAAACGCCATCGGCGGGGCCATTCCACACATAGCCTTCGGGGACCGTAAGCGTGTTGACGGCCGAAGTGATTTCGCCATAGGTCTCGGAATTGTTCTCCTTGAGGATGATCACACTGCCCGTCACAGTGGCTCCAGCGGCCACGCTGACCTTCGCAGGCTGCTTGTAGGACGAGTTGCCGACAGCAGCAATCGCGTAGCCCTGCGTGGAGGTGCCGTTCTGGTTCGAGCTGTGCGACGGCGTGACATTGCGTGCCGTAACCGTTGCGGTTCCGGCAACCGTCACCGTGCCAGCCTTGACTTCGATACCGCCTGTCACAATTCCAGTGATTGCCGTCGTGCCGGTCTGCGGATTGTAGATTGCGTAATCCTGCGTCGCCGAAACCGTGCCGTTAACAGTCACGTCAGATCCGCCCGCAGCCTTGTTGTACGTAGCAAGACCATTTCCGGAGATCGCAGCCTGCACGCCAGTCACCGTAACAGTGCCGTTGATGACGACTGTCTGCTTCATCGTGCCAAAGTAGGTGATGCCGTAGCAGTAGTCAGAGGTGACTGTCACGTTCTCGCCGAGCGTGAAACTCGTCACAGCCGTGTTGCTGCCAACGCGGATGACAGAACTGGAGGAGTCAAGCTTCGTCCCCTGCGTTACGACGGTGGAAATCGTTCCGGTGCCGGTGAAAGCGACCGTACCAGCCGTCACATGGAACGCACGGCAGTCCGTAGCCGTCACCTTCTTCCCGTTGAGGTCAAGCGTTACCGACTTGGAGATGGTCTGAGTCTCGGTCAACGCGACGTCGGCAAGGAGGATGATCGTGCTGCCTTCAGCCGCACCATCAACAGCCGCCGCAAGCGAGGTGTACTTCGTGTCGCCGATCTTCGCGACGGCGGCTGCCGCCGTGTAGGTCGTCACGGTGCCGGATGTGGAGGTGGTGAGAACAAGACCTTCCGCCGCCGTGACAGTCACAACGGCAAGTGCCTCGTCGAACGAAATCGCGCCAGCCTGGGCAAACGCATAGGCGGCATTCGGCCCCATCACCTTGTAGGTGTTGCCAGCGGCAAGGGCGTTATCCGCCACAAAGGTGGCGACATTGCCATCGACCGTGGCAAAGTTGAGACCAGGGGTGGCAACACCTGTGTAAGATGCAACTGTTGCATTACCCTTATTCGCGCCAGACAGCGTGACTGTGCCGCCATGGTGATAGAACATCTTGCAAGCCGCCGTATTCACGCAACCGTCAATGGTGATAGCATCGGTGTAACCAACAATACCACCATGCTCACCAGACTTAGTCGTCGTAGTGCCGTTATTCTTGCAGTCGGTAATGGAGCAATTCGACTGCTGGCAAATCATAGCAATGCCACCAACCTTGTTATTGGCAAGCGATGTGAGATTTACGTTGTTTGTGCAGCTTTCAACACTTGAGCCGGCAGCAAGATAGCCAACAATGCCGCCAAAGCCCTTTGAGCAGGAAACCGTGCCTTCGAGAGAGGTCAGATTCTGGAGCGTCGAGTTCTTGGCAACACCGACGAACGTCGCGCCACATTCCTTCGTGGTGGCGGTTGTATCAGTCGCAAAGAGCGCGCCAGCATACTGAATCTTGAGGTTCTTGATTGTCGCACCATCAACTGAGTTGAAGAATCCGCAGTAGTCGAGACCCTCGGTAGTGCTATCGGGATTCCCCGCCACACCAACCATCTGGAAGTTTGAAATCGTATAGTTTCCACCGTCATAAGTTCCCTTGAATGCACCAGCACTCCACTTAGCATCGCGCCGATCTGCTTCTTCCTGCGTAATATTACCTGAAGCTGTTCCAACGGTATAGTTAACCAAATCCTTGCCGTTCTGGATACCAATGCCCGGCCAGGCTTCGGTAAGAGCGATGTCCGCCGTCTGGACGTAGTACTTGTTGGCGCCGTAGCCGGCGGCCACGGCCTCCTGCAAGGCCTTGAGGCTGGCGACATCCGGAATTTGATACGGCGCGGCGGAGGTGCCGTCGACGACGACGTTGCCATCGAGAATCGTTATCGCCTTGCCGAACTTGAGCGCGTCGGAGAGCGCATCGGCATACGTCTCGAATTTTTCGCTGCCGATTTGAGCGACGACCGACGCCGGCGTCACGAAGGGATCGGTCGTGCGGGCGACGAAGTTGTCCACCTTGCCGGTTCCCGAGAGCGTCATCGTGGTGACGGAATTGCTGTCGGCCACGCGGCTCGTGAACGAATCGGTGCCGCCCTCCGTCTTCGCCAGAACGCTATCGACGTAAACCTTGAACTTCTTGACCGTCACGTCGTTCACCGTTTCATCCACGGACACGATGGTCAGACGATACCACGTGCCCTCCGTGATGTCGGTCGTCGTGACGTTGGCGGCGTCCGCGTCCACCACGACGAGCTTGCCGTCGGAATTCGCGAAAACGACGAGTTTCTCGTCCCCGTCGAACTCGTCCGGCGCGTCCGCGCATTTGAACTGCATGACGGCATCGACGCATGAGGCGCCGTCCGCGAGAAGTTCCACATCGCCGTCGTCATCGAGACTCCCGTAGTAATCGCCGTAGCCGTCGAACGGATACGCGGCATCCTGCGAAGGCTTGTCGTTGCCGTACGCGGCACGATAGGAAGAGTCTTCAAACCCTTCGGTTCCCTTAATCTCGGCGAAACCAAGCGCGGCCGTCGCCGCCGTCGCCAATGCCGTCAGTAGTTTTTCATCGACTTCTCCATTCTTGTTAGGTTGTCCCGACAGACCCCCCGCCGAGCATGCGCATATGATAGCATATTATCGTATCCCCCGCAAGGGGGAAAAGCAAAAAAATTCCCCCACAAGGGGGAAGAACAAAAAAATTAAAAAAACATCCCTTCGGACGAAGGGATGTTTCAATTTGAAGGACGATTGCCTTTTCGGTCAGCGGTCCACGCGGGCGGAGCCGCCGCCCACGAGCTTTTCGACATCGGCCTTCGTCGCCATCGACGTGTCGCCGGGCGTCGTCATCGCCAGCGCGCCGTGCGCCGCGCCGTAGTTCACCGCCTTCTCGGCGTCGTCGAACGTCATGAAGCCGTAGACGAGGCCCGACGCGAACGAGTCGCCGCCGCCGACGCGGTCGTAGATCTCGAGGCCCGGGCGCGAGATCGACTGGTGCAGCTCGCCCTTGTACCAGCAGATCGCCGACCAGTCGTTGATCGTCGCGGACTTGACCGAGCGCAGCGTCGTCGCGACCGCCTTGAAGTTCGGATAGATGCCGACCGCCTTCTCGATCATCTTCCGGAAGCCCTCGATGGGGAGCGTCGTCAGGTTCTTGTCCACGCCCTCGACCTCAATGCCGAGCGCGGCGGTGAAGTCCTCCTCGTTGCCGATCATGACGTCCACGTACTTCGCGATCTCCCGGTTGACCGCCTGCGCCTTCGCGTTGCCGCCGATGGACTTCCAGAGGCTCGCGCGGAAGTTGAGGTCGTAGCTCGTGACGGTGCCGTACTTCTTCGCGGCCTTCAGCGCCTCGATGACGACGTCCGCCGTCGTTTCGCTGAGCGCGGCGAAGATGCCGCCCGTGTGGAACCACCGCACGCCCTCCTTGCCGAAGAGCTGGTCCCAGTCGATGTCGCCCGGCTTGAGCTGGCTGACGGCGGTCAGGCCCCGGTCGGCGCAGCTGCGCGCGCCGCGGCAGCCGTAGCCGCGCTCGACGAAGTTGAGGCCGTTGCGCACCGTGCGGCCGATGCCGTCGTACGGCACCCACTTGATGTGGCTCGTGTCGACGCCGCCCTGAAGCATGAAGTCCTCGACGAGCCGGCCGACGGGATTGTCCGCGAACGCGGTGACGGCCGTCGTCTTCAGTCCGAAGCAGCGCCGCAGACCGCGCACGACGTTGTATTCGCCGCCGCCTTCCCACACCTTGAATTCGCGCGTCGTGTGGATGCGCCCGTCGCCCGGATCGAGGCGGAGCATGATTTCACCGAGGCTCGCGGCGTCCCACATGCAGGACCCGGCGGGCTTGACGTTCAGACTTTCGTTCATTTGTCGTTCCTTTGTTGATTCTGCTGGAAAAGTCAATCAGTCTGGCGCATATTGTATCATAAAATCCAGCGCGCGGCACTACCCGTTCGGGTATTTTTCCCGGCGGCGGCGCGGCACTTCTGCCGCGGAAACAAAAAACGGCGCGCGGGGAAAGCCGTGCGCCGAGGGGGGAATTAAATCTGCGCATAGTATAGCATTTCGGCCGGGCGGATTTTATTCATTTGCGAATCAATTATTTATCCAATTGCGCAACACGCCCGTTTTGTGATATACTAGAATCCTAGAACCCCGCCATGGACACCATTCTCTTCTTTCAACGCAACGATACCTATGCCGCCCGCCTCCGGCTGGAGGGCCTGAGCGCGTTCGCCCGCGAGATCGGCTGGCACGTGCAGGTCTACACCGAGCGCTTCGACCGCGCCGCGCTCGACGAGGTGCTCGACTTCTGGCGGCCCGTCGGCACCGTGCTCAGCGTCAACGACCGCCAGAGCGAATTCGACGCCTCGCTCTTCGACCCCGCGCGCACGATCCTCCTGGACTGCTTCCCGCCGCGCCGCGTCGCCCGCGCCTTCTCCGGCGTCTTCACCGACTCGCCCGCCGCAGTGGAGCTCGCCGCGCGCGAGCTCGCCGCGAAGGACTGCCGCGATTACGGTTTCGTGCCGTGGTCCGTCCCCTATGCGTGGAGTGAAAACCGGCTCAACCACTTCGCGTCGCTCCTCACGCGGCTGCACCGCCGCCTCCACGTCTTCGCGCCGTCGCGTGAAGGCCTCGCCGTCAAGGAGACGCAGCGCGAGCTCATCGCGTGGCTCCGCGCGCTGCCCAAGCCGTGCGGCATTCTCGCCGCCAACGACCGCGCGGCCGACAACCTGCTGACGGCCTGCCTGCTCGCGCACGTGTCGGTGCCGTTCGAGTGCGCGGTCGTCGGCGTGGACGACGAGGTCACCGTCTGCGAGGGGACGAATCCCACGCTTTCGAGCGTGCGGCTCGACTTCAAGGAATCGGGCTACCGCGCGGGCGCGCTCCTCGCGGAACTCGTCGCGGGACGGCTCGCCGCGCGCACCGCCGTCACCGTGCCGCCGCTCGGGCTCGTCCGCCGCAACTCGTCGCGCACCTTCCTCCGGACGGACCGCTTCGCGCTCACGGCGTCCGAGGTCATCCGCGCCAAGGCGTGCGACGGCCTCGCGGCGCGCGACGTGCTCGCGGTCTTCCCCTGCTCGCGGCGGCTCGCGGAAATCCGCTTCCGCAACGCGACGGGCCATTCGGTGCTCGACGAGATCCGCGCCGTGCGCCTCGAGCGGGCGAAAAAGCTCCTGCGCAATCCGCTGTGCGACCTCGCGGCGGTCGCGAACCTCTGCGGCTACGCCTCGACGCCGACGTTCGCGCGCGTCTTCAAGGCCGCGACGGGGATGACGATGTCGGCGTATCGTCGTGCGGCGCGGACAGCTCGCTGAGAATCGCGACGACGACCTGCGTGACGTCGTTCGTGCCGACCGTCCAGCGGCCGTCCGCCCGCTGGGCGGAGACGAGCGCGATCGCGAGCTGCGTCGCGTCGACCGGCACCGCGTTCGTCGGCGCGCGCGCGAGCGCGTGGTCCACCTCGTTCTGGACCGACGGCTCCAGGACGTCGGGCGAGACGAGCGGCTGCGCCGCGATCGTCAGCGCGAGGAGGAGAAACTTCACTTCGCGGCCTCCAGCGTGTTCCACAGGAGCATTGTGATCGTCATCGGACCGACGCCGCCGGGAACCGGCGTGATCGCGCCCGCGACGGCCGCGCACGATTCGAAGTCGGCGTCGCCCACAAGCCGGAACCCCTTCGGGCGCGTCGCGTCGGGGATGCGGTTGACGCCGACGTCGATCACGACCGCGCCCGGCTTGAGCATGTCGCCCGTGAGCGTCCCGGGCCGGCCCGCCGCGACGACGACGATGTCGGCGGTGCGCGTGAACGACGCGACGTCGGGCGTCCCCGTGTGGCAGAGCGTGACGGTCGCGTTCGTCTCCTTGCGCGCGAGCAGCACCGCGACGGGCTTGCCGACGATGTTGGAGCGGCCGATCACGACGGCGTGCTTCCCCTTCACGTCCATGCCCGAAAATTCGATCAGCTTCAGGATGCCGTGCGGCGTGCACGGCAGGAAGCACTTCTCGCCGATGAGCATCTTGCCGACGTTGACGGGCGTGAAGCCGTCGACGTCCTTCTCGGGCGCGATGGCGTCGATCACCGCCTTGTCGCGGATGTGCTTCGGCACGGGCAGCTGCACGAGGATGCCGTGGATCGCGGGATCGGCGTTGAGGCGTTTCACGCGCGCGACGAGCTCCGCCTCGGTCGTCGTCTCCGGCAGGCGGATTTCGCGCGAGTACATGCCCGCCTCTGCGCACGCCTTCTCCTTCGCGGTCACGTAGCTCACGCTCGCGGGGTTGTTCCCGACGAGGATGACCGCGAGGCCGGGGACGATGCCGCGCGTCGCCTTCAGTTCCTGGACGCCCGCCGCGATCTCCGCGCGCAGGTTCGCCGCCAACAGCTTTCCGTCGATGATCTTCATGCCGCGTAGTATATCAAAAAACAAAGCGCGGCAGATCTGCCGCGCTCCGTGTGCGGGACGCCGCTCGGCGCCCGTCGTCCGCCGCTTACTTGAAGTAGCGGTCCAGAAGGCCCTGAAACGCCTTGCCGTGGCGCGCCTCGTCCTTCGCCATCTCGTGGACGGTGTCGTGGATCGCGTCGTAGCCGAGCTCCTTCGCGCGCTTGGCGATCGCGAGCTTGCCGGCGGTCGCGCCCGCCTCGGCGTCGGCGCGGCGGCGGAGGTTCTCCCTCGTGGAGTCGGTGACGATGTCGATCGTCTTGCCCAGGAGCTCCGCGAACTTCGCCGCGTGCTCGGCCTCCTCGAACGCGATGCGCTTGTACGCCTCGGCGACCTCGGGATAGCCTTCGCGGTCCGCCTGGCGCGACATCGCGAGGTACATGCCGACCTCGGTGCATTCGCCGGCGAAGTGGTCCTTGAGGCCCTGCGTCACCTCGGGATCGTCGACGATGCCGTCGCCCACGTGGTGCTCGCAGACGAACTCGCGGCCGCCCTTCGCCTCCTGCTTGAGGAACTTCGCGCCCGGCACGCCGCACTGGGGGCACTTCTCCGGCGCCGCGGCGCCTTCGTACACATACCCGCAGACGGGGCAAACCCATTTAGCCATAGTTTTTTTCCTTTCGTTTGTGTTGCTTGAAACGGATGCGGCAAAGTATACCAAAGCGCCCCGCCCGCGTCAATCAGTTTGCCGCCGCCAACATTCGCGCCGGTCAGCGCGCGTATCTGAAGTCGATCGGCGGGTTCGCCGCGCGCCACGCCTCCACGTCGGCGGCCAGCACCTCGATGGCCTTGTCGAGCTGGCGGTCAAACCCCTTGTCGAGGTCGCCCGGCAGGTCGTCCACCTCCACGTCCGGCTTCGCGCCGTGGTTCTCCATGTCGGTGCCGTCCAGCAGGAACCAGCCGTAGCGCGCGTCGCGGAACGAGCCGAGGTCGAGGAGCGGATTGTCGTACGTGCCGATCACGCCGCCGCCCGTCTCGCGTCCGACGAGCTTGCCGCGCTTGAGCGTCTTGATCGCGTGCGAGAAGATTTCGCCGTTCGAGGACGTATTCTCGTTCGCCAGGACGACGATCGGCTTCGACCAGACCGGCCGTCCCCAATAGCCGAAGAGGTAGCCTGCGCCGCACTGGCGCGAGACGGCGCGCGAGTGGTCGCCGCCGAGGAGGATCTGGAGCATCTGGTCGGCCGTGAAGCCGCCGAGGTTGTTGCGCACGTCGATGACGAGGCCGTCGCGCCCGTAGCCCTCGGAAAAGACCTCGTGCTGGAAGGTCCAGAAGCTCGCCCAGTTCATCTCGTCGATGTTGAGGTACCCCAGCCGCCCGTTCGACAGCTCGTGCACGCGCGCGCGCTTCGCCTTCAGCTCCGCGGCCGCCACGAGCGTGCGCGCGTCGGCGAAGGAGCACGACGTGATCACGACCGTCTGCGCCGCGCCGCCCGTGCGCCGGAACGTGACGCGCACCTTGCGGTTCGCCGGGCCGTTGAGGACGCTCGTCGGGTCGATGCCGCCGCCGACGCTCACGCCGTCGATCGCGATCACCACGTCGCCCTTCTGGATGTCGAAGCCGTACCGGTCGGCGGGCCCGCCCGGCACGACGTCCTTCACCACCCAGCCGTCGGGCGCGCGCTCGCGCTCGAACCGCAGCCCCAGGTGCGCCGTCTGCTCGTCCCACGCGCCGAGCTCCGTCTTGCGCGACCACTCGCGGCGCGAGTTGTCGTTCATGTAGAAGCCGAGGTGCGACGAGTCGAGCTCGCCGAGGACCATGTTCATGAGGCGGATGAAGACGGAGTACGACGTCGCGTGGCGGATCGGCTGAAGGAAGCGGTTGCCGACCGCCGGCCAGTCCGCGCCGTGCGTATTCGGATCGTAGTAGAGGTCGCGGATGCGCGCCCATGCCGTGCGGAACGCCAGCTCCTGGTAGTCCTCGTAGACGGTGTTCTGGTAGACGTTGAACGTCAGCTGCCGGTCGTTGATCGCCGGGCGCCGGTTGACGATCCAGAGGATCCGGTCGCCCTTCTTCACCCACGCGCGCGGCACGCCGGTGCAGTCGAAGAGCTTTTTCGGCGTCAGGCGGTCGGGGATGCGGACCGTATCCGTCTTCTGCCCGGCGGCGGCGTACGCGATCGTGCGCGAGTCCCAGCAGAAGAACGGCAGCGCGCAGTCGACGGCGAGCGTGCGCACGCGCTCGGCGAGGTCGGTGAAGTCGGGGGCGAATTCCTGCGCGTCGTCGAGATGGGCGCTCGGCAGCTCCAGCCCCGCGTAGCGCGCGGGATCGACGGCGTTCTCGCGGATGACCGTGCGCGCGCGGTCGTAGTCGTGGACGTAGGTTTCCACCTCCTCCAGCGCGCGGTCGAGATAGACGTAGCGCAGGTAGCGGCCGTTGCCGATCTCCGGCAGCTCCGAGACGAACGCGATCATCTTGCCGTCGGGGCTCCATGCCGGCGCGCCGTCGTACTTGAAGTTGCGCGACAGGTTGTAGGGCGCGCGCGTGCCGTCCGTCGAGATGATCCAGACGTCGTAGTTGGCGAACTCGTCGGCCAGCTCGGCGGCGACCCACCGGCCGTCGGGACTCCACGCGTACGCGCCGCCCGCCGTCGCGTTCGGGCCGCGGCAGATGACGGTGCCGTTGGTGTCCGCGAAGGTGAAGATGCCGTTCGGGTCCTGCCAGGCGAGGCGCGAACCGTCGGGCGAGATGTTCAGCGCCTCGCGGTGCCCGCCGGCGGTGACGATGGGCGTCTTGCGGAAGGTGGCGTTCTCCCACCAGGGCTTCTGGGGATCCTCCGGCTCGGCCTTGATCACGACCACGTTGTCGCCGCAGTCGGACAGGTAGTAGAGCGCACCGCCGTCGGGCGAGAAGACGCACTCGCGCTCGTGCGTGCCCGTCTCGCCGTGCACGAGCGTCGGCTCGCAGATGACCGTATCCATCACATAGAGGTCGCCGCCCGTCGTGAACGCGATCTGCGTGCCGTTGTCGCAGAACGTCACGTCGCCGTCGCTGTCGTTGTTCCAGCACGAGTCGTAGCGGCGGCGCTTGGCGGCGCCGCGCTCGACGTAGCCCGCGCCGGGCCGCAGGATGATGCGCTCGGGCGCCGTCGACGGGTTGGTCGGGTCGAAGCGCCAGAAGTCGAACTTCTGGCGGAAGACGAGCGTGCGCCCGTCCGCCGACAGCGACGGCTGGAAGACGTGGTCGTCGGCGAAGAAGGTCAGCTGCGTCTCCGCGCCGTCGGCGAGGTTGTGGTACCACACGTTGCGCGCGCCGCCCTTCGCGTCGAGGTAGTAGAAGCCCGCGCCGTCGGGCCGCCAGATCGGGTTGCGGCAGTCGCTCTCGTGGAGGACCATCGGCAGGAACTCGCGCGTCGCCGTCTTGAACATCCAGATCTGCCCCGCCGAGGACGAGCGCGAATGCGGCCGCTTGCGGTAGAGCTCGTCGCCGCGCCGCGTGAAGAGGATCGATTCGCCGTCGGGCGACATCACGGGATCGGACGCCGCCACGTCGAACGGGATCTCCTCCGCGCGCCGCGCGTCGGTCTGCACGATGACGATGCGCGCGCACGTCTTCGGCCCCGAATCGTCGCGGTAGCCCTGGCAGAGCAGGCGCTTGCCGTCGGGGCACCACGCGCGCGGAAAGGTGACCTCGGAGTGGTAGGTGAGCTGCCGGATCGAATCGTTGACGACGTCGAACTCGAAGACCTTCATGCCGCCGTCGCGGTCGGAGGCGAACGCGACCTTCGTGCCGTCGGGCGACATCACCGGCCACGAGTCCGCCGCGCGCGAGGTGCCGAGCCGCCGCGCGTAGCCGCCGCGCACCGACGCGATCCAGAGGCTGTCGTTCCATTCGAACGCAAAGCTCGTGCCGTCGCCGTTCACGCTCGGCACGGAGCCGAGATAGATGCGCGACCAGTCCTCGGCCGGATCCGGCGCATCACCTGCGGCGCGGAGCGCGACTGCGCACAGCGCCCCCAGCGCGAGCGTGCGCACCCAACGATTCGTCTTCATTCCCATGCAGTTCCCCTTGTTTGAAAAATATGGGGATAGTATATCAAAAATCCCGCGCGAGGCGGGATTTTCGATGCGGGAGCGCACGGCGGCCGGTCACTTCGCGTTGTCGTAGTGGCGCGCGATCGCCTCGTAGCCCGCCATCATGTTCTCGGGCAGCCGGCCGTTGAGCTTGTAGTAGTCGCAGACGACCGGCAGGCACCGCGTCTTCCACTTCGCGATCGTGTTGAGCGCGATCGACGCGAGCTTGTGGTGCGCGAACGGGTTGGTGAAGCGCTCGACGATGGAGTTCGCGTAGTCGGTCTTCTCCGCGTCGGGCAGGTTGACGGTCGGGTAGATCTCCTCGAACAGCACCTTCTTCAGGAACGCCGCGCCCTCGGGATCGGTCACGACCTGGGCGACCTCCTCGAAGCCGCGCTCGAGGCCCCAGTAGACGATCGTCGTGTGCGCCGCGTTGAGGAAGCGCACCTTGCGCGTGCGGTAGGGCTGCATGTCCGGCGTGTAGACGACGTTGACGCCCGCCTTCTTCAGCGGCAGTTCCGCCTCGAGGTCGAAGCCGGCCGGCGTCTCGACGACGAAGAAGTGGAACGGCTCGCCGCAGACGAGCACGTCGTCCTTCTCGCCCAGCTGCTCGGCGTAGCGCGCGGCCGATTCGGGATCGGGGCGGCCCGCGACGATGCGGTCGACGAGCGTGGAGCAGAAGACGCAGTCCTTCTCGATGTACGCCTTGAGCGCGGCCGTGTCGCCCGGCTCGTCCGCGAGGTGCTGGAGGACGCACTTCTTCAGGTTGTCGCCGTTGTGCTCGATGAGCTCGCACGGGATGAAGACGAGGCCGGGGAGCCCCGCCGCCTGGCGCGCCTTGACGAGCCGCAGCACCTTGGCCGGGAACGTGTCCGCGCCCTTGACGTACTGGATGCCCGCCTCGGTCGTGTTGGAGACGACGAACCGGAGCGCCGGCAGCGTCGCGTACTTCTCGATGTTCGCGGGCAGGTCGACGCCCTTGACGCACGTGATCTCCTCGATCTTCTCGACCTTCTCGCCGTTCATGAAGCCCCGGAGGCACGTGTGGTACCGGCCGCCGCGGTCGTTGAGGATCTTCGCGGGCACGCACAGCTCGTCGCCGATGGGCTGGATGATCTGGACCGCGCCGTCGAACCCGGCGGCGTCGTTCATCTTCTGAACCATCCAGTCAATGAAGCAGCGCAGGAAGTTGCCCTCGCCGAACTGCAGAATCTTCGTTTCCATTTTTACTTTCCTTTTTTGGAGTGAATGAAAAATCGCCTGTGCGAATTGGCGCATAGTCTATCAAAAAAACGCACGTCCTGCACTGCCCATTCGGGTACTGCTAGAAGTCTAGAAGTCTAGGATTCTAGAAGTCTAGAAATCTAGAACCCTAGAATCCTAGAGGCCTAGAATCCTAGAATCCTAGAAATCTAGAACCCTAGCAAAAAAGGCGGAGCTTTCGCCCCGCCTTTTTTCACGGCTGCCGCCGGAAGGCCTTAGCGGACCTTCTTGTAGCCGTAGACCGCCTTCGCGCCCAGCTGCTCTTCGATGCGGAGGAGCTGGTTGTACTTGGCGATGCGGTCGGTGCGGCTCATGGAGCCGGTCTTGATCTGCCCGGAGTTCGTGGCGACCGCGATGTCGGCGATCGTCGCGTCCTCGGTCTCGCCCGAACGGTGCGAGGTGACCGACGTGTAGCCCGCGCGGTGCGCCATCTCGATGGCGTCGAGCGTCTCGGACAGCGAGCCGATCTGGTTCACCTTGATGAGGATGGAGTTCGCCGCGCCGAGCTTGATGCCCTTCTCGAGGTACTTGACGTTCGTGACGAAGAGGTCGTCGCCGACGAGCTGGCACTTGTCGCCGATGGCCTTGGTAAGCGCCACCCAGCCGTCCCAGTCGCCTTCGGCCATGCCGTCCTCGATCGAATCGATCGGGTACTTCTTGACGAGGCCCTCGAGGTACTTGACCTGCTCGGCGCTCGTGAGCTTCTTGCCCTTCTTGCCTTCCTTCCAGGTGTAGTCGTAGATGCCGTCCTTGAAGAACTCGCTCGAGGCGCAGTCCATGGCGATCGTCACGTCCTTGCCCGGCTTGTAGCCCGCCTTCTTGATGGCGGCGATGATGCAGTCGAGCGCATCCTCGATGGAGTCGAGCGCCGGGGCGAAGCCGCCCTCGTCACCGACGGCCGTGGAGAGGCCGCGCGCCTTGAGGACCTTCTTGAGGTTGTGGAACACCTCGGCGCCGCAGCGCAGGCCTTCCTTGAAGCTCTTCGCGCCGACGGGGCGGATCATGAATTCCTGGAACGCGATCGGGGCGTCGGAGTGCGCGCCGCCGTTGATGATGTTCATCATCGGGACGGGGAGCGTGTAGGTGTTGGTGCCGCCGATGTAGCGGTAGAGCGGCATGCCAAGGCTGTTCGCCGCCGCCTTCGCGACCGCGAGCGAGACGCCGAGGATCGCGTTCGCGCCGAGCTTGGACTTCGTCGGCGTGCCGTCGAGCTTGAGCATGAGCTGGTCGATGCCGCGCTGGTCGCACGCGCACTTGCCGATGAGCTTGGGGGCGATGACCTTGTTCACGTTGTCGACCGCCTTCTGGACGCCCTTGCCGAGGTAGCGCTTGGGATCGCCGTCGCGCAGCTCCAGCGCCTCGTTCACGCCCGTGGACGCGCCCGAGGGGACGGCCGCGCGACCGAGGGTGCCGTCGTCGAGGACGACGTCGACTTCAACCGTAGGATTGCCGCGCGAATCGATGATCTCGCGCCCGACGACCTTCTGAATCATCATTTTCTTCTGTTTCCTTTTTTGTTCAGGATAAACCCGTTATTGGAGAATAGTATATCAAACCCCGCGCGCGCGCGTCAACGGTTACGACGCGTCATTCCTCCGGGAATCGTCCGAGAATCGACGGGATGAATGCGGCATCCAGCTTTGAAACGGCGCAGTAGTGCCGGCCGTCGCAGAACACCTTCTGCGGCGGAAAGTCCCCTTCGCCCATCGCCTTGAAGATCGTTTCAAAGCGCTCTTCGTTCCGCGATTGGTCCACGATCTGCCGCCGTTCGACCGTTTCTATGCGTGCCAGCATCGGTGCCATCGACGCCAAGGTCCGGCGCATCGCAACAAAAGCTCTCGCGATCTGAACACTCACACGCAAGGCCGATTCGCTTCTGAGGACATTAGCCAGCATGACAACCCCATATTCGCTAAACGCGCGCATCGGGACGGAAGAATGCTTCATCGCCTTAAACCGGTCACAATTTGTGACCAGTTCGCCCATCTCGCGATCATCCAGTACGAACATAAACTCTGACGGGAAACGACTTGCATTACGCTTGACCGCCTGGTTCAGTGCTTTCGTTGGCACGCCATACAGCTCCGCCAAGTCGCGGTCCAGCATCACCTGAACGCCGCGGATTGTGAAGATGCGCGCGCGGATCGAATCTTCGACCGTCTGCGTACACGACACTGACGCGCGCGCGGGAGCGCTTTTATTCGTTGTCTTTTTCATCTGTCTTTTCCTTTCTGCTGGCAACTCGACTCGGGCGGTCAGATACGCGCTCGGCCGAGCGCCGTAACCGTCAAGACGCGGATAGTATGGCATAAATCCGAAAAAGAAATCTTAATTTTGTCTTAAGACTATCTTAAGATTTCCTTAAGATTTCTTCTGGCGCTTCGCGCATAGCGCAAAAAATAAACACGCATGTTCACGATTGCGAGGAGGCGTGTAAAAAAGACCCGCAGGTTCGACAACCTGCGGGAACTTGGCGCCCATCATGACGCCGAGCTGTTTGAAGCGCGCCTTACTTCGCGTCGATCGTCACCTCCGCCTTGTAGTAGAGGACGTTGTTGTTCTCGCCAAACGGCAACGCGTTCGGCGCAAACGACGTCCCTTCTGCCGATGTCCACGACTGCGCATTCGCGCCCGTACCGTACATCAGCGTAACCGTCGTCGTGACGTTGTCCGCCGCATCGATTTCCTCATAGCCGGCAATCGCACCCTGTTCATTGTAGACCGGATGCTTGACCTTGAAGACATAGTTGCCGTCCACAACCGTCACATCGACAATCGGCTTGTCATCCGCCTTCGTCGGATCGAGACCCAGCGCATAGCACTTGAAGTAGTTAATTCCATTGCCGCCGGCAGCAAACGCTTCCGGATTGCTAGCTGCATCTGTCGCATTCGGCGCCAACGCCACCGCCGCTTCCGCCGCAGTCTTGCCGGAGAGATACGTGGAGATGAAGTCGGCGGGGATGACGATATTCGCTCCGTCCACGCTGGACATGATATTCGTAGTCGAATACGCACCTGCGAGCGAGGTGAATGTCCCCGCGCCGATATATGTGACCGCGCCGATTGTATCGCCTGCGGAGGCAAACGGGAAGTCATAAACGCTCGTTTCGTTCTCCGTCACATACAGGCGATTCTCGCCTACCTTGACCGAGTATGTCTGCGCGGCTGTGTCGAACGTGAATTCAACCGTCGAAGCGCTTTCGAAGTCCGGCGTCGCGCCGGAAACCGTCCGCCATGCGGAAGTGCCGTCTACCTTCGTCAAGAGCTGGAAGACATTGCCGCTTTCTTCAGCAACTCTTATTGCGCCTTTCGCGTCGGAATCGACTGTTATTCCAGTATCGGCTGCGGCACCGAAGTTGATGACTGTGGTGAGCGTGACGATTCCGCTCGCCTGCGATGTCGCAGTGAAGGTATTGGTCGAATCCGCCGCAAACGTCGCCGCAGTGCCGGAGTAGGTAATCGTCGGATCCCAAGTGCCTGTTGTGCCGCTATTTGTGGAATCTTCCGCAATCCAACCGCCGGTCACGCTCGCCGCCGTAGCGGACTGCGCACCTGTCGTCCCTGTCGCGTGACCATCCGCCGCGATAGCGTAGTTGAAAGCGCTTCCCGGGGTCACGGTGACATCTTCAAACGTCACGGTTCCCATGTCGTTCTCGCCAGCCTGATAAGTGCCGTCGTATGTTCTTTCGCCGACAGTCAGCGTCCACGTGTTCTCGCTATCGCCGACCGCGCCCGTGACAGGCGCCGTGACAGTCACAGCCTTAGTATAGTCAGCGCTGTACTCGAATGTCACCTCGCCGATTTCCACTGCAGATTTTGCCACAACCGAATATGTCGTCGTGCCGTCGTCAGTCGTCGCCTTCACATACGAGTCGGCGACAGTTGTCGTGGGCACAGGCGAAAGCGTCACACCATTGACGGAAAGCGTCGATGCCGCAGTCGGCAGAACTATCGAGCCGCTGGCGGTAAGCGTCACTGCGCTGGATGATGTGAGCGTGAGCGACCCCGCGAACGACAGGCTGTTCGTTGAAACATTCGCGGTTAAGTCAATCGTATCGCCGGAAACAGCATTGGCAAGCGCTGCGGCGAAGGTCGCATAGCCGGTCGGCGTTTCGCCATGTATCAGCACCGCGGCATTTGCCGTGGGGGTGATGAGATACTGCTCGGAACCTGAATCCCAGCCAGACGTATAGGTGTAGTAGGGGTTAGTCGGAACAGTAATCGTCACCGCAGAATCATTCCGCGCGATTGGCCCGGTCAGCTGGATCATCGTTGTGGACGCAACCTCGTAGTTCGAATAGTCGAACGTGAGAGAACCGCCCTCCGTCATGGTGACGGGACCGCCGGAGATGTTGAGCGCGCCATTGACAATCGTGGTGGGTGCGCCGATGACGGACGAGCCGGTGACTGTGATTGCGCCGGTAGATTCGCCGTCGAACTGGAATGTCGCGCCCGTACCATTCACCGTAATCGCCTCGTAGGATGTATTCGCAGCGAGGTTGACGCCGATCGTCGTCGCGGTTTCGGTATTGACCGTGAGGGCAGCGCCAGCAGCCGGAGTGCCTGATGTAGTTGTCACCTCATCCTTCGTGTTCGACCAGACATCAGAACCCTCGGTTTCGTCAATCCAATCCTCGTTAGCCGCCGTGAACGCGCGCACCGCCGAACCATTCGGCGAGACGTAGCGGTATTCGGACGGGTCGGAATACTGGTTGATTTCCGCCTGCGTCAGAATGCGGTCGTAGAGACGGATGCAGTTCACATAGCCTGTCGTATCGGTCGCATAGCCTGCGTCAGGCGACGCGCTGGACGTGAGGCTCTTGATGGTGTACTGTGTCACACCGTCTTCATCGGTCTGAGTCTTCTTGTGGATTTCGCCGTGGAAATCGGAGCCGACCTGAACGCCGCCGGAAATTGTCAGAACGGAATTCAGCGTGACCGTCTTCCACTTGATGCCATCGAGGTAGATGGTGAAGGTCGTGGTCGATGCGGTATCTTCCTTCGTGATGACATATGCGTGACGCGCGGTGGAGGCATTCGGCACCGTCATCGTCGTGAGCGTCGTAACAGTCGAGCCATTGTTGTACGCGACGCGGACCTTGTTATCCTCTGCCATGCGAGCGATAAGGAAGCCCTTGTAGCCACTTGCGCAACCACCGAGGTGAATGAACATCGCATCATCTTGGGCGGCTGGCATCTGCCCGACGACTGCGAGCGTCATGCAATTCTGGAAACTCGGGAGTTCCGTAAGGTTGTTTACAGAACCAAGCCACGGCGTGACATACAGCATACAGCCGGTTGATTTATCGGCATTCTCGTTGTTATATACGCCCGTATTGTGGACATACGACGCCGACCCCGAAGGCTTGTTTGCAAACGTTGTCGTATTCGTGAACGTCACGTCAAAGAGCGTCGCCGCGCCGTCAATCTTGATTTCGCCTGTCAGCGTTGCCGTTGTGCCTTCGACCGTGGCGGAGACAATCGTGCCATCAACTCGCCTTACCGCGACGTTCGCGCCGGTCGGGACATTTTCAACAGTAAGAGAACCTGCACCGTATTCGGCCTTGGTCTCTTCAACGAGGTATGTCGCGCCGGAAATCAGAGATGTATAGGCGGACATATCGCGCACCGAGCCGATCTCGGCATAGACCGTGCAGCCCGCCGGGAGCGTGATGTTGGACAGGCTCAGACCTGCGCCAATCGTCCCGCCAAGGTCAAGATACACCGCCGTGAGCGATGTGCAACCCGAAAGATTAAGCGTACCGCCATTGTAGTAGGACGTATTCAGTACTGCCGGGATTTTCAGGCTTGTTACAGACGTATCGGAGACAGTCAGCATACCGCTGATGATAAACAAAGAGCTCGCGAGAGACTCACCCGAAACCGTTCCGATTGTCGCGGAAGACGAGAGCTGATAAACGGCAGTGTCGCTTGTCGTAATCGTCGGCACAGTCGCGCCGGAGCCAACGGTCAAAGTGCCAGCGACAACCATTCCGCCAGGTGCAGCCCAGGTCTTGTTGGCGGCGACATTGACAGTCGCTCCGCTCAACACGTGAATTGTTCTTGCAACCTTATCTACGGCTGTTGCGCCGAACTGAACATTCATGCCGTAGCCAGAGCTGCTCGTTATGTTTATCGAGCCGGCAAACGATGAACCATCCGCAAATTTGAATCTCTCGGTGGGGTTTGATGCGTCAGCGAATGTTCCACTACCTGACAGCGAAGGCGCCGTAGTCATGCTACTGCTACCACCGTCATTCTTGCGCAACGCCGGGTATGTCGTGTCATTAACCGTCAAATCCTCGAGTATCCAGCCAGCAGCGGATGTGCAACCGCCGAAATAACCGGCGACACCGTTCCACTTGATTTTTGAATTAGCGCTTCCCCATGCCTGCGGGAAAAGCTGGCGAGCCGTTAAGGTAGCTTTATTCTCATAATTATACTGTATCGTAACCGTCCCCTCCCATGCGCTGTCGGTAAGGACAAGCGATGGATTCGTCGCCGTGGTCGTAGGACGAATGCCAACAAATTTCAATTCGCCATCGCCATACACAGTGCCGACAAGGTTTGCAGCAGAGACAGAAACAGTGCCGCCCTTGATGATGATGCCGTTTGCGGCAGTGATCGTGTTTGCTCCAGAAAGCGTGAGAGTCTTGCCGTCGGCGATGTCGAAAACAATGCTTTCAAGGCTGACATTGGAATTGAGAATGACAGTACAATCGTCGGAAACCGTGAGAACGACAGGCGTTGCGCCAGCCGCCGTCCAGTCGGCGGCACCGTTTGTCCAAGTCAGTGCGCTCCAGTTTGCATCAGCCGATGCCGTTGCCGTGGCGACGACAAGCGTCTCAACTTCCTGCACGGGACGCCAGCCATTTGAATGCACATTCGGCATGCGAAGAGCATATTCCACCGCGTCAGCCGTCTTGATTAGATACGAGCCGCCAGGATTCTTCGAGGTCTGCGTTCCGTCTGCCTTATAAAAGCTGGCATCATAATCGGTTCCGACATTGACCATCAGCGGAGTTGCATCGGGAAACACATACTCAAGAGGCTTGCAAGTGGTCGCCGAATTATACGCCAGCAAGTAAGGCGTAGCATATGTAGAAATCGGGGTTGATGAAGCGCCATTTATCGTCACCGAGGCAGAGTCATAGTCGGCATCCCATGATGGTGTGCGGGAGCCGATTTTTATCGCCTTTACCTTGACAAGTGCGCCAGATGTGGCCGCTCCCTTGGCGGGTATGTTCAGTTTCCACGTTGGCTGCGCTGCATATCCGCCAGTAATCGTGTACGTGCCAGACGTAGTTCCTGTATTCTTGTACTCCACCTTGCGACCAGCAACGAGCGAAACGTCGTAGATGCCATAGCCGTTGGCAGAGGTGGAACTCGCCGGTGTTCCCGTTGACGACGAATAATCTTGCCCCAAAGTTAGCGTTGAACTGTACCCTGTCGCAGACGCATATGCAGTAATGTCATCGCCAGATTGCTGGAACTTGACCACGACGCCCTTGGCATATATTCCAGTGCTGCTCGTCCCATCAATCTTCTGGAACTGTACTGTCAGTACGCCGTTATCCAGACTTGCTCGATATACACCTGCCTCACCTGGAGATGTAACATAGCCGCCGCCCATGTTGCCCTTCAGGACATACGTCGAGCCGATGTCACTGAGATTGACGCCGGAGAACACGGTCGTGGGGTTGGCCGAGTCGGTGGATATGTATCCTGAATAGCTGAGCGTTGCCGCCCATGCTCCGCCGACTGTGAAGGCGGCGAGCAGGAGTGCGGCGAGGCGCAGACTCAGCGCGCGCACCCGCGTGATGATCTCTATGATTGCTTTCATGGTTCTGTTCCTTTCTCTCTTTTGCTTGTGGTTGTTAGAATGGTTGCTGCTAAATCAGTGGAATTGGAAGGCGTACGCCCGGCGCAGTGGGGAAAAGGGACGCAGGCGACGCAATCGGGGAAAGGGACGATGCGCGCGGAAATTGCGCGGGATTGGCTGTAGGGACGATGCGCGCGGGATAGCGTGGCAATTGTGCCGCGCGGATGGCCAGCGGGCCGCGCGCGCCGTTTCAGGGCCCTGCGCGGCATGACGGGAAAGTGAAAAAGCATGCGCAAGAGAAAGCGTGCTGACGACACTTTCCCCCTGCGCAGCTACTTGAGCCAGTTGCGATCGACCATTCATTAGTGGTTGTTAATGGCTTTCAACCTTGTTCAAGTTTCAGCACCATTATACCACCATTCGTGTCTTTACGCAAGGGGGTTTTTCTGGGAGGCTCCCCAATTTTTTCTTCGCTGGCGAGGCGAGATGGACTGCCGCGCGGCGGCGACGTGAAAAACACGGCACCGCCGCGCGGCGGCAGACTTCGCCACCGGCCTCGCCGGAACCGGCGGCGCGGGCGGCCTC
>JAFUEM010000046.1 GCA_017463935.1 Kiritimatiellia bacterium
CAGCAGCTTCACCTTCTTCGCCTCGCCGATCCCCGGCACCGCGTCGAGCGCCGATTCGCGGATCGTCCGCTCGCGCAGCTTGCGGTGGTACGTGATCGCGAAGCGGTGCGCCTCGTCCCGGAGGCGCGTGATGACCATCAGCGCCTGCGAGTCGCGCGGCAGCCACACGTCGGGCCGGCCGTCGTCCAGCACGATCAGCTCCTGCTGCTTGGCAAGGCCGACGGTCGGGATGTCGCCGACGCCCAGCTCCGCGAACAACGCGCGCGCGGCCCTCAGCTGCGTGATGCCGCCGTCGCAGATGTAGAGGTCGGCGCGCGGCGACGTCTTCAGGAGCGTCGACTCGGGCCCGTAGCGGCGCCGCACGACCTCGGCCATGGCGCGCGGATCGTCCGCGCCGACGAACGACTTGATCTTGAAGTGGCGGTACCAGCGCCCGTCCGGCAGCCCGTCGCGCGCGACGACGAGCGAGGCGACGTTGTGCGTGCCGAAGAGGTTCGAGATGTCCACGCACTCGATGATGTGCGGCGGCGCGGCGAGGCCGATCGCGTCCGCAAGCTCCTGTATGCCCTTCAGGGCGTTCTCCTTCGCGAGCTCCGGCGAGCGGCGCACGAAATGCGCCTTCGTCATCTCCCTGAGCGCGAAGAGCGTGTCCCGGAGCCGCGCCGCCGTCTCGAAGTCGCCCTTCGCCGCCGCCGCGCGCATCTTCTCCTCGACCTCGCCGAACACCTCCGGCCGACGCCCTTCCAGGAACGCGCACGCCTCCTCGAACCGCGCGCGGTAGGCGTCGCGCGTCACCTTGCCGAGGCACGGCGCGGCGCACGTGCGGATCACGTCGGCCAGGCAGTGGCGGTGCGTCTCCGCGTCGGGCGCAAGCGCGTCGCACTCGCGGATGCCGTAGCGCTTCTCGACGAAATCCTTCGCCGCGCGCACGACGGGCGCGGACGGGAACGGCCCGAAGTAGCGCGCGCCGTCGCCGCGCACGATGCGCACGCAGGTGAAGCGCGGCCAGTCGGCCTCGGGATCGGCCCGGAGCGCGAGGTAGCGCTTGTCGTCGCGCATGAGGATGTTGAAGTGCGGCTTGTACTTCTTGATGAGCGACGCTTCCGTCAGAAGCGACTCCGCCTCGTTGCGCACGGTCATGAACTCGAAGTCGTAGACCGTCTCGACCATCGAGCGCACCTTCGGCGCGTGTTTCGCGCCCGCGCGGAAGTAGCTCGACACGCGCCGACGCAGGTTCTTCGCCTTGCCGACGTAGATGATGACGCCCCGGCGATCTCGCATGAGATAACAGCCGGGGCGGTTCGGAACGGTCTTGAGCCGCTCTCGAATCAGGTCGGTCACGCCTGCGTGCCGCCCGTCGCGACGGGGTCGTCCTGCGCGCCTTCCTTGAGTCCCTTCTGGAACTCGCCCTTCGCCTTGCCGAGCGAACGGGCGAGGTCGGGGATCTTCTTGGCGCCGAAGAGCACCACGAAGAGAACGACAATGAGAACGACCTCCCAGGGTCCGGGCATTCCAAACGCAATCATCATGCCAACCTCCGTTTGTCCTTTTGTTTTACTTGCGCAGCGCCGCCTGGGCCGCCGCGAGACGCGCGATCGGCACGCGGTAGGGCGAGCAGCTGACGTAGTTGAGACCGATCTTGTGGCAGAACTCGACGGACGACGGATCGCCGCCGTGCTCGCCGCAGATGCCGCAGTGGAGCTTCGGGCGCGTCGCCTTGCCGTCCGCGACCGCCATCTGCATGAGCTTGCCGACGCCGTTCTGGTCGAGCTTCGCGAACGGATCGTTCTCGTAGATCTTGTGGTCGTAGTAGGCGCCGAGGAACTTGCCCGCGTCGTCGCGCGAGAAGCCGAACGTCATCTGCGTGAGGTCGTTCGTGCCGAAGCAGAAGAACTCCGCCTCCTCCGCGATCTCGCCCGCCGTCAGCGCGGCGCGCGGAATCTCGATCATCGTGCCGACCTCGTAGTTGAGCTTGATCGCGGCGGCCTGGATCTCCTCGTTCGCGACGCGCACGACGATGTCCTTGACGAACTTGAACTCCTTCATGTCGCCCGTGAGCGGGATCATGATCTCCGGCTTCACCGTCCAGCCCTTGTGCTTGCGCTGGACGTTGATGGCCGCGCGGATGATCGCCTTCGTCTGCATGACCGCGATCTCCGGATAGGTGACCGTCAGGCGGCAGCCGCGGTGGCCCATCATCGGGTTGAACTCGTGGAGCGAGTCGATGATCTCCTTGATGCGGCTGATGGGCTTGTGCGTCTCCTTCGCGAGCAGCGCGATCTCGTCCTCGGTGTGCGGCACGAACTCGTGCAGCGGCGGATCGAGGAAGCGGATCGTGACGGGCTGGCCGTCGAGCGCCTCGAAGAGCTGCTCGAAGTCGTCCTGCTGGTACGGCAGGATCTTCGCGAGTGCGATCTCGCGCTCCTCGACCGTGTCGGCGCAGATCATCTGGCGGAACGGCAGGATGCGGCTCTGCGAGAAGAACATGTGCTCCGTGCGGCAGAGGCCAATTCCCTCCGCGCCGAGCTCGCGCGCCTTCTTCGCGTCACGCGGCGTGTCGGCGTTGGTGCGCACTTTCAGGCGGCGGAACTTGTCGGCCCACATCATGATGCGGCCGAACTCGCCCGCGATCGTCGCGTCGACCGTCGGCACGACGCCGTCGTAGATGTTGCCCGTGCCGCCGTCGATGGAGAGCCAGTCGCCCTCCTTGAAGACCTTGCCGCCGAGGGTGAACGTCTTGTTCTCCTCGTCCATGACGATCTCCTGGCAGCCCGAGACGCAGCACTCGCCCATGCCGCGCGCGACGACCGCCGCGTGGGAGGTCATGCCGCCGCGGACCGTGAGGATGCCCTCAGCCGCCTTCATGCCCTCGATGTCCTCGGGGCTCGTCTCCAGGCGCACGAGTACGACCTTTTCGCCGCGCGCCTTCCACGCCTTCGCGTCCTCGGCGCAGAAGACGATGCGGCCGCACGCCGCGCCCGGGCTGGCCGCGAGGCCGCGGCCCATGACCTTGGCCTTCTTGAGCGCGACCGTGTCGAACTGCGGGTGGAGGAGCGTGTCGAGGTTGCGCGGGTCGATCATGAGAACGGCCTCCTCCTCGGTGCGCATGCCCTCGTCCACGAGATCGCACGCGATCTTCAGCGCGGCCTTCGCCGTGCGCTTGCCGTTGCGCGTCTGGAGCATGAAGAGCTTCTTGTTCTCGATGGTGAACTCCATGTCCTGCATGTCGCGGTAGTGGCCCTCGAGCGTCGCGCAGATCTTCTGGAACTGCGCGAACACGTCCGGCATCACCTCGGCCATCTTCGCGATCGGCATCGGGGTGCGCACGCCGGCGACCACGTCCTCGCCCTGCGCGTTCATGAGGAACTCGCCCATCAGCTTCTTCTCGCCGGTCGCCGGGTCGCGCGTGAAGGCGACACCCGTGCCCGACTCGTCGTTCAGGTTGCCGAACGCCATCATCTGGACGTTCACGGCCGTGCCCCACGAATACGGGATGTCGTTGTCGCGGCGGTAGACGTTCGCGCGCGGGTTGTCCCAGCTGCGGAAGACGGCCTTGATCGCCTCGAAGAGCTGCTCCTTCGCGTCCGTCGGGAAGTCCTTGCCGATCTTCGCCTTGTACTCGGCCTTGAACTGGCCGGCGAGCGTCTTGAGGTCGTCGGCGGTGAGCTCCACGTCGAGTTTGACGCCCTTCTTCGCCTTCATCTCGTCGATGAGCTTCTCGAAATACTTCTTGCCGACCTCCATGACGACGTCGGAGAACATCTGGATGAAGCGGCGGTAGCAGTCCCACGCCCAGCGCGGGTTCTTCGTCTGCGCCGCGAGCGATTCGACGACCGTCTCGTTGAGGCCGAGGTTGAGGATCGTGTCCATCATGCCCGGCATGGACGCGCGCGCGCCGGAGCGCACCGAGACCAGGAGCGGGTTCTTCGCGTCGCCGAACTTCTTGCCGGCCGACTTCTCGAGCTTGTCGATGTACTCCATGACCTGCGCCATGATGTCCTCGCCGATGACCTTGCCGTCGTCGTAGTAGCGCGTGCACGCCTCGGTCGAGATCGTGAAGCCCTGCGGCACGGGAAGCCCGAGACCCGCCATCTCCGCGAGGTTCGCGCACTTGCCGCCCAGCAGTTCGCGCATGTTGGCGTTGCCTTCGGTCTGCCCGGCGCCGAAGAAGTACACATACTTTTTCTGTTCGCTCATAGTCGTTTTTCTTTTTCTGGTTTTTCTGTTTCTTTTTTCTCTTTAATTTGGCGTATAGTTTATCACATTTCGCCGCGTCCGTGTGAAAAGAATCACGTCGCCGGCTCGTACGGGCGCACGCGCAGCGTCGCGCCGAGCGCGCGGCAGATCGCCCGGCAGCGTTCCTGTTTCGCCGCGTCCGTGACCGGCTCGCCCACGACCGTCATCACGACCTCCACCCCCGCGCGCACCGCGTCGGCCGCGAAGCGCTGGAGCGCGCCGTACGCCGCCGCGCCGAACGTCGGGCGGCAGACGGCGAGGTACTCGTCGGGATCGTCCGTGTTGAGCGAGATGGAAAGGCAGTCGACCGTACCGGCGAAATCCGCCGCCGTCGGCCGCCCGTTGATCAAATCCGAGAGGCCGTTCGTGTTGACGCGCACGCGCACGCCCGGGTGCGCCGCCTTCAGGTGCGCCGCCGCCGCCAGGAGGGTGTCCAGCCGCTCGGTCGGCTCGCCGTAGCCACAGAAGACGCATTCGCGGAACGCCGTCCAGTCCCACGTCTCGAGCGACGCGATCACTTCCGCGAGCGTCGGCTCGCGCGCGAGCCAGAGCGGATCGGAGCCGTACACGCCCGCGCCGTTGTTCCGCAGGCAGAAGGTACACGCGCACGGGCAGCGGTTCGTCAGATTGACATAGACCGCCGACTTGACCTGATACGTAATCGTCATATTCATTGTTCAGGCGTGTAGTATATCATATCTGCACACGCGCCGTACGCCGCCCCCATTCTCTGCTCACTCAGCCGTGATCGGCGCGTCGCTGACCCAGACCTTGTAAAACCCCTGCGCGCCCGTCTGCTTCGGTGCGACAACCGCATCGCCTTGCCGCTCACCGTAAACTTCGGAATGTATTCGATCTTCTTCATCCTTTACCTCCGCTTCAAATTATATCACACAGGCCACACCCAACGCCCGCCCGGTCGAACTCATCGCCCCAAAGCCGCATGCAATTCTCATTTTCGCCCATGCTGTTATTAACATTTCCCATAGATGCTCCATTAACATTCGCAACGCTACTTCCGTAAAGACTCAATCGCCTCGACTAATGCCCTTGTTGTAGATTCCGAATCTTCGTGTGCCTGCTTAATCCCTCGCAATCCTACTATTACAGAACAGATAAGCGACAACACAGCCAACCAAACAGCCAAGATTGCACGTCGATTTGCAACCCTTAGGCTATGCTTAGTTTCTTCATAGTTAATACGCTCCTGTTCGTTCGCTTGTTGCAAAGCTTTTGCAATATCTCGTTCGGGATTTTTGCTTCCCATACACATAAAAGCATGCGCGAATGTGCCAAATGTTTCCTGCGCAAATTTCTTGCGATCAAAGGGTTCTTCGTACATTCCCAATGTTACACATAACAAGAGGGCCTTTTTTAACTTTGAATGCCAGCATGCAACCTTTTGACTCTCTTTTCGTGAGCTCATAAACCAACTGCCTTTCGTATTGCCAAATCAACCAACGTTAAGCGCCTCGTTACAGAACATCTGTCTTATCTCGTCTGCCATATAGCAAACCCCTATGATTCCTCGTCCGCATCATCGTCCGCATCAATCGTTGCGGCTGAAAGCGTCTCAACATTGTCATTCACACGACAAAGCTCCTCTATCTTGGTTAATAGACTTGCGCCGCGAATGCTGACAAAGGCTTCGAAGTCATCGCGCTTCGCCGCAGCAAATGCATCCGACGCAATGTAATGAAGCGTCAGATTATCGCCGATCTGCGGATTGGCCGCTTCATATTTGGCCAGATACACCGATGGTTTCTTGTTGAGAATTTCGCCATTAAGTCTCTTCGAAATGAACGCGAAGTTCAAGACCGAATTGATGTCGTTCTTCGTAAGCGCGAATTCCCCGTAAAGCGAATATGGGAAGAAGTGATGATTCTCCTTGGAGTTCGCACGCGAGGCATTCGTCTTATCCAGCGTAACAACATCACCATTGTCAAAATCAACCGGCGCATTCATGGCCATAATGCACAATACGCCATTCTTAATCACCGAACGCTGATTCATCCGCGCCTTGCGCAAATCGGACAGGGTCAGTTTAACCGCGAAGACACGCGGTGTCTTATTCCCGCCGATGAGGTCTCGTATCCAAACGGCGTCCTCGTTCATCCGCGACAAAGTCGAGCTCGAATACCGCTGCGAGAACGTCACCGTCCAGAACCAATCAGAAATTAACGCCTTGTCATCTTGTACAATCACATCCTTATCCGCCACAAAGAAGTAGTGCTGGACGATTGCCAACAAACTAGGATATGGGATAATCGCCATTTGCTGAACGCCGAAGTTCTTTATGAAATCAACGGCGAGCCTGATACACTCCACCGTGCGCTTCCAATGTGTGCGGCAATCCTGATTGGTCAACTCCAACTGATGTCGGTTTGTGCAATCATTTGAAATATTCAGCGCAAGCGATTGCGTGAAAATCTCCGCGCCGATTTCGCCGAAAAGCTTGATCGCGGGTTCGGCATTGACTTCCTCTATCTTCTCCCGCAGATCGAAATCCTCAGACCAAACCGAAGCATGGACAAGATCAAAAAGCGACAATCGCTTGCCACCCTGATTGATGCGCTCGAAGATTTCAACGACTTCATCGAGTGTCATGTTGAGAGACTTGATTACGCTCAACGGATATTGTCGCAGCAGCGTACTGCAATTGATAATTTCGGGGACATCACTGGCTCGTCCGTTTGTACTGTATTCTGCTATGAGTTTCTGGGATTCAGTTGCGTCATATAATTTATAAACCGGAATGTCCCCCGCCTCAGGTCGCGGACGAGGAATCCTGAATTCTTTTTTGTCGAGATTGAAACAAATCCTTGAATAGTCTCTCGTCTCAATGACTTTACCCTTAAGCCCAACATAGAGAGACGTAATTCTCTGCTGGCCATCAAGAATAAACGAAAACCTTCCCGCTTCGGGTCTGTCCGGAAGATTCAAATGCGGGACCTTTCGGCAAAAGCATTCCATGCCTCTGTCAGTTTCCCAAAGGAAGAATGTCCCGATCGGATATTCCTTGTACATGCTGTTCAGCAATTTGACGACCTTGGACGGCTCCCACACGTAGGCCCGCTGAAACCGCGGGATGCGCAGATTCCCGTTTTCGAGTTCATTGATAAGGTTCACCACCTTCCAATGCGTTATCATCTGGATACGTTCGGACATGTTCTTTACCTCTCGTCTTGATTGTTTATCGCCCTACCAACATCTAAACTTCTCTTAAACATCAGCAAAATCAAACTCCATCGGAGCCATGCCATCATTACGCAATCCTCTTGCCGAGTTCGAGGCAGTAGTAGTTGCCGCGGAAATCGACACGGAGGACTTCCCAGGTCATTTGCTCCTTGGAGGCCTGACCTTTCATGAAGGTCACGGCGCGGAGCTCCTTGCCTTTGCGACCAGCGAGCTTGGCGTCCCAGAACGGCTTGACCTCTCGCAGCTCTTCGTGTTTGAGACCTGCCTCTATCTTGTCGTACCACTTGTGCTTGAGCCCCATGACGACATGACCGCCTTCTGGCATGGGCGAAGCGACGCCCCACTTGCCGGACTTCCACCAATACGGCGGCGTGGCGCTCGGATGCGCCTGTGTGGCATCTTCCGTAGCAGCTTTCCTGCCATCGCCAAGCTCGCCGACCAAACGAACGGTCTCGACGCTCAGCCGGACAATGCGCTTCACCAACTCGACGATGTACTCGGGATAATCGTGCTCTTCGCCCCATTTGTTCGGATCGTTCTTGATGCCCGATTCGGCATGGGTGGAAACCTGATACCGCTCAATCAACCATTCAAGCGGCGTACGGCCATTGACCACATACTCGTGTGCTTCCTTCGGAATGCTCGCGAGAGTGAGCGACGGATTCACAACGAGCATGTCCTTGCGGACGGTCTTGCCGTCCTTCGCCCACGCCATTTTCTCCACATGATAATCAATCTTGCCCGCGGCAATTTCATCAAGCGGCCACGGATCGATTTCCTCGTAGTGCAAGTGAAGGTTCGCAAGTTCGCGTCCGATCTTCTCGATTTTCTCGAATTCCTTGCGATTCTTCGGAAGCGGCAACCGCGGCAGTTGCTTCTTCAAGTCCGCGGCGAATTTGGCGCGGTAATCGGGATTGTGCAACGCGCCATAGACATAGTTAAAGATGTCCTCCTTCTGCACCCTCGGCCCGGCGATCTTGCAAAACTCCTGCAAAATGAAATCACTGATCGCATCATGCTTGATGTAGCCGCTCTGCTTTTCAAGCCCCGGCAGCTCCATTACAGATGTCTCTGCCTTAATTTCTTCGTACCAATATAAAGGGAAACATTGTGCGCCAGCCTCTTGACTGTTTAAATCAACGATACAATCACACATCAACACTGATGGAGCTTTATTTCCTCCCATCCCATTAACACATATCACTCGATTCTTGCTTTCTGCGGTCGGGAAAAGTTGATCCCATTGGCAACGCCGATGAATCATTTTTTCACCGAAATACAGCTGCTCTTTCACAAAAGGTCTATACGATGCCAATACGACACGATTCTCCTGAAAAGTCGCAAGCTCTTTTCGTTCGAGAAACGACACCAAACTGCTCGACCAACTAATTCGTTTCGGGTCATTCGACGCTTTCCCGCCCTTACGCACCACTTCCACCTGATCATTGTAGAACTTCACCATGCGCTTCATATTCCGTATAACTTCCATCCGAGAATAATTATACGACCACGCATCGCGATTCGAATTCAACCCCAAGGAATATACTGTAAAGAAACTCTTACTCAAATAGTCAAACTTCTTTTCAGGAGCAAGAGGAATGTAGTCATCAAATTCGCTATTCCGTTTATTTAGCCAATCTCCATGTTTGTCCGGAGTAAGCGTTTGCCACTCGATGCCCGAAATGTCGCCGAAGTCGTCGATAATCTTCAGCTTCTCCTCTCGGCTCAGGTAATCGCCGATGTCGTGGTAGTGTATTGTCGCGCTCATTTCAACTTGCTCCGTCGATGACAAAATACCCGCCCGTCTTCTTGCTGCCTCGATGTTCGATCCTGCCGGCAGAGATCAGCGCGGCGACCGCGCGTTCGACAGTTGACGTGCTCGCCCCGACAACGGATTTCAGATAAGGCAACCGCACGCCGGGATGCCGCTTGATCAATTTGACCAGCCAGTCTTTTATTCCCTCATTTAATCCCCCAATCGGCTCATTTAACGGCTCATTTAATTGGTCAATCGGCTCATGCAACGAACTGTTCAGGCGATACCGCGTCTCGGGTCCGCCAAGGCCTTCAGAAACTATTGCGCCCTGCGCCACGAGTTCGCCGAGGTCGCGCGTCGCCGTCGGCTTCGAAACCTTCGCCATGCGCATCCACTTCGCCGCCGAAAGCACGCCCTTCGCGCCCTCTTCACCGTCCTCGAACATTCGGAGGACGACCTTCCTCGCCCGTTCCGAGAAGCCGCTTTCGTATTTTGCAAGATAGTCGCGCTTTGCCTTGACGAAACGCATCGCCGCGACAAACGAGGTCATCATCTCCGTCAGCACAGGGATGAAAAACGCCGCCCAGTTCGTCCAGTCAAGCGACCGCGATGCCTCGTTGATCTCTTCGTAGTACGCCGCGCGATGCCGCGCAATGACTGTCGAAACCGGCAGGACAAGCGGTATGCCAAGCCCTTCGGCGAGCGCTTTCGCCACGAGGGCGCGTCCAACCCGGCCGTTGCCGTCCTCGAACGGATGGATCGATTCGAAATGCGGATGGATCATCGCGCATTTGAGCGCGACGCCCGCCGGTGTCGTGGCGGGGGCCTTCCACATCCTCACGAACGCGGCGATTTCCTTCGGCACGTTCTCGCTGGGCGGGGCCTCGTAGCGGATTTCGGCCGTCCCGTCCGCATGTCGGCGGATCACGCGCATCGGCTCTTTGTGAGCGCGAAACGCTCCGACCGCCACGCGCTTCTCCTCGCCCGCCATCAGCGCGCCATGAAAGCCAGTCAGCAATTTCACCGTCAGCGGCGCGTTCCATTTTTCGCGCACGGCAAGCATCATCTGCGCGACGCCCTCGGCGCGCGCGTCCTTCGTGAAGCCCTTCGGCGCATACTCGACGCCCAACGCCTTGCAGATGGACGACATCACGACGCTCTCGTCGACGTTCACACCCTCGATCGCGCTGGTTTTCACCGCCTCGTCCGTCAGCGCCCGCGCCACGACTTCCATGTCCTGGGGTTTCTTCAGGGCCTTTTTAAGTTCCATGAACGCGACCTTGAACGCCGCCAGTTCGTCACGCAAGGCCGCCCGATTGCAAGTCGCCCTCGGCCATCCCTTCTGCTGCCAGTTGAATTGTCCTGCTCTCATTTCGCTTTCTCCCCCGTCTTCACCAGAATCGTGATCGCAACCGGCGTGCGCGAACCAAGGCCAAACACATTGCCGCATTCACGACGACGCAACTCCCCTTGCGTACGACAGTTGCCGCGAAGATTGAAAACGTAGATATGATCGAATTCCTCCACAAGCGAATTGCGGAAACCATCCATGCCTTGCGCATCCAGCCATCCGCCGTTCGTGACGAACGCCACCACCCCTTTGTCCTTGATACGATCCGACGCCCAGCGGAACGCCTTGATGTAGGAGTCATAGAGCGCCTTGACAGACGTTGCCTTGCTGCTCTTGGCATAGGTCGTGGCGATTCTCTCCTCCAATATGGGATAATGAAGGTTCGCGTTATCGTCATTGGCCGACTTCTGTCCAATCGAATATGGCGGATTCCCAATGACCACGCGAATATCCAGCTTCTTCTGCTTGGCCGCACGTGCAGAATTCTCCTCGAACATCCCGGGGATGTCTCGCTCGCCCTCTCCCAACTGGAACGTGTCGGTCAGAACGATGCCGTCGAACGGATGATAGGTTGTGGACGCGACGGAGCGCGTCCCTCCCGATGCATATACATCGTGAAACACGCTTTCGATGTTGATGGCGGCGATGTAATACGCCAGCAAAACAATCTCGTTTGCGTGTATCTCGTTCTCGTACTTGTACAAAAGGTCCTTCGGCTTGATGAAGCCGCTCTGCAAAAGCCGCGTGATGAAGGTTCCAGTCCCGGTGAAAGGATCGAGTACATGGACGCCCCGGTTGCTGATTGATGCGCCAAAGTGCTTCTTTAGGACGCATTCGACAGACTTGATGATGAAGTCCACCACCGGCACCGGCGTATAGACGATGCCCAGCTTCTCAACCGTGTCCTTGAACGCGATGTTGAAGAAGTTGTTGTAGAGCTGCACGACGATCTGCTGCTTCTGCGCGGCGGTCGTCTTGTCGCTCGCCTTGTGGCGCACCGACTCGTAGAACCGCTCCAGCGTCTCGCGATCCTTCCTGTCGATGTTCTCGTTGAGACGCGCCAGCAGCTTTTCAAGCGATTGGGAAATCGGGTTGTTGCGGATGAACTGGTAGTCCGAGAAAAGCGCGTCGAAAATCGGCGCGGACACCAGCTGCTGCGCCAGCATCGCAATCGCCTCGTCCCGCGTCACCGTGTTGTTGAGGTTCGATTTCAGCGTGGCATGGAACTTCGAGAAGTCCTTTTCGTAGGGACCGTTCTCGTCGTTCAAAAGCGCCGTGATGCGCTTGATCTGCGTCTGGACTATCTCGGCAATCTCCGCCGCCCAGACGCTCCAATACTTGTGTTCGCCGCACGCCTTGACGAGCTTCGCCTGAATCGCCTTCTTGTATTCGTTGAAGCGCTCGGCATCGATTGTCAGCGGCGGATCTTCCTCGCCGTCAGGATCATCGGCGTCGGGATTGCCAGGCCCCGTACCGACATTCTGCTTGCGCTTCTTTGGCGGCGTGACGCGGATGATGTCCACCTTGTTGTCAAGGGCGTTGAACGCCTCATCGTGCGAGCGGATCGCAGAGAGGACGTCCCAGATGACCTTGAACCTCTTGTTAGTCGAAAGCGCCTCCGACGCATCCATCCCCATCGGAATCAGCACAGGGATGATGACATAACCGAGCTGTTTGCCCGGTGCCTTGCGCATGACGCGTCCAATGGCCTGGACGACCTCGACAAAGCTGTTCTTGGGCGAGAGGAAGATCACCGCATCCAGCCCGGGGACGTCGACACCTTCCGACAGGCACTTGGCGTTGGAGAGAATTCGGCACCCCGTTTCTTCGTTCGCCCCGCGCAGCCACTCGATCATGCGCGAGCGATAGAGCGCGTTCATGCCGCCGTCGACATGGTTGATCGCCACCGGCTGAAGATTCTCGTCCTCGCCAAAGTGCTCGTCAATGACGGCATTGAACTGTCCCGTGAACGACTTGGAATCAGCGATGGTGGACGAGAACGCAACGGCGGAGCGCATCGGCGTGAAATCGTTGCCAAGAAACTTCTCGTCATCCTTGTAGATCTGCTTGTTAAGCCCCTTCCACGTGCCGACGATCTTCGCCAGCTGATCGACTGAATCTATCTCGCCGTCACCATCTCGATCTGCAAGATGGAGTTCGCGCATGTCCCTCTCGTCCACGGCAAGGATCAGCACCTTGTAATCGGTCAGCAGTTCTTCCTTGACGGCCTGCGCGAATGTCAGGTGATGGAATTCGCGTCCGTACACGGACTCGTCGTCCATGGAGCAAAGCTCGATGAATTCGTCATCGGCTTTCTTCTTGGCGTTCTCGCCGTAGATGCGCGGCGTCGCCGTCATGTAAAGACGTTTCGCGCCCTTGATGAACTTGGCATCATGGACGCGGACAAACTCGGACTCTTCGCGTCCCTTGAAAATCGCGCCCGTCGTGCGGTGCGCCTCGTCGCAGATGATCAGGTCGAACTTGCCGAACGCGCCCGCCTCCTGCGCCTCATGAACGGCCGAAATCGACTGGTAGGTGGAGAATACGACAGTCAATCCCTTCGGCGGATTCTTCTTGAGCTTCCTGCCGTAGCCGACAAGCTGCGCGGCAGATGTGGTCGCGGGAAATCCGAGGTCGGCAAGAGAGGTGTCGTCCGGGTCTTTCGTCACCTTTGCATCCGAACAGACGGCAAAGGCCGTAAGCGGCGATTGCGCCTGTTCGCACCACTCGCGGAGGGACTGCCCCAAGAGCGAAATGGACGGCACAAGGAAAAGGACGCTGCCATTCTTCGGACAAAGCGCTTCCGCAATCTTGAGCGAGGTATAGGTCTTGCCCGTACCGCAAGCCATGATGAGCTGCCCGCGGTCGGCCGTCTTAAAGCCATCGATCACATCCTTCAGCGCGTTGCGCTGATGATCGCGGATGTCCTTCTTGATGATGACCTTCTTCTCGCCCTTGAAGAACTTGTTCCAGTCAATCGCGGCGTTCTGGATCTGATTAAGCCCAATGCGCGTGACGGGGATCTGCTGTCCGACGATCGCTTCGGACGCATGGCTCGTCCAGTTGTCATTGGTTGCAATGATGATGCGATTGGAGTAAAAGGTCGCCTTGCCGTCCGGCGAGATCTGCTTGCCAGACGCCGAGAGGAATGTATCGACATCGGCCTTGTCCACCTGAGTCCCCGGCTGATAGCACTTCGCCTGAATCGCCACATACTCGCCGAAGAAGGTTTTCGCAACAAGATCAATGCCGACATCGTTGCCATTCGCAAACGGACATTCGCTCCACAGCCACACGTCAGAGAACTGCGACTTGAACGATGGTTCAGTCAACAGGAACTTCTTGACGAACTTCTCGAACTCCCGTCCGAGCTGCGCCGTATTCCAGGCATTGTCACGAATCTTCTTCAGATAGTCGGTAATACTCATGTCATACCCTTCATTTCGTCAAATACGTCACGGCAACTTGCTTCCATCCGCGCAAGTTAAAATATCCCACGCAAAAGTCCGCACGCTCAACCCCGACATTTGTCAGGATCGCATGCAGACCCTCTTCAAACTTCGTCTCAATGTTGTCGAATATCTTTGACATCTCAACCCTCAATTACGATAACGATATTATACCAAAAGCACGGACAGCGCGGGCGAGCGATTTATTGATTTGTGCGTACTGCTGCACACATCGGCGGATGTTGCCGTCCGCCCTTGGCGGGCTCCGCTTTCGCGTGCCGCCGGTCCCGGGCCATTGCGCACCCGGAGTATGGGAAAGATCAAGCCCGGCCTCGCGGCGGTTTGCCCGGCCCTCAACCGAACGGGAGAATTATAGCAAAAAGCCCTCGCAGACGGTAAGGGCGCATTTGAAAATGGAAAGTTGTACAATTAAGCGAATCAAAAAACCGCGGGAACAGGCCCCGGGATCAACTCGCCCAGCACTTCCTCGATGGCCAGGCCGTCGCGGCGCGGGATGCCCATCTCGACCGTCCGCGCCACCGCACGGGCCACGAACCGGCTCGCCTTGCGCACGCTCACCGCGAACGGCACACCGTTGACCGCATCGGCCAGGATCACCGACGCGAAGACGTCGCCCGTGCCGCTGCGGTCGCCGCCGATGCGCCGCTCCGTGCAGACGAACGGCGCGCGGCCGCGCTCGTAGACGAAATTCGCCAGCGTCTCGCCGCGCGGAATCCCCGAGATCACCACCTTCGTCGCGCGCCGCGCGCAGAGCTTCGCGCCGATCGCCGCCAGCTCCGCGTCCGTCAGGTCCTCGCGGTAGTCGACGCCCGCGAGCACGCACGCTTCCGTCAGGTTCGGCGTCAGCACGTCCGCCACGCCAAGGAAGCCGCGCATCGCGTTCGCCAGCTCCGCGTCGTACGTCGCGTAGAGCCGCCCGTAGTCGCCCATCACGGGATCGACGCAGACGATCGTCTCCGGCGTGCGGAACGCCTCCAGGAAGCGGTAGACGAACTCAACCTGCGCCGCCGAGCCGAGGAAACCCGTCTGGATCGCGTCGAACGCGAGGCCGAGCTTCTTCCACTCGGCGATGTAGCCGTCCATGTGCGCGGTGTAGTCCGTCCACGCGTACGAGTCGTAGCCCGTGTGGTTGGTGAAGATCGCCGTCGGCACGGCGCAACACTGCACCTTCATCGCCGAGAGGATCGGCAGCGTCACCGCGAGCGAACACCGCCCGAAGCTCGTAAAGTCGTTGATGACCGCCGCCTTCTTCTGGCGGTTGTGGTCTTCCGCGTTCATCGCGCACCTTCTTTCTTCCGCGCCGCATAGTGCCGGCTGTCGCCCCGGACGCCGTAGAGGAGCTCCTCGCCGATCGCCGCGAGCCGCCGGTCGAGGCAGTGGCGGCAGAGCGACGCGTTCTCGTCGAGGCACGGCTTGTCCGCATAGAGCTGGTAGCCGCGCCGGTACTTGCGCGCCGTCACGTTCGGCATGAGGACGTTCGCGCCCGCACGCACGCCCTGCTCGCGCCCGTCGTGCGCGAGCGCCTGGAGCGCCGTCGCCGCCGCGATGTTCACGTCGTGCAGGTAGAGGCGCGTCACCGCGATCATCTTGAGGCCGAGCGCGAGCCGCCGCGCGTAGTCGGCCGCCTTCGCC
>JAFUEM010000083.1 GCA_017463935.1 Kiritimatiellia bacterium
CGTCACCGTCTCGCGCGCGGCGGCGCTCGGGGCGCTGCGGCTCGAAGACCTGCGCAGCCGCGAGATTCTGAGCCTCGATCCCGCGCAGCTCAAGCGCATCGTGGTGACGCGGCGCGGCGACGAGAAGCCGACGGCCGTCGTCTACGACGCGGGCCGCCGCGCGTGGAACGTGGAGTCGTCGCCCGTGCCCGGCAAGGTTTCGGCCGCCGCCGTCGACGGCATCATTTCGCTCCTCTGCCCGCTGACGGCGGAACGGATCGTGCAGCTCAAGGCGTCCGCCGCCGATCTGGTCGACTACGGGCTGGAGACGCCCCAGCTGACGATCGCCGTCGACCGCGCGGGTGAGGACACCGTCCGGCGCAACATCCTGATCGGCGAGCGCGCCCCGAGCGGCGGGCTCTACGCGACGGTCGGCGCGGCGGACGTCGTCTTCGTGCTGCCCAAGGAGACGGCGTGGCAGCTGTACGCGCCGCTCGTGCGGCGGCAGGGCGGCTTCGATGATTTGGAAAGGAAATAAGATGAAATACGACAAGAACCATGCGCTGCTGGAATGCGCGATCCCGGGGCTTCCCCACAAGAGCGGCAAGGTCCGCGACGTCTTCGATCTCGGCGACACGCTGCTGATGGTCGTCACCGACCGCATCAGCGCGTTCGACGTGATCCTCCCGTGCGGCGTGCCCGACAAGGGCAAGGTGCTGAACCAGCTCTCCCTCTTCTGGATGGAGTTCCTGGGGATGAAGAACCACCTCGTGACGGCGGACGTCGATGCGTATCCCGCCGTGCTCCAGCCGTACAGGGAGGATCTGCGCGGCCGCTCGATGCTCGTCAGGAAGGTCAAGATGGTCGAGGTCGAGTGCATCGCGCGCGGCTACCTGACGGGCTCGGGCTGGAAGGAGTACCAGAAGTCGCAGACCGTCAACGGCGAGAAGCTGCGCGAAGGGTATCAGAACGCCTCGAAGCTCGACGAGGTTCTCTTCACGCCGACGACGAAGGCGGCCATCGGCGACCACGACGAGGCGATCGACTTCGCCGCGACGGAAAAGCTCGTCGGCGCGGCGACGGCGGCGGCGCTCAGGGACACGACAATCGCCCTCTACCGGCGCGCGGCGGACTATGCCATCCAGCACGGCATCATCATCGCCGACACGAAGTTCGAGTTCGGCCAGGACGCGGACGGCTCGCTCATCCTCGCCGACGAGGTGCTGACGCCGGACTCCTCGCGCTTCTGGCCCGAGGCGAGCTACGCGGTGGGCGCGAACCCGCCGAGCCTCGACAAGCAGTATGTGCGCGACTGGCTCGATTCGATCCATTTCAACCACCAGCCGCCGGGGCCGGTGCTGCCCGACGACGTCATCGAACGCACGCGCGCGATCTACGTCAAGGCGTACGAGGAGCTGAGCGGACGGAAGCTCGTTTGACAACAGAACAACAGAAAGACAAGGGAGAAGACAGACCATGGGTATGTTCGATCAGATCAAGGAAGCGATGAAGATGCGCTCGGAAGCGAAGCGCATCCAGAACGAGATCGCGAAAATCACCGCCGAGTATTCGAACGGCGGCATCACCTGCGTGGCGCGCGGCGACATGTCGATCGTCTCGCTTTCGTTCGCGGAAGGCGCGTACGACGAGGTGAAGAACGGCAAGCCGGCCCGCTTCGAGACGATGCTCCTCAATGTCGTCAACGGCGCGCTCAAGAAGGCGCGCGACACCACCCAGGCCGAGATGGCGAAGCTGATGCAGGCCAACGGCATGGACGGACTCTTCGGCGGTCGGTGATCGCGCCGCTGGCAGAGCTGGAGCTGCGGCTCGCGAAGCTGCCCGGCTTCGGGCGGCGCTCGGCGTCGCGCGCGGCGCTCGCGCTCGTAAGGGAGCCGGGCCGCCTCGCCGAGCCGCTGATGGCCGCGCTGAAGGCGGCGCACGACGGCGTAAGGTGCTGCTCCAGGTGCGGCGCGTTCACGACGGCGGAGAGC
>JAFUEM010000084.1 GCA_017463935.1 Kiritimatiellia bacterium
CGCGCGCGCCGTCCTTCCACGTGCCGGGATCGCCCGCCTGCCACTTCGTGCGCATCTTCGTGAGCGTACCCCACCCCTCCCACTCGTAATACCAGTTCGGCGGGATGCCCCAGCTTTCGCAACCGCCGTTCGCGAGCTGGCGCTTGACGCATTTCGTCAGCCACTCCATGCGCTCGGCCGGCACGCCCTTGCGCACGGCGTAGTGCATCAGCGCGGCCGTCTTCGGCGCGGCGGGTCCGCCGTCCGCACCGCGCGCGTGGTTGGAGGTCGTCAGCGCCGTCCAGCGGCTGTTGCGCGTGCGCGCACGGTAGAAGAGCTCGTTCGCGAACGTCGCCTCCTCCTCCCGGTCGACATGGCCCTTCGGCTCCCAGTCGCTCATGTTGTACCGCAGCGACCATTCCAGGCCCAGCAGGATGCGGTCGTCGAGCTGGCCGTAGAGGTCGTCGCCCTGGTTCCAAAAGATTTCGGCGAGCGCGACCATCTGGAAGAGGCCGTACATGCAGTGCGCCTGGTCGCGGCACGACTCCTCGCACTGGCCGTTCGCGTAGATGTAGTAGCGCAGCTGGTCGTCGTAGCCCCAGTCGGGCTCCGCACCGAACGCGGGCGGCTTGGTGCGCTCGATGAAGAACGGCCCGTAGTTCGCGGGCCAGTCCGGCTTCCAGACGCCGCCCGAGCAGTACGGCGCGTCGTCCTCGCGGTGCGGCAGGCCCACGAGATTGTTCCAGACGCGGTCGTACATCTTCGCGTCGTCGAGGAAGATCGCGATGGCGAGCGCGCCGTGCCACGCCGTCAGCCCCTGGTTGCCCCAGCGCATCACGTCGCCGCCGCAGATGTGCGGCCAGAAGACGTCGCGCAGCATCTTGCCGAAGCGCGCCTGGTCCTCGGCGCGCCAGCCCGGATAGTCGCGCATCAGCTCGGCCGCCTCCACGAGCAGGTAGATCTTGCCGTTGTCGAGCGGGCCCGTCCCCGCCCAGCTCGTGCCGGTCCAGTTCGAATTCTGCACGAGGAAGTCGCGGGCCTTGTCGGCGTAGGCTGTGTCGCCCGTCAGCTTCCACATGAGCGCGATGTCGTGCGCGCGCCGGCCGTCGATGCCGATCGTCGCGTTGAAGCGGCCCGCGTCGATCTCGCCGCCGCGCGGGCGCGCCCACGCATTCGGATTGGCGTACGGCGAGAAGCGCAGCGCCTCGAAGCCGCGCTTCCACGGCTCGCGGCCGGCCGCGACCATCGCCTTCATGCGGTCGATGTCGCCTTGCGTGTAGAAGATGCCGGGATGGACGAACACCTTGCCGTCGGAGTTGCGCGCCTTCGGCGCCGGGGGCGCGGACGCCGCCGCCACGCCGAGCGCGAGGCCGGCGAGAAGAAGAAAAACCGCGAGGCGGGATAAACCCCGCCCGCGGCGGCGCAAGAGGAGAGAGAGAATGAACCTCTGCGCCTGAAAGGATGGATGTGCGCGCGTGTCTCTCATGCGGCGGCGCTCGCTGTTTATTCGCTCGCGCGCACGTCCGCGCACAGACGGTTGAAGATTTTCGCGTTGGCGAATTCCAGCGCGACCGCCGGATCGTCGCTTTCCTCGCTTCTCACGACCTCGCCGGAGAAGTCGGCCTTGTCGCACGATTCCAGATAGTACGCGAGCTTCAGGCCGGGCACGCGGCGGAACGCGGAATCGTCGAACGTCAGCGTCGCCACGCCGTCGGCGACCGTCGCGCCCATCGTCGGCTTCGCCGCGTTCGTATAGTCCTCTGCGCCCAGCATATACGCCAGAATCCCCGTCACGCCGTTGGCGTTGGGTTCATCCACTTTTGCGGTCGCCTCCTTCTCCGTCAGCCACGCCGACAGGTCTGCATCACGAACGCTAACTGACGTTTCAGCGCCTGTTGCAACCGTTGTCGCGGCGACTTGCGCCGCTTTCAGCCAGACGCCATCATTGCCGTATGTCGCCGTCCAGTAATAATCTGTCGTTCCCGATGCTGCGATTGAGCCGCCGATTCCGTTCAATACAGTTGCCATCGGCGAACCAGTTAATGTACCCGAGTAGATTTGTCCGTTGCTGGCAATCTCAGCATTGACATTAGACAAGATGCCATACACATTCTTGCCGAATTCAAAACTGGTTGCCGTCAACATCGCAGGCGTATTCTCATCTCCTCCCAGCGTAATGCCGAAATACGCCCCGTCGTCGAACTTAACATTGGACACCGATACCTTGCTGTTCAGCGCACCGCTCAGCACGGCCCCCTTCTGGACAATAACAGAATCAATATCCGTGTTACCATAGTTGAAGAAAATCTTGTCGTCGGAGTTGACGGTGTGCCAGGTGCCGGTGAGGGTCTCGAAAACGAGCGAGCCTTCCTCAACCACCCAGTTGGGGCAGCCGTAGAGGGATGTTGCCAGCTCTCCCGTGCCGACCTTGTGTACGGAAAGGTTCGCAACTTTCGTGGCATTGTCCCACGCCGAATCGCCGAAGTGGACGCCCCGCATATATCCCGAGCCGATGTAGAGCGCCATAGTCGCGGCATTGGGCAGATAGAAACGCTTGGCGGCGGAAATCGCAATCGAGCCCATGTAGAACGTTGCCGGAGTTTCGTTGTTGGACGTGCTCTCGAAGTGCATGTCGCTATTCACCTTCCACTCGGCGTTGGCGGCGCCGGTGCAGTTGCCGTAGAACCACGAATCGTTGTTTTTGAGCGTGACCGTGCCGGTGAAATCGTCCATCGTGCCGGAGAAATAGAGTTTGCCGTTATTGGTGAGGGTGCCAGTGCCGTCCAGCGAGCCCGTGAAGTTGAGCGTTCCTTTGTCTGTGTTGTCAATCGAGCCCGCGCCGGTAACCGCGCCTGCGATATTGAGCGTGTTGTCGGCGTTGCACTGGATGGTGCCAGCATTGGCAACGTTGCCGGCGAGGGTGAGGGTGCCGATGCATTCGAGCTTGCCTGAAATCGTCACCTCGCCGTTGATAACAACGGTGTGGTAAGTGCAGAGGCGGTTTACGGCGCTCACAGGGCCTTCAATGGTGAGAGTTCCGCCATTGCCCTCAATCCAGCTGTCGTTGACGCCGTTGTTGACGGCCTCGATTTCAACAGACGCCGGCACGGTGAGAGCGTTCAAGGTGCCAAGTCCCGCGCGGTCGAGGACTATCTTGCCCGTCCCTTCCACGGCGCCAACCACGATGCGGTTGTAGGTGCCGCCGTCGTAGCGGACGGCCTTGAGAGTGAACGTAGCACCATTAACGAGATTGAGAGTCCCCACGGGCATTTGCTTCGTGTTGTAGTCTACGGCGTATGTGATGGTGGTGTCGGAATCGACAACGACGGTCTGGCTGGCGGTGGGGATGCCATACTGCCAGTTGCCGGCCACATGCCAGTCGCCGCCGGCGGCGCCGATCCAGCGATTCACGGAAGTGTCGGCGGGGGCTGTGGCGGTGTAGGAAATGCGGCCGGTGGTAGCATCGCGCGAGACGTCGAAATCCCATGTAGCGCCCGTAAGCTGCACGCGCGAGACGGTGCCGTCGTCCGCAGCGGCGGCGAATTCCACGGGAGTGGAGGCGGTGATGGTTTCAGCCGACATATCAACCGTCAGGGCCGCACCCTCGGCCACGGCGAGGGTGGAGTCGGTCATATCGCGGTAGGGCAGAAGGAGCGTTCCGCCCAGCACTTGCACGGAGCCGGTGAAGGTGTGGCTTGCGGAGGAAAGGTAGAGTGTTCCTTCGCCGCGTTTGACAATGCCGGTTGAGCCGGCGAAGGCGGTAGCCCAGG
The DNA here is from genome assembly GCA_017463935.1 of Kiritimatiellia bacterium. Lineage (GTDB taxonomy): Bacteria > Verrucomicrobiota > Kiritimatiellia > RFP12 > UBA1067 > UBA1067. The sequence continues at coordinate 3,750 of JAFUEM010000084.1, forward strand.
TGAAGGAGTTGCCGGCGGTGTCGATATCGATCGGGCCGGTGGAATTGACGAAATCGAAGCGGCCGGAGGGATCCCAAGTGTAGGGATAGTCGAATCGCGCCGTGCCGCCGGTCCAGATGAATGTGCCGGAGGGGCCGTGGTTGTCTTTCAGCGCAACGGTGCCGGACTTTATTTCGAGATGCTGATACTGGTCGCCCCAGGTGGAAAGAAGTCCCGTGCCGACTTTGCGGATGGTGAGCTTGTCTTTATTGGAGCCGAAGGAGTAGCCCTCGCCTATCATATCCTCGCCCGTGGAAAGCGCGCCGATTTCGAATACGACAGGGCCTGTGGCGTCCTCTATGTAGCACACGCACCAGTCGTTTTTCGTGAATTTCGCCTCGCCGAATTTGATTACGCCCTCGGCGAACTTTGTGCGCACGTCGCCCACGAAGTTGAAGCGCGCCTGTGCGCTGCCGGCGGAGGCGGCGGCGAAATACGGGTTGTGGTAGGGACTGGAGGAGTTCAAATACCCGGTGAATGCGCTGTTGTCGCCCCTGAAATACGTTCGGCCTTCGCCATTCTTGCCAAAACCGGTGAGGTTGATAGTCAAAGCACCCTTGATATCCGCCGCGAAATCCGCGCTGTAGGGCAGGTTCAGCGTTCCCGAACCGCTCAGCACCGTCTCCGCTGCGAACGACGTGTCGCTGGCGTAGTTGTTCAAAACGCCATCCACGGTGACGTTGCCCTGGAATGCCGTCGCAGCGTTGATTGCCACTGCGCCGTTCGGGCCGACGATGAGTTCCGAGCCGGGCTGGAAGGTTGTGCCGGCATTGAAGTAGTTGTCGTTGTCGGAGGTGTAGTTGCACACCACTTTGCCGTAGAAATCGACGGCCTGGTTGACGCGGAAGGCGGAGTTCGTAGCATAAAATCCGCCGTAAAAAGCGATCCTGCTTGTCTCGCCGTTGCCTTCTATCCAGCAATCCTGGTTCTTGGTGTCGGTATCAATGTCGATATTTACCCTGCAGGCTAGATTCTTGTCTGCCGTCGGGCCTAGCCCATAGCAGGAAAGCACGATTGTCGCTCCCTCGATGCCATTGATTTCCTGCGCTCTGATCTTCGGCCATTTGTCTCCGCCGATAAACTTCACCCGGGATGTCTTCAGCATGATATTGCTGGGCGCAACCGTGTCGGCTACATTGTCGGTGAGCGTGCCGTCCTTCACGAATATTGCAGTATCGACGCTGGTAGGCACCGCCCCGAGCGACCACTGGCCGGTTGTCCTCCATTCGCCGGAGCCGGTACCGTCATTGCCGAGATAGACGTTCACGACTCCCTCGCCTTCGGCAGCGGGGCGAATCGACGAAAGTGCGAGCCCGTTGCTATCGTCGAATGCGGCGACAAAGCGTCCGCCCTTCGCCGCGACAAACCAATCGGGATCGTCATACCCCTGCGGCAGAGTGATTGGGCAGGCGGTCGCGAGCGTATAGGTATCGGAAAGCCCGCTTGCGTCAAGTATCAACATCGATTGCTCGTCGAGCGAAACAGAGGAAATTGCCGTCTGACAGGGGACGGTCAGCACCGTGCCGTCTTCAACCTCGAAGGCGATGGAAGCGGACGGCGTCTGCGAAATGACGAGGCTTCCGCCGCCGGTTATGCGGAGAGTCCCGCTTCCCGAAATCGCCGCGCCGATCGTGAGGGCCTTGCCGTTCGTATCGATCGTGGTTGTAGTGCCTGTTGCGAGGACGATTGAAAGGTTGTTGTTTGCCGGTATGAAGTCGCTCGTTGCGCCGGCGGATGCCTTGAGCGTGCCGCCGCCGAGATTGATCGTGGCCGTGCCGGAGCCCGAGCCGTGCTTGATCTGTTTCGTAATGTACTCGCCGCCGCTGATGGTCAATGCGAACGTGGAGCCTGCAACCGAATTGTTTTTGTAGTCGAAGTAGGTCGATCCATTCGAGTTATCCACCGTGCCGCTCGAAAGCGTGAACGAAGCGGAGCCGACTCCGCCGTCGGCAATGGTATTGCATTCGCCGATATATATGTCGCCCGTGTTGGCGAACTTTCCGCCCGAAACGGCGACCGACGAACTTGAACTGTTGCCGATGGCGGATGCAAGCGTAGTATTGCCCTCGTTGTAAACTTCGCCGCCGGTTATCGTCATTTCGGCGGTGTAGCCCGAGTTGCCGGTCGAGCCGACGCAGAACCAGTTGTGGTTGGTGAGAGCGCCCCCGCTTACCGTTATCGTGCCATGGGTGCTGGCGCCTTGCGCGAGCTTTATCTGGCCGGATACGTCCATTGCGCCGGCGCTTACGGCAAGGGACGAATTGCCCGAATTGGCGTTGTTCGAGAATGTGGCGTCTCCCGTTATCTTCACGCTGCCGCCGGCGACTTCCATCGTACCCGGCGTGGCGTTTTCTGCGACATAAAGCGCGGGCGCGGCCAGCGAGCCGTCTGTTATCCTGTAGCTTCCCGATGCGTTGGCGTTGCCGCCCTGACCCACGATGAACACGGTGTTCGCCTGCGTGTATGTTCCGCCCGTCTGGACCATGCTGCCCGTGCCGCCGTTGCCGATGCAGGTGTAGTTGTTCGCAGTGAAATCGCCGCCTGAAAGATTGAACGTTCCGTTGCCCGACGATGTGCTGCCGAGATTCAAGCCCCGGAACGACGCTACGCCGCCGGACATCGTGAACGTGCCTGTTCCGTCGTTGCCCACGAGCGAATCGCCGGAAGTCACCGTTATCTTGCCTGTTCCCGACAGCGCAAGCGACCCCGTGCCAGCGCGGGGCACGCATATCTTGCCGTCAAGATACATCTCGCCGCCGGAAATGGAAGCCTGGACATTCGCCGTGGAATTGTTGCCGATTGCGAATGCCACGCCCGAGTCGGCGTTGTTTTTCGACCCGGGGGCGTAAACGTAGCCGCCCGTCATTGTGAATGTTGCCGAAGAACCGGCGTTATTGCAGAGGTCGAACATTCCGTTCGAGGTTGTTCCCTGCCCGATCAGAAGCCGTCCGCCGTTTATGTTGATGTCGGCCCGGCTCGTGGCGTTGCGCCCTGTCGCAAACCAGTAAGCGCACTTCAACTCGCCGCCGTTGAGCGTAAGGGCGCCGGTGCCGCCGGTTATGCCGACCAGAATGTCGCCCGCTATATTATACGTGCCGCTTTCGATTTTCAGCTTGCCGGTTTGGCCGGAGGCGTCGGCTATGGGCAGGTTGTCGGAGGTCTGGGAAATGCCGTAGTCGGCGGAATCATCCTTCGCGCGCCACACGGCAAAGGCATCGGTTCCATCGAATGCGCCGGTTGTGGAGCCCACCCAGATGTAGGTGGAGGTGTTGATGAGCTTGTCGAAAGTGGTGGTGTAGGGGTTCGAGAACGACATCCCGGTGATGGTGGTCTCTCCCGTATCGGCATTCGTCGAAACCTGGCCGGGCTGGCCCCAGTTGGCGGAGTTGGAGGCAAGATACTCGCCATCCGCGGCCACGCCCTGTTGGAAAACGTTGTTGTCGGCGAGAGCAGTGACCGTGAAAAATGCCGCCGCAAGCGCAGACCATCCTCTGTGTGCGCCCCCGTGCCTTTGTGCAACATGGCGAAGCGCAAGGCTGGCGACGAGGTGCGCGGTCGATTTCACTGTCGTTCTGTTCATGGTGTTGTTCTCCTTCTCTCGTCTTTCTCAACGGATGCTGATCTTGAAGCCGGTCTTCATGAATTCCGTGTAGACCGTGTAGACGTTGTAGGCGTCGCCCTCCTCGGGCGTCACCGTCTCGGTGCGGTAGCGCAGGACCCATTTCCCGCTTTCGCGCACGCCGTTCCGGACGACGCCCGTGCCGACCCACGTCGGCGGCGTCAGCGTCTTCAGCCCGTCATGCGGCATCGTGGTGTCCTCCAGCGCGGTGCCGAAGTCGACCTCGACGCCCTCCCGAAGGACGAGCGACTTCACCGTGCCGGTGCCGCCGACCGCGCCCGCCTCGACAACGACATCCGCGTTCGGCGAATCGCCGTTCAAGGTCAGCGCCGTCGCCGCGCCCTTCTTCGTCAGCGTAAACGCCGCGCCGGTGAACGCGCCCTCGATCGTGCTGTCGACCTTCTGTCCGACCTCGACCGCCGCGCCCTCGTTGGCAACGTTGATGCGGCCGCCGACCTCGGTCACGTTCAGCGCGCCGAACTTGATCGCCGTGCCCGCCGCGTGCGTCAGCTGCAGCGTATCGGCCGTGATGAAGTTCCAGGTCGCGTCCGCGCTGCCGGCCGCCGCGGTCGTGAAGATAAACGCGTTGCCCGACAGATTCATCACACCCGTGAAGCCGCTGTTGTCGCCGCGCAGGGTGGTCCACCAGCCGTTCGGCGTCGTCGCCCGGAACGTGGCCGTTCCGCCGCCGGAAATCGCGCTGTCGACACGCAGCTGGCAGCCGCCCCACTGCGACCGGGACTCGGTATTGTAGAGGGCGCTTTCCGTGCCATCCTCGAAAATGAGATCGCCATGGAGCCACGCGTCATTTGTGAAGGAACCCTTCGGGCCGCCGAACCGCCCCACCGTGCCGCCGGCCATCACAAGCTTCGTATTGTAGCCGAGGATGTAATTCTCACCCGTATTGGGGCCGCCTTGCAAATTCAAGGTCGTGCCCGTTTCAATTCTGACCTGACCGTCAAATGACGCAAAACGGGCCCCGTCGTAAATCGTAAATGCGCCGGCGGTCGGCTTGAACGTGCCCGCGCCGGACACGTTCTGGTCAATCCAGCCCGGCGCATAGGCCAGCGTCGCGCCTTCGTCGATCGCGATCGTGCCGCTCCCC
>JAFUEM010000047.1 GCA_017463935.1 Kiritimatiellia bacterium
CGCATTACCCTTCAGCACAATCGCCTCGTCCGCGCTGAACCCCTCGGCAACGACATATTCGCCCGTGATCGACCGAAGCACCCCGTCGCCGTTGAAGCGAATCTTCGCGATTGATGTGCCGGGCGCGGCCAGCGGGAAGTCTTGGACAGGATTGACAGGATGAACAGGATTTGCCTCTCTCAATCTTGCAAATCCAGTTTCCGTCTGAACCTCGACCCCGTACGTCTTCACAACGTAGTCGAAGACAACCCTGAACGTGTATTCGACGCCCGGCGCAGGCGTGACGCCCTCCGCCGCAACATCGAGCCACGCGGCATCCCTTCCAACTTTCAACTCTCCACCTTCAACTTTCAACTCTTTCGTCCACACCTGGAAGCAACCGTTCGTGCCGAGCCACACCGCGCCCTGCGCCGTTTCGTCCGGCGTCGCCTCTTCTTCGGGGATGGCGTCGAACGCGACCGTCACGGTCAAGGTGACGACATCGCCGCCGGATGGCGAGCCGGGCGTGAACACGTTTTCGCCGGCAAGCTCCGCCGTCCACGAGCCTGCGTCCCATGCAACGGCGGGCGACCATGCCTCCGTGCGCCCGGTCGTAAGGAACGACTCGTCGATCCAGCCGAGTTCGGAAGCCGCCGGGCGGAGGTATAATTCGGCTATCACGGGATTGTGGTCGGAGGTGTCTATGTCGTCCACGACGAACGACTGCCCTACATATAAATCTTCCGCATGAGCGGTATCGACAGCTATGTAGTCGATCACCCCGCCGCCTGTCGCGTGGTGGGCGTGATATGTCCGAACTCCGTTCGTCGGCGAGAGAATCGTCATGAATTCGTTCATCGCGGCTATCTCGTCGGTGTCGGGCCCGCAGTTCCAGTCGCCGCACAGGAAGACAGGCTTTCCGGCGGAGGCATACGCCGAGAACAACTCCTTTATCTGCGCAATACTTTCGATGCGCTTCTCCTTGGCCGTGCCGCTGACATCGAGATGCGTAACGGCGACAACTATATTCGAGAACTCGCAGATCCCGAGATACCGGCTGTAGTTCACATACGGCAGAGCGTACTGTTCGGTTCTATCTGGCACTTCCCTGGAAAGCAGCAGATTGCCCTGACTGTCGGCGCCGAAATGGGACTTGTGCATATCCGTCAGTTTCGCCAGCAAGGTTGCTTCTGGATGGGCCTCGCTGTCTCGAACTTCGTTGAGACAGCAAAAGTCCGGATTTTCGGCTATGATGCGCGCCGCCGTGCGGTCGGGAATGATGGTTTTCACCCTGTCGTAGCAATACTGGATGTTGTAGGTCATCATGCGGAAGCCGCCGTTCGGAACCGCCGCTCTCTGCGCGGGCGGGTCCGGCGGCTCGGCAGGCGTGAACTGCGGCACATCCGCCGCGACGATGATCGCCGCGTCAGGTCCAGCCGCCGCGCTCGCCGCAAGCTGGGCGTCGCTCAAAACGCCTCTCCAGAGGCGGACTTCGTCATAGGCGGCCAATGCATCGCGATCCGCCGCATACTGCGAATGTCCGAGATAGAGGACTGGATCGACGAAGCCGTGTATGCCGGCCGGCATCGTCAGCGTGCCGGATTTCTGGAGCTCGCCCGTCGCCGCGTCTCGCCGCTGCCACCGGACAACAGTCGCCTCGCCGCTCCTTTGGAATGTGACAGCGATGTGGTAATCCGTTCCAAGCTCGTATGGAGCCATCGTATTCGCAACGCTTGTCTCGGCGCCGCCGTTCTTCGCGCCGACGCTGTCGCTGCCGAGAGTCGTGCCGTATGTCCATGGCATCTGGAAGTAGTGCATGGTGTCCGTGCCGTAGTCGAATACGCGCGACCAGTTCCTGACGCCGTCGTGCCGCGCCCATATTTCCATCGTCGCTTCCGCCGTGTCCAGCATATTCGTGCCGAGGATAACGTAACCTGCATCGGAAGCGGCGTATCCGCCTATATGCACCCGGCCACCATAAAGCGACACGCGTTCGCCGACGCCCGTCGCGTCCGCTCCGCCGGCGGAGTCGACCCAGCCGCCATTGAAGCTCCACCGATGCGCCAGCACCGCTGCGGCGAGAGGCGACGCCGCAAACGCCGCGCCCAGCGCAGCAACGCAGACCTTTGCTTTGCATGCCCTGTTTTCTTTCATAGCTTGTCATCCTTTTGCGTCCCGGTCGTCCACGGAAAGAGTGTTATGCGAAGTTGCGTAAGGGCGAGCGGCGAAAGCTCTATCTGCTCTACCTTGCCAAGCGCCGTCGGTGGGACGGGACTTGGCGGGGGATCCTCGGCACGCGCCGGCGCCTCCGCCCGCATTGATCCCCATCCTGCATAGCCGGTGCGCGCCGCTCTTACTGCAAGGCGGCGTTGCAATCCCTCGCCTTTCACCTGAAACAGAGGCTCGCCGTCGGCGCCCTCCGCGACAAGCGCGTAATTCCACGGCGACTTTGCACGCAGTTCTTTCATCGGAAAACCAAGCTCCACGTCGCGCAGAACGCCGCTTGCGTCCTTTCTGGCGATCTTGCTTCCGGCGGCATCCACGCTCCTTTCGTCCGCGTCAATCTTGAGCGCGTACAGAAGCGGGCCGCGTACGACGGCTATCGAATCGTCCTTCCAATGCGTGACGACAGGCTCCGACGGGAACGACAGTTCCACAATGTCGCCTGATTCCCATTTCCGCGAGAGCCGCGCGAACGACCCGGCGCAAGGAACGCGCTTTTGCGCGGACACGCCGTTCACCTTGACCTCCGCTTCATTGCACCATCCGGGGATGCGCACGAAAAGCGGCCACTCTCCGCCCGCCGTTTCGACGATTTCCATGCGCACTTTGTCCGAGAAAGGATAGCCGCCGGATTCTGCAATCGTTGCAAGCGGTGTCTTCACGACGCAGTCGCCGTAGGCTGTTGCGGCAAGCCCGCCTTCGCGCATCATCCACATCGATTCAGCGAACTTCGGCCACGCGAAGTGGAAGTTGGATCGGCAGCATCCGAAACCGGAATAAGGCCCAGGGACATTGCAGAAGTAATCTTTGCCGTTGTTCCGGAAGTGCAGATTGCCGTTGACGCACTCCGGCTGATTCAGCAGGCAGTAGTAGCGAACGCCCTTGCCGTCCGGCGCAAGAGTCGCAGGAAGAGTGTTGTAGGCGGCGAACTCCATGTCGTCGGCGATTTCGGCGTCGCCCAGGATTTCAAGCGCCACCTGTGCGCTCAGGATATGCTCGGCCGTGGCGCAAAGTTCCGTGCCCTGCGAGGCGGAGCGGCCGGAGAGCGGCTCCGTGCCGTTCACAGTGCGATCCGGACGGCCGTGCATCTTCATCGCCCATCCTTCATCCGCGAGGGCTGCGCGGAACGCCGTGCGGTCGTCTTCGTCTCCGTCCAGAAGCCACTTCAAAGGCGGCGTCTTCAGCCCCTGCATGAAATTTACGATATGGGCGCGGTAGCCCTCCGGCCCCCAGCCGCCGAAACCGCCGTTGCGGTAGTAATCGGTCCAGTCGGCGGACATCGCCGCGACTGTTCGAGCATAGTCGAGCCATCCGGCATTGCCTGTTCTGCGATAGAGCCAGATGATCACGTCGAGTTCGTCGCCGACGCGGGCGACCGCCCACGGCGAATCTTTAGCGAACGAATCTCCTTTTGCAAAGGCCTCTTTCTGGAACGAGAAGTAGCGCTCCATGAACGGCACGACGCGCGCGTCGCCCGTCGCCTCGCACCAATCGCGCAACGTCCACAACACTATCATGTTCGCCCACCAGTTGCGGTCTCTCGTTCCGAAGTCGCCGTTCGCTCTCTGCGAGGCGAGAAACGCCTCCACCCACCGCTTCGCACGAGACTTGAGCCCGGCGTCGTCCAGCGCAAACGCGAGTGCGACAAGCCCCTTTGCATAGTATGGACCACGCTCCCACGCGAACTGCCCGCCGCGCCTGCCGCCTGTCAGCCAGTCGCTTTCGCCGATATCGACATATAACTTTTCCGCAGCTCCCGCAAGCCCGTTGCGCTGAAGTTCCATCTGTTCGCGCAGCCATCCCTCCGGCTTCACGCTCCCCGGCGGCAGACGTTCCATCGCCCGCTCTGCCGCCTGCGCGGAACATGCGAGCACGAAAACCTGCAACCCCGAAGCCAGACAAATCACCAACGGCAATTTCACGACAATTCTCCTCTCTTTTCTGCAACCGCATCAACAGACAGCACATCTGCCGTGCGGTATAATGTTGCGGCGATCGGCCTGCCAGACGTGCCGAGCGAAGTGAGCGGGCGGACGGCGACCGTAAGCGCTTCGCCTGGCGGCAGTTCGGAAGTGGGTATTTCCAGCGTTGTAACACCTCCGTTCGGCTCGTGGCCGATACCCATGTTGCAACCCGCCGCGTAAACCGCCTTGAAGAGCTTCCCGCTCCCCTCTTCGCCGATTACGACGACTTCGTAGGCGTACACCCGCGAACCGGGATTGCCGTCGGCGAGGGGGATTGAAATCTTTACGGCTTCTTCACCGCTCTCTAACTTTACACTCTCAACTCTCAACTTTCCACTCTTTGAGAATTGTGGCTCGCCGATGATCTTCTTCAGCTCCTCCTTCGAGAACGGATGCGGTTCCTTGCCGAAGGGCATCACCCAGTCCGCGCCGAGACTCCCGCCTTCGCCGAACTCCCGCCTCTCGATTGTCAGCATGTCGTCGTAGACTCTTACGACATATCCCTGCCGTCCCTTGCCGACGTTTTCGGCCTCTCGGCCCTCGATTTTCGCCTTGCTGATGTAGCCGTCGCCGGCAAGCGTGGCGCATCCTCTCGGCTCGCACGACGCACACTCGATCAATGGAAGCCGCCCGTAGTACAAGCCAGCCATGTTCCAGTTCGTCACGCTCCAGTGGTTGTGCCCGAAGAACGCCACGGCGTTGCGCAACGGGGCAAGCCCCTTTTTGCGCACGTTTGCATGGGGGCGGACGTGGCGCATGAAGAAGAAGGGTCTGTCTCCCCTGTCCAGCGCGAAACCGGCGCCGCACTTCTTCAAGTATGCGATGGCATCTTCGTCCGTGGCGGCGTAGTTCTGCCCGATGAAGTGGTAGCCCTTTACCTCCTTGTGCCACACGCTCTCGTACTTCTCGCCCCAGATGCGCTCCCAATTCGCCGCCATGTCGGTTGCAAGCACGTGTTTCGCGCGCTCTTCCGGGTCGGGGTAGTTCCCTTTCACAAAATCGCCGTACTCCGCCCCCGAGACGTCGTGGTTGCCGGTGACGAAGAGTTTTACCGGGCCTTCCCCGCCGAACACATTGCGCCATACGTCCGCATGGAAGCGCATTTCCTCCACCTGTCCGCGGTGGGCGAAGTCGCCGCAGTGTACTACGGCATCGACATTCTGCTTCTTGAAATATTCAAGCGCGGCGGCGAAATATTTGTGCGGCCAGTTGCGGCCGGGGCGACCGCTCGAGCCATGCATCGTCCTTAGATGTGTATCGCTCAATACGCCGAAAACAAGGTTGGGCTTCCCTTCGTGTTTCCAGTCTCTTGGCGCGGCAAACAAAAAACCGCCCGGCAGAGCCGCGAACCCAATCGCGGCAAACGACAACTTCAGGAGGTCGCGCCTGGAAACCTCGCTTTTCATTGCGCCGCTCTTTCCGTCTTGCGGTTTGCGATGCCCGCGCAGTTGACATGGTCGCGCAGAAGGCGGCGGCGATGCTCTTCCGCGCGGCTGGCGAATCGGGCGAAGTCTCGCCTATGTGGGTCGGGGTATGTCCACAGCACTTCGGCGAGTGCAAGCGCACGTGGCCAGAGCTTCCATTCAAGGTCGGGAAGCGCGAATGTCCTTTCCGACCAGTTGTTGCACTGGGCGCCGACGACGAACTTTCTGGCGTCCGGCGCGACGCCGCTAAGCGGATCGAAGGAATAGACTTTCTCCAGTGATATGGAGCGTCTGCCGAAATAATCGAACGGATCTTCATCAAGGCCCTGGCTGTAGTCGAAATAGCAGTGCGAATACGGGCACATCACGACCTCGCGGCCGGCGTTGGCGACTCCGTGGGCGGCGCCGGCGCCCTCCGCGCCGACGCCGTCGGCGGGCCGCCAGCACATGCCCATCGTATTGGACGGCAGCGACACGCCGCCGTCGAAAATCTCGTCCCAGCCTATCGCCCGCCGCCCCGTCGCGGCAAGATGGGCGGAAAGCCGCTTCGTCAGCCACTGCTGCAGTTCGCCGGGATCCGTCATCCCCTCGCGCTCCATCATCGCGCGGCAGCGCGGACATTTCGCCCAGTACTCCCTTTTGCATTCATCCCCGCCGATGTGGATTACTTCGGACGGAAACAGTTCGCAGACGTAATCAAGAACGTCTTCCGCAAACTTCACGGCATCCGGATTGCCTATGCACATGACCTTGCCGCCGCCAGGGCAGGCAAACTCCGGATACGCCCGCAGCGCCGCGCCGAAATGCCCAGGGAACTCCACCTCCGGCACGACGGTTACATGCCGCTCGGCGGCGTAGGCCAGCACTTCCCTTATGTCGTTCGCCGTGTAGCGAAACGGGCCGACAGCCTCGCCGAACTCCCTGCCCCTGCCCTGATTTACCAGTTCCGGATAGCCGGGGATGTCTATGAGCCAGGCCTGCGAGTCGGTGAGATGCCAGTGGAACATGTTGAACTTGTACTGCGCAATCTCGCCCAGTATGCGCTTGACCGTCCCCTTGCCGAAAAAGTGCCGGACGTCGTCCAAATGCACCCCGCGCCACCGGAACGCGGGCGAATCGCTTATTTCGCAGCAAGGGCAGACCGCTCCTTCCGAACCGCGCCGCGTCTCTAGCTGCCGTAGCGTCACTTTCGCGTAAAAAAGCCCCGCCGCGTCGGAGTGGCGTATCGTCACGCCGTCCGGCGTGACGGAAAGCCTGTATCCTTCAGCCGGAACGGATCCGTCGACCTCGATCGCCGGCGGCCTCGTCAAGACGCATTCCCCACCTGTCGCGTCGATCTCACGCGGCATCGGCACAAGTGCCGGGACACCCGCCGCGACGTGCGCGGCAGCGAATGCCGCCGCCATGCATACTGCAAGCATATTAAATCGGCACGTTGGCATCGTCAATCCATTCGTTTCGCCGTCATGGTCTGTTTCGGGCGGAGGCTGTTTTGCGATATTCATCCAGAAGTTTATTCGCGCAGTTCGTCGTCACGGTCTGAACGCCGCGCTTGAAAGCCTCCCGCGCGTTCGGCAGATCATCGACCGTCCAGACATGGAACTCGAAGCCTGCGTCTCGGATTGTCTTTATGAAATCAGCCGACACTACCTTCGGATCGTAGTGGCAGTCCACGCCGTCGGCTCCCGTGTTGCGGATTTCTTTAAGGATTTCATCTGCAGTGACCGGTTTCCTCTCTCCCCTGCGGTGCTTCGCCCATGTGAGCCATAATACCTTGTATTCCGGCATCTGCGCCTTAAGCGCCTTGCATGTCCTGCCGTTGAACGCGATGAAAAGGACGTTTCCGGGTGTAGCCGTCTTCTGCGCGTCAAAGACTTTCTTTATGTGCGGCACTATCTCCGGCCCCGTCTTCACCTCAACGTATATCCAGCGTCCGTCGTATGCAAGCTCCAGCACTTCTTCGAGGAGCGCGGGGCGCGTCCCGGCGAACTTCGAGCCTCTCCACTTGCCCCACGAGCCGACATCGACCTTCTCGAGTTCAGCCCAAGTCACGTCGGCGCATTTATTGGTATTTGCGCCGGCGGTGGTGCGCGTGAGGTTTCGATCGTGAAACGTGAAAACCCTGCCGTCTTTTGAAAGATACACGTCGCACTCGAATCCAAAGCCGCGCTCCACCGCAGTTTTGTAGGCGGGGAGCGTGTTCTCGGGCGCATCGACCGATTCGCCGCGATGCGCTATGAGCGTCCCGTGGCCAGGTTCTGCCGGGAATGCGCCCAGAGCACAAAGCGCGGTTGCAAAAAGAGCGAGATACTTCATTGCAGTCTATCTGGTTGCCGTCAGTGGAAAGATATGATGAGTCCGATGCGCTTCCTCCACGTCCATGTAAGGCGGATGCGGCTGTCGCCGAGCGCGGCCTTGTCGATGGTGTACGACTCCGTCCAGACCGGCCTTGTCGTGTCCGCGACCCATTCGCCCGTCGCTTCGTCCCAAGTCTCGACGAGCAGCCTCGGCATGTAAACGCCGTCGCCGTCGACCGGCACGTTCGCCACCGTCACAGTCCACGTCCCCGACTCGATGTTGTATGCGCCGTCGGGAAGGGAGCAAGAGCCGTTCAAGCCAGTCTCGCCGATTGCGCCGTTGACAATCGTCACATCGCCGTTGCCGCGGAAGCGGGCTTCGTCCACGCGCCTGTTCTGCTTGAGTTCCGCTTCGTCGAGAACTTTCGTGTAAACTCTCAGAGAGTGGTATGTGCCCTTGAATGTCCGCGCCTTCTTGTTGGCATCGCTGTTTTGCCCGGTGCCGATGGCGTAGTTCATCGCCTCGAGATCGCCGGCGACGCCACTCGTGGCTGTCTGCCACGCCGGCAATGTCGCTTTGTCGATGCTCACTCTGGAGTTGGCGTCGTCGTAGATTGCCGTGACGTATGGCGGCGACCATGCCGATTGCATATTTTTCGCCGTCTTGTTGAACAGCTTGAAATACAGATCTGTAATGCTGCCCTTGGCGTAGTAGATTACGAAGTCGTCGCTGTTATTGGACGTGGCGCCGAAGACGCTGGCCCAGACGTTCGTGGTCTTGCTGTCTTCGTCGCGGTCGATCACGCTCTGCACCGTCACTTCGTTCCCGAGCGAAAGGGCGGAGTCGATCGCGAAATAGTCCTTCCCGCCGAATACAAATCCGTCGCCGGTCCACGATCCGTCCGTTCTCCATGCGTCCGTGGCGTTTGCGAGCGTGGTTCTCGTCGCGTCGTGGCCGCTTTGCGCAAGGTTCTTCCAAGTCGTCGCAATGTCGCTGTGCTCCGCATCGGCGCCCGCATTGCGTATGCCGTCGAAATGCAGGACGAGGGAGTCTTGCACATAGTCGCCCACGTCGTAGCCGGCGACCGGGCGAAGCGTCCTCGACCAGAGCCATTTAAGGCGGACAAGCCCCGCGCCAGTCGCGGTGTAGGAAGTCTCGCCGTCGTGCCTGGCCGCCGCGCCCCACGCCGAGCCGTCCCATGTTTCGAGCGTGTAGCCGTCGAGCACGTATGCCGAGCCGTCCACGATTGCGGTTCTTGCCGCTTCGAACATGTATCCGGCCGCGGCCGCGTATTTGCCGCATTCGTCGACGCCGGCCAGCCCCGGAGCGGTTGATTCGATTATCACATTGGCCACGCCGGCGTCTGCGCGGAAGCGCGCATCGTCCACGACGCGGTTCTGCGCAAGTTCGCTTTCGGAAAGCGCCCTGCCGTAGACGCGCACTGAATGGAACGTGCCGATTACCGCGCGATTTTCGACGCAATTGCCGTTGGCATCCACTCCGCATCCCCACGAATAGCGCTGGGACGCGGCTTTTCCGGGGGTCCGGCTCACGCCGTTCTCAAAACCGCCCGACTGCGTGAGGTATGCAGAGTCGTCGCCGAGAATCGCGCTCACGTACAAGCCGTCCCATTCGGCGATCGTAGTGTCGCCGTTGCCGGCCGAATACGTTTCGCGGTTCTTGAACGTCAGCTTCTTCGGGACGTTGGCGGCGCTCCTGTATGCGCCCTGGTAGATACCGAAATCGGGGCTTGGTCCGTAGAAATACATCGGGTATCGCTCGTTTGTTTTCACGCTCTGCTGCGCGAGGGGGTCGACGGACACGGCGACCTGGATTGTCATGTTCGGGCCCAGCGACACGGCTTCGTCGAGCCATGCGCCGCAAGGTTTGTTGCGCCCCTCGAAATAGAACCCCGAATCGCGCCACTCGCCATACGACGCGTCCGCGCGCACGAACGACGCGGAAGGCTGCCCCGGGACGAGGTTCGCCCACGCCGTCGCGTCAGGATCGTGCGGCTGGTCCGCCCCGGCGTTGCGGATGCCGTCGAAATGCAGGATAAGCCCGTCCTGCACGTAGTCGCCGACATCGAATATGCGCAGGGCGCTGCGCTCGCGCCAGTGCCATGTCACGCGCACCTTTGCGCCGGACGACGAATCGTAGGTGTATGCGCGCTCGGACGCATGCGTCTCGGGTGCGCTCCACTCCGAGCCGTTCCATTTCTCGAGAGTGTAGCCGGTGCAGGCGAAGGCGGCTTGCGGCGGAGCGGCGAAGGTGTGCGTGCCGGTCACTATGTAACTGCCGATCCAGCCTTCCGCGCAATCGCCTAGCGTCGCATCCGAGACGAGAACGACATTCACGCTCGCGGTGTCCGGCAGGCTCTCGCCGCGGTAGCGCGCCTCGTCGACTTTGCGGTTCCATGCGATCTCCTTTCCGGAAAGCGGACGGTTGTAGAGGCGCACGGAGTGGTATTCGCCGGTCAGGAACGCCTGAAGCGAGCCGTTGCCGTCCTTGTCTTCCGCGCCCCAGCAGTATTTACGCGCGGCCGGTTTTGTCGAAACGACCGTCAGGCTCGTGCCGGAGGGGATTTCGTCCGTCTCGAACGTGTAGCAGAGGCTGTTGGCTCCATCGAGCATCCAGGTCACGTATCGACCGCCCCATGAGGATATTTTGGGGCGCACAGTGCCGGATTCCGCAAGTATATTGAAGTTGCCGGTAATTTCAGTGCCCGCCTTTGACGTCCAAAAGCCGTAGTTGTTTTTGGGATTGTCGTTGAACCAGGCATTGTAGTATGAGGCGTCTTGAACCCCGCCGACCGTGCTTACCGTCTGCGCAGAGGGGTCGGCTGTGATGGCTATCTGGACGGTGAAATTCGTTCCGAGGTCGATAGTGTCGACGGTCGTAGCCATCGCGTCTTCCTTGAAGTAATACGAATTCGCCGTCCACTTCGAATCTGGCGTGGAGCCGGCGCGATACTGGAACTCCGCATCGGGCCCGCCCGCAAGGTTCTTCCATGTAGTCGCGTCAAGGCTGTGCTCCTTGTCGTAGCCGACATTGCGTATGGCGTCGAAATGCCCGACAAGTCCGCGTTGCACATAGTCTAGCGAGTCATATACGCGCACGGCGTCTGCAACTGCGAACAACGGCATCGCCATAATGGCAGCGAGGATTGCTTTTGCTTTCATTTTTGTTTTCCTTTCGGGTTGTGTTGAAAAAACGAACGCGGCGCGGCGACCCGAAAGGCCGCGCGCGCCGCGTGTATGCATCGAAACTGTCAGACGGGATTAGGCGATAATTACCCCCCCCCCTGCAAAATACGGCAATTTTGTGCAGTTATGACCATTACATTCCTCACGCCATCGACGCCTGGAGCTTCTTGACCTGCGCAAGCGAAAGGCCGGAATATCTTGCGATGTCCTTCAGCGCAAGCACGCCGTCCTTCAACATCCGCATTGCCGTCGCAAGCATTGTCTCGCGCTTGCCCTCGGTTTTGCCCTCGGCCTTGCCCTCAGATCTGAGTCTTTCCATTGCTTCGCACATATAGCGCCTCCCTTCTTCTGAATTCTTGAATTGACCGACTCTCTTTTTGAGTATGTTGAAATACATCTCGTCCGGGTTGCTGCACAACAAGTCATGCACCAGTCTGCCTATCTCCGAATCGCTCTTTGTCGCACCATTCACGTATATGATGTGCGTTCCGTCGTGAAGGAGTTTCCTTGACTTTCTTTCAGTCCTGTCATAGACATAGACCTCCTGACCATCGCCCATCACATCGTTCTCTGCAATGAAGATGACGAACGTATCGCGCAGTTTGCCGAAGTCCTCGCCAGACTTGAGTGCGTTCGCATCCATCAGCGCGGAGTTGTATCGTGCGCGCTTCGGCTCGGCACCGCGATCCGCGCGCTGAATTTCTATATCGTATTCCCTGCCTTCGGAGTCCCGCGCGAACACGTCGAACCGGACGCCACGCCCCTGAAGGCTTTTGATCGGATACTCGGTCTGCGACTTGACGACCTTCAGATCTTTCTTTCCGATGATTATCCGCAACATCAGCTCTATGCACTCAGGCGCGTTCTCGAGGCACTTCGACATGAAGGTGTCGTCCATGAGACGGAAGTTCTCGATCAACTCAAGATACTCCGGCTTCATCACGGATGAAGAACGCCCGGCCATCGCCTTTCGGGCGACGATTCTTGCCGCTTCTCGCGTTCCGATCTGTACGTGCTTCGCCATGTCGCTTCGTTCTTTTCCCCGTGCGTAGGCGCAATGCCATCAACCAAGCATTCAAATTTTACCATAAATCCCTGCGGTTGTGTAGAGGGAAACGACATTTATTTTGCGCCCCCGCCTCCGGCCGAACGGACGTCCCGCCCAAATCCGGCGGCATTTATGATAAAATATCGTCTGTGAAGATCAATCGCGCCATCCTGCCGCCCGGGCGGATCGGGCTCGCCGTCAGCGGCGGGTCCGATTCGGTGGCGCTGGCGTTTCTGCTCACCAAGGGCGGCAAGAAAAAGAACGCCGCCGACCGCTTCGTCATCCTCCATGTCGACCATGGCCTGAGGCCCGAATCGAAGGAGGAATACCGCTTCGTGCGCGCGCTCGCCCGGCGGCTCGGGGTGAAGTTCAGGGGCTGCCGCGCGAAGGTTGTCCCCGCACGCGGCGAATCGCTGGAGATGGCGGCGCGGCGCGTGCGGCTCGCGTTCTTCGAAAAGTGCGTCCGGGCGCTGAAGCTCGACGCGATCGCCACCGGCCACCACATGGACGACGTCGCCGAGACGTTCCTCATGCGCATCCGCCGCGCGTCGGGCCCCGCCGGGCTCGCCGGCATCAAGGAGCGCAGCCAGGTCGGCGCGATCACGTTCGTGCGGCCGCTGCTCGGCTGCCGCGACGCGGAGCTGAAGGCCTACCTGCGCAAGTACGGCGAAGCGTGGCGCGAGGACGCCTCGAACGACGACACCTCCATCGAGCGCAACAAGGTGCGCCACCGCATCATCCCCTTTCTGGAAGCGAACCTCGACCCGAACCTCGTCGAACACATCGCGAAGATCACGCGCCTGCTCGCGGCCCCGCGCGCCTGACGCACGCGCACGGCAGCGAAAAGAGATAGGCGAACGAAAGGCCGAGCGCAAGCGTGACGCCCATCGCGCGCGTGACGGGGAACGACGTGAACGCGAGCAGCCCGAAACCGACGAGCGAGGTGAGGAAGCTGAACCGCACGACGCGCCGGGCGGTTGCGTCGCCGGCGTCGGCCCGGTGGAAAATCACA
The DNA here is from genome assembly GCA_017463935.1 of Kiritimatiellia bacterium. Lineage (GTDB taxonomy): Bacteria > Verrucomicrobiota > Kiritimatiellia > RFP12 > UBA1067 > UBA1067. The sequence goes on from JAFUEM010000047.1 coordinate 13,155, forward strand.
TAGTCGATGCCCAGCCCCGCGAGAATGAAGAACGAGAGGAGCTGGAAGAAGCTGATTGGCGCGCCCCACCAGCCCAGCGCGCCCGCCGTCGCGAGGATCGCCGCACCGATGGGCAGGACGTGCGCGGCAAATCTGCCGCGGAAGAGCGCGGCGAGCGCCGCGACGAGCACCACGAACGAGACGGCGAGCAGGCGGTTCGTCTCGACGGCGAGCGCGGCAAACGTCCGGGCGAGCTCGTCGCGCAGCGTGAGGCCGTTTTCCGACGGCAGCAGCAGATAGTCGCGCCCGTCCAGCGACACCGTGACGTCCGGCGGCAGGTCGGCGGCGGTCAGGAATTCGCCGGGGACAGGCCCCATCTTGGCTTTCAGCGCGGCGTTCTCGCGCTGCCACGCATCGAGGTCGACGAGCTCAAAACGCGCCTCCGTCGTCCCGAGCGCCGCAGCGACAGCCGCCTCCTGCGCGGCCAGAAACGGGTCGGGGCGGTAGAACGACGCGGGGTCGTTTCCAAACGTCAGCCGCACCAATCCCGCTGCCGCAACAACGAAAACGAGCCAAAAAACGCACTTTTGCAACCAAAACCGCAATCTCCCTTGGGGTCCCTCCCCATTTTCACGTGGTCTGTCCCCACCGCGCGCGGGGTCTGTCCCCACGGATGACGGGGGTCTGTCCCCACGGAAGAGGAGCGCGAGGGCGAAGATGGCCGTCAAGCCCGCGCTGGTGAACACCGCCATCTGGCGGAGGACCGACACGCTGGAAAAGAGGAGCGGCGCGAACGCGCAGACCGTCGTGACGAGCGCACGCGCGAGGTCGCGGACGCGGCAGCCGTGGAGCGCGTGGAAGCAGTAGTCCACCCCGAGGCCAATCAGCGTCGTGCCGAACAGGAACGTGAGCGCGTGCGGCCGCCCCGGCAGCAGACCGACCGCCGCCGTGCCGACGAGAAAGCCCGCGCCGAGCGCGACGACCGTCGGCAGGATAAAGCGGAACGACCGGAAGAGGAGCCACCCGAGCGCGAGCACGGCGGCGAGCGACAGGCCGCCGAGGATGTTGATCTCGCGCTGCGTCGACGCCGTCGCCGCCCGCGTGTGGAAC
>JAFUEM010000085.1 GCA_017463935.1 Kiritimatiellia bacterium
CCAGCTGCTCGGAGTTTCTCAAACAAAACAAAACCAACCAAAACACAACCACACCGACCAAACCAGAAAGGAAACCAAACATGAGCAAGATCAAGACGATCAAGGCGTTCAAGGAAGGCGTCGACGCCGCCTTTGAAACGCTCAAGACCCGCGACGAGGCGAAGGCGTAAGGAAAGGAGGACGACATGAAGATCAAGATCGACTGGCGAAAGGCGCTCAAGATCACGGCGGACTTCTTCCGCCCGCTCGTCAAGCCGTTCGTCGCCGCGCTCGTCGGCGGCGGCGTCGTGACGGGGCTCTCCGGCTGCTACGTCGGCAAGGCGAGCTTCCAGGGCGAGGACATGCGGATGTACCCCTTCTTCGGGACTGCAGTCGCGCCCGCAGGGGAACCGGCCGACTAGCCGCCGCGAACATGCGTATTCACGAACGTGGATACGCGTGTTCACGATCACGGACACGCATGTTCAGAACCTTCAGTCAAAAAATCCGCGAGCGTGAGCAGGAACGGGATGCGTTCGAGCGCATAGCGCACGCCGAACGCCTTCTCCGTCTCCATCACAAGCCGCAGATGGTTGACCGAATCCCAGCCGGGAATCGACCCGTAGGCCGTCGCGCGCGTCAGCGTCGACGCGTCCGTGCCGAAGATGCGCGCGGCGAGCGCGAAGAAGTCCGCCTCGTTCATCGGTCGAACCTCCGGGGGGCCGCGACGGCGAGGACGAGGAACGCGAGGACGAGGAGCGTGCCCGCCGCCGACAGGACGCTCGTCGCGGCGACCGGACGCGACGAAAGCGCATCGGCGGGCAGCGGCTCCTCGGGACGGCGCGGCAGGCCGAGCGCGGCGATCTGCTGCCAGCGGCCGAGGACGCGGATGTTGTTCTGTTTCAAGTACGCACGTCCCTGCGGCGTGTCGATCAGATGGGCGTGGGCCAGCTGCACGTCAGCGCGCACCGGCTGCGGCGCGCAGTAAAGCCGGTCGATGCGCGCGAGGTCGCACGCGCCGATCAGGACGACGAGGCCGAGCGCGGCCGAAATGACGCGGACGGAAAGTTTCGTCTTTTCGGCGAGGAGCCGCCCGAGCGCCGCAAGGCCGTAGCCCGCGAGCACGCAGAGGCAGAATTCCGTCAGGTGATGCCACTTGACCGGCGCGCGCAGATAGTCGCCCATCGGCAGCGCGTAGACGAGTCGGTAGACGGGCGCGCAGAACCGCCCCATGGAAAAGAGCCAGAAGACAACGGCCGCAACAGCAAAGAACACCACGTCGCGCGTCTCCTGTCTCCCGGCCCCAACCTTCTTTCGGCGCACGACCGCCAGCACGACCGCCAGAATCGCGAGGAGGATCGTGACGCGGCCGACATAAAGCGAATGTTGGCGATAGTTGCCGGACGGCGCGTTCAGGGGACGCCCGAGCCGCCCCCAGTAGGGCGTCACGCCCGTCACACGGCTGCCGAGCGCGAGCGTGATCGGGCAGCTCGTGTCGCCATGAATGCGCGGAACGAAAAACTCCGCCGTATCCTCGGGCGGCAGCGACCAGTTCGTCACGAAAATCCACCGCGCATCATCGTCCTTCGCCGCATCGGCCGACAGCGTCTCGCCCGATTCGATCTGCTTGTCGCGCCCCGCGAGGTCGTGGACGATGGCCGACTTGAAGCTCGGAAAGCCGATTGCGACGAAGACCGCGAGCGCCGCCGCGCCGCCCGCGATCCACCGTGTCCAAAACGATTTTTGGGGGGCTGTCCCCACGGTCTTGGGGTCTGTCCTCCGCGCGCGCGCGCAGACGATTGTGCGATAAATAAAGTAAATGGCCGTAAAAACGCTAAATAAGAGCCAGAGGTCTGGCTGATACATCGATCCCCAGGCGAGGCATGCGCCAAGGAGAATCCAATGCCGCCACTTGCCCTTCACGAGGGCGCGGTCGATGAGCCCGAACGCGAAGACACCGTACGTCATCCACTGGAACCAGCCGAGATGGCCCGCCGAAAAGAGCGAGCACCAGTAGCCCGAAAACGCCAGAAGAAGCCCCGCGCCGTAGGCCGCGAGACGCCCGAGCCCCCGCCCGCGCAGGAAATAGGCGAGGCCCAGCCCCGCGCAATAGAGGGCGAGCGCGTACTGAAGCTCCTGCCAGAAGAACGGCGTGCCGATGAAATTCTTGAGATCGTGCGGCGCGAACTTGCCGTTCTCCAGCCACCCGACGACCCACCGGCGGAACCAGTCGGGCGGATAGAACGTGGCGCAGTCCGGCATGACGGGTGCCATGCCCGTGCTCCACGTCCCCCAGAAAACATAGGCGGCGCACACGGCGAAGAGCGCCGTGAACGCCGCGAACCATCCCCTTTTCGGGTTCAGGCGCATTTTACTTGATGAACATGATCGCGATGATCGCGAACACCATCGTGAAGATGGCGACCGTCTCGACGATACCGAGCGCGCCGAAGTAGTTCGTCAAGCCCTGCCCCGTCTCGCCCTGCGCGTCGCACGCCGCCGCGGCCGCACGGCCCTGGAAGAGCGCCGACAGACCGATGCCGAGCCCGGCGAACACGCCGAGGATGATGCAGGGCACGCCCACGCCGGGAACGTCGCGCTTCAGGAACATGAGGAACATGAGGATCATTCCGTAGAGCGTCTGCGTGATCGGCGCGCCGACCAGACCGAGCAGGATGAACGGCGCGGGCTTTCCGGCCGCATAGCACTTCTTCCACGCGCCGACGGCGGCCGACGCCGCGAACCCCGTACCGAACGCCGACCCGGCGGCGCTCATACCCAGGCAGGCGACTGCGCCTGCGATGACCAATGCTGTTTCGTTCATTTTGCTTGCTCCTTTAGTTTTTTCGTGAAGGGATTGTAGGCGTAACCCGCCCAGGTCACACCCTTGTGGTTGGAAAACTCCAGCGTGTTGAGACGCACGGCATGGACGAGGATCGACAGCCCCGCCATGGCGAAATTGAGCCCGTGCCCGATCAGCAGCACGAGGATCATGCCCGCGGCCGCGAGCGGCTTGAGCCACACGAGGTCCGTGCTGCCGAAGATCGACAGCGCCATCGAATTGAAGTTCTCGGCGACCTTGACCGATGCGAGCCCGACGGCGAAGAGACGGACATAGGAGATGACGTCGCCCAGCGCGCTCATGATGTTCAGGGGCAGCATGCCGAGCTCGACGCCGCGCGTCTTGAGCTCGTCGCCCTTCAGCGTGAAGCCGAACACGAGCACGAGCGAGACGCCGAACATCCAGAAGCTCCACGCGGGAATCCCGGGGAAGATGCCGACGATCGCATTCGTCACGAGATACATGAACAGGACGATGCCCGCCCAGCCGAACTGCGACAGGCAGCGCCGGTCGTTGAGGATGGACAGGCCGCTCCAGATGCGCGCGACCATCAGATGCGACACGCCGATGGTGAAGCACAGGAACATCATGTTGTGGTAGCTCGGATCCGCGAGCCACTTCACCGTCGGCCATTCGGCGCACCACGGCAGCCCCGCGCCGAACCAGGTGTTGGAGAGAATCCCCCACACCACCGTCGCGGACGAAAAGACCGTCAGCAGCGTCAGCCAGCTCTTCGCCAGGAGCGTCCGGCGGCCGCGCGTCCGGATCCATCCCGCGATCGTCAGCGCGAGAATCAGCGCGCCGTAGCCGCCGTCGCCGACGAGCATCGCGAAGAAGATCGTGAAATAGCAGAAGAACGGCACCGAGACGTCCGACTCCGTGTAGGCCGGCGCGATGCCGAGCCCGGCGAAGAGCGCCGTCACGGGACGGAAGAGCTTCGGCGGCTCGATCAGCGTCGGCGGCACCTCGCCCTCGGCCGGATCGCCCAGAAGCGTGCCCCAGCCGTTCGCCTGCGCGGCCGCGACGAGCGCCG
>JAFUEM010000086.1 GCA_017463935.1 Kiritimatiellia bacterium
CACGCGGGCGCGACGGGCGGCATCAATCATGCGCTCTACCGGCGGCGCGCGGCGGCGGCGCTCAAGCGTGTCGCGGCCCGGCTCGACGCGCTCCTGTCGGCCAGGAAGGCGCTGTTTGCGTGACGCCGCTCGTTGACGTCCGCGACCTGCGTGTGCGCTACGGCCGCTACGAGGCCGTGAAGGGCGTGTCGTTCACGCTCGGGCGCGGCGAAATCCTCGGCATCGTCGGCGAATCGGGCAGCGGCAAGTCCACGATCGCAAAGACGCTCATCGGCCTTCAGAAGGCGAGCGGCGGCACGGTGACGAACCGCGCGCGCGCAACGCAGATGATCTTCCAGGACGCCGTCGGCTCGCTCAATCCGCGCATGACCGTCCGCCAGACGCTGGCGGAGGTCCTGGCGCACGCAAGGGGCCGAAGGGGCAGGACGGACGAAAGAGGCGGAAAGGGCGCGGACATGGAACGGCTTCTCGCGCTCGTCGGCCTGAGCGCGGCGGTGCTCGAGCAGTATCCGCGCGAGATGTCAGGCGGGCAGTGCCAGCGCGTCTCGATTGCGCGCGCGCTCGCCTGCCGGCCCGAGGTGCTGATCGCGGACGAGCCCGTTTCGGCGCTCGACGTGTCGGTGCAGGCGCGCGTCCTCAACCTGCTGCGCGACCTGCGGCGCGACCTGGGGCTATCGATCCTCCTGATCGCGCACGATCTCGCCGTGGTCAAGAACGTCTGCGACCGGATCTGCGTGATGGAGCGCGGCGTGTTCGTCGACGCGGGCGCGGCCGAACAGGTCTTCGCGCACCCGACGAGCGACTACACGCGCCGCCTGCTGGCCGCCGTCCCCGACGTCGAGCGCGCGCTCGCGCTCTCGTAATCCCGCCGGAAGGGGGGCGGGCCTTGCCCGCAGACGCGGAATGTGATATACTAATCACTTCAAATTTCACAAGAAAGGTTGAAAGATGGCTGATACGGAAGCGTTGGCGGTGCAGTTGAACGAATGTGCGGAGCGTGGAGACTTCGAGGGAGCCTTCAAGCTCATCCGGGCGAATCAGGATGAATTCGCCAAGAACCTCAAACCGGCCGGCGTCCGCGACGCCTTGAAGAAGACGACGAAAGATCGCCTTCTTCTTTCTTTTGTGGACGGCGTCCCGTTCGGCGCGGAGCCGCTCGACAAGTCGCTCGTCCGCCTCGAGAAGCTGCTCGGCTTCCAGCCCGGCGCGCTTGTCCTGAACGGCACGTGGGGCCTCGGCGTCGTCAAGCGCCTCGACTACTTCTACAAGAAGATCACGGTCGACTTCAAGACGAAGAAGGGGCACCAGTTCACGTATGCGGCGGCGGTGGACATGCTCGAGCGCGCGCCCGAGGGCCACATCCTCGTCAAGTACCACGACCGCGACGCGGAGCTCCAGACGCTCATCAAGGAGCAGCCCGGCGAATTCATCAAGGACGTCCTCAAGAGCTACGGCGACATGCCGATCACGCGCCTCGAGGACGTCTGCGCGCAGAACGGGTTCGTCAAGAGCGTCAACTGGAAGAAGTTCTGGGAGGGCGCGCGCGCGGCGCTGCGCAAGGACAAGCTCGTCGAGATCCCCGTCAAGCGCGCCGATCCGATCCGCCTCAAGGCGTCGGTCGAGGACTACGGCGACAGCTGGCTGACGGCCTTTTCGCACGAGACCGACCCGAAGCTGCTGCTCGCGGGCGTCAAGGAGTTCGTCGCGCAGGGCAAGTTCAAGACGGCGACGGACGAGGTCAAGGCGAAGATCGAGGAGCGTCTCGTCTTCGCGGTGACGGCGGCGCGCAAGGTGGACGACGCGCTCTACACGCGGCTCGCGGTGACGGTGAGGGAGCTCGGCTTCTCGAAGCCGGCGGCGGCGGAGATGCGCGACTATCTCTGGGAGCGCAAGCGCTTCGTCAAGGCGGCGGCGACGCTGCCCGCGCGCGAGGTCGGCGCGATGATCACGTTCCTCGCCGACGGCGACGAGGCCAAGGCGCGGCTCTACGCGGCGGTCCCCGACCTCTGCTTCACGGCGGTCGCCGAGATTGTCCAGCAGTTCGGGCAGGAGGAGGCGTGCCGCCAGGCGATGGGCGCGCTCATGAAGGCGCCCAAGGCGCCGGCGACGCTGACGACGCTGCTCGTCGGCAAGTACGAGAATTTCCGCGCGTGGACGGAGCTGCCGCCGCTGAGCACGCTCCTGACGCACGCGATCGCGCTCGGCGAAGGCCGCCAGAGCGGCGAGACGCTGAAGATGCAGAACTTGATCCGCCGCCTCTTCGCGGACGTCAAGTGGCTGACGAAGGTGTTCGCGTGGCTCGCGCCGGCGGACCAGGCGCTCTTCTTCGAGCGCTTCCAGGCGTCGATCGCGTGGGATCCGTCGACGCACCACACGATCGTCGTGCGCATGACGCGCATCGTCCCCGCGCTCGAGGCGCACGTCGTCGCGGTTGAGAAGAAGAAGGAGTACGCGCGCCTGACGAGCTACCGCAGCTTCGCGCTGAAGAAGGCGGAGTATCTGAAGCTCATCAACGAGGACATGCCCGAGAACGTCCGCAAGATCGAGTTCGCCAAGGGCTTCGGCGACCTGTCGGAGAACGCGGAGTACCAGTACGCGAAGGACGAGCAGCGCCAGCTGATGCAGAAGCAGACGCTCATGCAGCAGGACCTCGAGACGGTCAAGCCGAGCGACTTCGCGGACGCGACGACCGACGAGGTGATGCCCGGCGTCGCGGTCGTCGTCGCCACGGCGGACGGCGAGAAGACGTATTCCATCCTCGGCGAGTGGGACAACGACCCCGAGCAGGGCGTGCTGTCGTCGAAGGCGCGGCTCGCGGCGAACATGCTCGGCAAGAAGGTCGGCGACCAGTTCGAGCTGCCGGGCGCCGAAGGCCAGGTCGCGTTCGGCACGGTCAAGGCGATCCAGCCGCTGAGCGACGCCATCCGCGCGTGGATGGCGCTCCCCGCCGGGATGCAGATCTGAGGCGCGGCGGAAAAGGGACGGCCATGAAGATCCTCACCGGCATCCAGCCTTCGGGCAAGCTCCACTGGGGCAACTATTTCGGCGCGATGAAGTCGATGTTCGACCTTCAGGCGAAGGGCGAGTCGCTGTTCATGTTCATCGCGAACTTCCACGCCATGACGACGGTGCGCGACGGCGCGGCGCTGCGGGCGGCGACGCGCGACGTGGCGCTCGACTACCTCGCGTGCGGGCTCGATCCGGCGCGGTCGATCATGTACCGCCAGAGCGACGTGCCGGAGGTGCAGGAGCTCGCGTGGTACCTCTCGTGCCTGACGCCGATGGGGCTCTTGGAGCGCTGCCACAGCTACAAGGACAAGCTCGCGCACGGGCTGGACGCGACGCACGGCCTCTTCGCGTATCCCGTCCTGATGGCGGCGGACATCCTCATCATGAACGCCGAGCTCGTGCCGGTCGGCAAGGACCAGAAGCAGCACCTGGAGGTGACGCGCGACCTGGCGCAGAAGTTCAACAACGCCTACGGCGAGATCTTCACGCTGCCGGACGCCTACATCCCCGAGACGGTCGCGACAATCCCCGGCACCGACGGCCAGAAGATGTCGAAGAGCTACCACAATACGATCGAGCTCTTCGAGGACGCGAAGTCCATCAAGAAGAAGGTGATGGCCATCGTCACCGACTCGACGCCGATGGAGGCGCCGAAGGAGCCGGAGGGCAATTCCATCTACGAGCTCTACAAGCTCTTCGCGACGCCCGGCGAGGTCGCGGCGATGGCGGCCGCGTTCCGCGCGGGCGGCTACGGCTACGGCCACGCGAAGAAGGCGCTCTTGGAGGCGTACCACCGCCTGTTCGACCCGTTCCGCGCGCGCCGCGAGGAGCTGGCGAAGGATCCGGCGACGCTGGAGGACATTCTGCAGGACGGTGCGCGCCGCGCCCGTGCCGCCGCCGCGCCCGTGATGGACAAGGTCCGCCGCGCCGTCGGTCTCTGACGGCGGCGGAACATATTCCGGCCGTTTCGCGAAGACGAATCCGGGGTTTGTCGACCGTCTGTGTGATATAATACCGCCAACGGAAATCGTGGAGTGAACATGAAAGCAGGAAATCTTTATCGCAGTGCGGACGAAAAGGTGGTGGCCGGCGTGTGCGCCGGCCTGGCCGACAAGCTGGACCTGAACGTGTCGGGCGTGCGCTGGGTGTGGGCGCTCGTGGCGCTCGTCTCCGGCCTCCCCGTCCTGATCTATCTCGTCCTGTGGGTCGTCTTGAAGGAGCGCCCGACCGGCGACGACGTTTCGTTCATCGACGTCTGACGCGCGCCGGTTCGCCGGCGGCGGCCCGCGCGGTCGGCTTTTTTGATATACTTACGACGGCATGCAGACGATCCTACTCAATGGCTGGGCGGCGAGTCCCGATGCGTGGAGCCTGTGCGCGGCGGCAAAGGGCGCGTCGCTCTTCAGCTATCTCGACCAGCTCGACGGCCGGCCCGAAGCCGCGCTCGCGGCCGCGCCGGAC
>JAFUEM010000087.1 GCA_017463935.1 Kiritimatiellia bacterium
GCAGCTTGAAAGCGGTTTTGTCGCGCGTCGTGAGGGCGAAGGGATGACGGAGCCAGCTTTTTCAACCGTCGGAGTTGAACCAACACCCCCACCGCGCACGGTTGAAAATCCTGTCAATCCTGTCAAAGAAGACGTACCCGTGCAGACGATTGAAGTTAACTCCGACGGCTTAAAAAAAGAGCTCCACTACCGTTCCGCTCCACGCGTTGCGCCGGATAGCCGCGTGTCAATTGATGTTTTGCGCACGGTTGAAAATCCTGCCCATCCTGTCCAAGCCGAAGTTCCTGCACAGCCGATTGAGCGGCAGCTTGAAAGCGGTTTTATCGCGCGTCGCGAGGGCGAAGTGGTAACGGAGCCAGCTTTTTCAACCGTTGGAGTTGAAACAACACCCCAGCCGCGCACGGTTGAAGCGCCGGTCGAAAAAAACGTCGTGCCACAGGTTCGTGCACGATCGGAACATCCTGTCGACGAACCCGATGCGCCGACGGTGCTCGCCGCCGCACCGGTGATGCCGCCGCTGGTCGAACGGACGATCCCGGCCGAATCGGCCGCCGTTCAGAAGGTCGCCGCCGCCCAGTCGGCGCGCACCGAGGCGGTCAACGCCGCCGTCGCCCGCGCCGTCGAGACGGTCAACGCCCTTGTCGAGACGGTCGTCGCCGAAATCGCCGTCACGCCGGCCTTGGCGCGCGGCGACGGCGAAATCCGCATCACGCTCAAGCCGACGGTGCTGGACGGCTCCGAGCTGCACCTGTCCGCGAAGGCGGGCGAACTGACGGTGTCGATCGCGCCCGCGACGGCCGAAGCGGCGCACGTCATCCAGCAAAACCTGCCGCGACTCGAAACCGCGCTGGCCGAACACGCGCCGGCGTTCCGCCACGTCGCGGTCGTCATTGCATCTGCGAAGAAAGGCAAAATAAATGAAACCGCTTGACATCCTCTCTGCGCTGCCCGTTGGCGCGAAGGCGACGCCGGACGCGATCCTCGATTCGCCCGCGTTTGCGCTGCCGTGCCGCTTGGGCGACGAATCCGTCCTGCTCCGTCCGGCGACCGTCGAACCGGCCGCCGCCGAGATGATTGCGCTGGCCGTCACGTTCGGCGACGAGCCGCATACGCTCCGCCTCGCGCGCTCGCCGCGCTTTCCCGAGCTGGACAAGATCTGGGACGCGCGCGCCGACGTGCCGGAAGCGATTCTCCTCGCGCTCGTCGAACGCGACTGCGGGCTCCTCTTCCAGCTCCTTGAAAACGCCGTCCGCAAGCAGATGCGGCTGGTCGGGCTGGCCAGTCTCGCGCAAAGCCCCGAAAGAGACGTGGCCCTCTGCGCCTCTGCGTCTCTGCGCGGGAACGACGACGGACAGTCCGTTTGCTTCTCCCTGACGCGCAGCGCGACCGTTGTCGCGGCGTTCGGCGTCTTGCGCAACCTCGACCTTTCGCACGACGCGATCCGTTCGCACGCGCTGACGGCCGCCGTCGACTACGCGGCGTTCGCGCTTTCCGACGCCGACCGTGCGTCGCTCGCGCCGGGCGATGCGGTGCTGCTGCCGGAGATCGGCACGGTGGCGCCGCGCCTCGTCGTGGACGGGCGCTTCGTCATTGACGACAACGGCGTCCAGCCGTTCGCGGCCGATGCGCTCGCGCACGTCCGCGCGGCGGAGGACCTGACGCTGACGCTTGGCGCGGTCTTTGA
>JAFUEM010000088.1 GCA_017463935.1 Kiritimatiellia bacterium
CCCGCACCGCCAGCGGCAGCCGCCCCGGCGGTGTGGCCAGCGCCGCCGCGCCGACGACGAGCCCGATCACGGCCGCGAGCCGCAGGATCTGGATCACTGCATTCATCCGAGCATCACCGCATCATCTGAGCATGGAAAGTGAAGATGGCCGAACCGTGTTCGGCCTACCGCACGTAAAACTTCCAGTCCTTCAGCCGCCCGATCGACTTGTTCTGGCGCGGCGTGTACCGAAAGCCGTGGATGTCGGCCTTCTCGGCCGAATAGAACTCGATCCAGTGCGGCAGGTTGCGCGAGCTCGTCAGCCAGAACGCCTCCACCTGGCCGTCGATGGCGTTCTCGGCCACGCCGTCGTCGCGGATCTCGTCCTCGCTCGAGACGCCCGAAACCGTCAGCGCGAGCGACGTGATCGGGTTCCCCTTCGCGTCCAGGAAGTCGAATTCGGCGATCGTGCCCAGGTTCTTCGGGTCGTACGTGCTGAGCGCCTGGAGCGTGAAGAAGTTGCCGCGCACGGGCTGGTCGAACATCACGACCGTCGCCTCGTCCGTCGGCGGGAACGTGCCGGACGCGACGACCTTGCCGCCCGCCATTCGGTCGTTCCAGCGCTTGACGCGGTTGAAGTCGGTCTCGAGATTGAGGACGTCCAGCACCGGATGGTCGAGCGACGTCACCTTCGCCTCGCCGCGCGGGCCGAAGAAGTCGAGCACGACGATGTCGTTGCGGCCGGGCCGGAGCCAGCAGCCGGGCACGAACAGCGTCTGCTGCGGGCCGATCGACCAGAAGCGCCCGATGTTGTGCCCGTTCACCCACAGGATGCCCTTCGTCCAGCCGCTCAGGTCGATCCACGTGTCGGCGGGGTTCCGGTCGGCGACGGAGAGGACGCCCACGTACATCGCGGGCCGGTCGGCCATGTCCGCCATGCTCAGCGAATCCTCCATCTTGAACCAGTCGCCGAGGTCGAAGCGCTGGAAGTCGGGATCGAGCGGCATCAGCCGCGCCGTCCAGCCCTTCAGCTCCGTGCGGTCGAGCTTGACCGCGCCGTTGAGCCCTTTGCGATCCTCCATGCCGGAGGACGAGTTGATGCGTCCCATCGCCTCGACGAGGATCTGGAGCTTGCGCGGCCGGTTCTCACGGCTGCGGTAGATGCGCAGCTTGAGGCCGCGGTGACGGCGGTCGAGCGTGCCGATGCGCTGGCCGTCGAGGAAGACGTAGCCGAAGTCGTGCAGCTCGCCGACGCGCAGGATGCCGCCGTCGTTCGGGCCGATCGTCGTCTCGTAGCTGACGAGCCCAAAGCCCTGACCGAGCTGCTCCATGAAGACGGGCGTCTCCAGCTTCACCTCGCGCGCGACGAGCGCCTCCACGGGAACGACGCGCTGCAGGCCGATCTCGCCGTAGCCCTTGACGGGGAGCGCCGCCGGCCGTTCGGGGATCGTCTCGCCCGGATTGAGGTGGTGTGCCGCACGGGCGCGGAACTTGGCGAACGACGGATTCGCCACGCCCTGCTCGCTGATCGGCGCCTCGTAGTCGTAGCTCGTCACGTTGGGGACGAACGGGTTGCGGCAGCCCGTCCAGCCGCCGAAGCTCGTGCCGCCGTGCGCCATGTAGAGCGAAAAGCTGACGCGGTGGTCGAGCATCCAGTCGATCGGGCCGAAGAACTCCTCGTCGCTCTTCGCGTAGTGGTGCGCCTGGCCCCACGTGTCGAACCACGCGGGATAGTATTCCGCGCACATGAGCGGCCCCTTCGGCTGCCATTCGCGGATGATGGCGAAGCGCTGCTCCGGCTCCGCGCCGAAGTTCGCCGCCTGGAAGAGCTCGGGGATGAAGCCGTTCTGGATGACGCGCGGCGGGTTGCACGCGTAGAGCGGCACCTCGAAGCCCGCGTCCAGCGTCGCCTGGCGGAGCGCGCGGATGTACTCGACGTCGTTGCCGTGCAGGCCGTATTCGTTCTCGACCTGCACCATCAGGATCGGCCCGCCCTTCGTGACCTGGAGCGCGCCGAGCTGGCGGCCGACCTCGGCGATCCACCGCTTGCACGGCTCGACCCAGCGCGGGTCGCTCGAACGCATGCTGATCGGCTTCTGGCCGTCCTTCGTGTCGTCCTTCATCAGCCACCACGGCGCGCCGCCGCCCTCCCACTCCGCGCACGCGTACGGGCCCGGACGCAGGATGACCCACAGCCCCTCCTCCTGCGCGAGGCGGCAGAACGCCGCGGCGTCGGCGTTGCCCTGCCAGTTGAACACGCCCGGCGCGCGCTCGTGGTAGTTCCAGAACATGTAGCAGCCGACGGCGTTGCAGCCCATCGCGCGCAGCATCTGCAGGCGGTGGCGCCAGTACGGGCGCGGGATGCGCGCGTAGTGGATCTCGCCGCAGCGGATGACGAACGGCTGGCCGTCCAGCAGGAAATCGGTGTCGCCCAGCGCGAACGTATGGACGGGCGGCACGGCCGCGCCTTCGACGCTGGCACTTGAGGCAGGCGCTTCGCTGGCGGCGGATGCCGCACCCAGCACCAGGCACCAAGCCTGAATCAAAAAGAAAAGTTTCTTCATGGTGGACAGTATATCAAATCCCCTGTGCCCGTGCACTACCCCTTTGGGTAGTGCACGGGATTCTAGGATTCTAGAAGTCTAGGATTCTAGAAGTCTAGGATTCTAGGAGTCTAGGAGTCTAGAAATCTAGAAATCTAGAAATCTAGAATCCTAGAACAGTGAGCGAAGCGAACGGTCTAGAACAGCGAGCGCAGCGAGCGGTCTAGAGGCCTAGACTTCTAGAATCCTAGCCCCCTAGCCTCCTAGCCCCTAGGCCCTTGGATGCGCCTTCGCATAGGCATCCTTCAGCCGCTCCACGGACACGTGCGTATAGATCTGCGTCGTCGACAGCGACGCGTGCCCCAGCATCTCCTGCACGCTGCGCAGATCCGCGCCCGCGTCCAGGAGGTGCGTCGCGAAGCTGTGCCGCAGCTTGTGCGGCGTCAGGTCGGTCGGCAGCTCCGCCTCG
>JAFUEM010000089.1 GCA_017463935.1 Kiritimatiellia bacterium
GTGCGGACGTCCTTCTTGCCCCAGTACTGCGCGCCGAGAATGGACCCGGCGCTGGTGATGGCCATGAGGAACATGTTCTGCACGAACTGCACCTGCGTCGCCAGGGAGACGGCGGCCATGGAGTTCTGCTCGATGCGGCCCAGCATCACCGCGTCGCCCGCCGCCACCGCGTCGCGCAGCGCGCGCATCCGCGCGAGGAAGCGGTCGAGGACCGGCACGAGCGACGCGCGGTTCGCGAGGTACAGGGCGCTCCAGTCGTTCTCGTTCTGCGTCGCGATGCGCGTCATGTCCGCGTAGCTGCCCGCCGAAAAGCCGACCGCCTCCTTCACGAGCGCGTCGCGCGCATAGCTCGTCGCGACGACATGGCAGAGCTGGCTCGTGAACGCGATCATCTCATCGTGCTTCTCCGGCGTCGTCACGACCGTCTGCGCGAAGCCGACCGCCGCGAAGTAGCGCTTGAGCGCCGCGAGCGTTTCGGCGGGGCAGTCCGCGAACGGCGTCAGGATCATCGACGCGCCGACGAAGAGATCCGCGAGCGAATTCGCGAAGCCCGCGACCTCGCGCCCCGCCATCGGATGGCCGCCGACGAACGTCCATCCCGCGCGCGGCACGTCCGTGAGCGCGCGCAGGATCGGCGACTTGACGCCGCAGATGTCGACGACCGTCGCGCCGCGCCTGAACGCGTCCGCGTGCGCGCGGATCCACGGCACGATGGCGTCGGGCGGCAGGCAGACGAGCACGAGGTCCGCGTCCGCGAGCGCGCCGGGCCCGTCGCCGTGGTGGAGGCCGACGGTCGCGAAACCGGCCTTCCGCGACGCCTTGAAGAAGGAGCCGCCGATCAGGCCCAGGCCGACGACCGCAATGCGTTCGATCGCGCCCACGTCACTTCTCCGCATACGCGCCGAGGAACGCGAAGCGCTCGACCTCGGGATCCTGCGACAGCTCCGACAGGAGGCTCAGCACGTTCGGGTCCGTCGGCGACGCCATGAAGTCGAACGTGAAGAGGTATTCGAAATCCATCCCCGGCAGCGCGCGCGCCTCGATCTTCGTCAGGTTGACGTCGATGGCCGCGAACTTGGAGATGATCGCCGCGAGCGAGCCCGGGCGGTGCGGGATCGACAGCATCACCGAGAACTTGTTCGCGTCGGGATAGATCTCGAGGTCCTTCGAGATGCAGATGAAGCGCGTGCTGTTGAAGGTCGTGTCCTGGATGCCGTCGGCGATGATGTTCAGCCCGTAGAGCTCCGCGCACTGACGCGAGGCGATCACCGCCACGTCGCGCCGGTCGCCGGCCGCCACCTCGCGCGCCGCGACCGCCGTGTTGACCTCGGCGCGCTGCACGAGCTTCGGGTGCGCGCGGAAGAAGTTCTTGCACTGCGACAGCGCCTGCTGGTGGCTGCGCACCTCGGTGACGTCCTCGAACGCCACGCCGTGCGGCGCGAGGAGCACGTGGTCGATCTTCAGCTTCTGCGCGCGCACGATGCGGAACCTGTGCTTCACCATCAGGTCGTAGACCGCCGCCACGGAACCCGCCGCCGAATTCTCGATCGGCAGCACGCCGTACGGGCAGAGCCCCGATTCCACCGCCTCGAACACCTTTTCGAAACTGGTGAAGTAGGCGATCGTCGGCAGCGGGAACATGAGCGAGATCGCCTGCTGCACGTACGAGCCCTCCGTGCCGCAGCACGCGACGACCGCGCGCGTCGGGAACTTGCGATCGTACTTTTCCGTCGCCGCGTTCACCGCCCGGATCAGCGGCGAGCCGCCGCTCAGCAGCACGCGCTGGCGCGCCTTCGAGATGTCGAAGAGCGTCGTGAAGAAGAGCCGCGCGCCGTTCTCGTATTCGGGGCCGGCCTCGGCGGTGACGCGCGAGAGGATCTCGCGTTCGCGCGCCGGATCGTAGACGCTCGCGCCGCGCTCGCGCTTGGAGGCGACGACGTCGCCGACGATCTCCAGCCGTTTCAGGAAAAGGCGGACGAGCTCGTTGTCGATCTTGTCGATCTCGCCCCGGACGCTGTTCAGATCGATCATAGCGCCTCCCGCACCCGGCGGATGCGCGCCATCGTCCGCGTGAACATTTCCGGCGTCTGGCTCTGCGCGCCGTCGCACTTCGCGCGCGGCGGGTCGTTGTGAACCTCGATGATGAGGCCGTCCGCGCCGATGGCCGTCGCCGCGACCGCCACCGAATCGACCATGTAGGCGTAGCCCGTCGCGTGCGAGGGGTCGACCACGACCGGCAGGTGCGACAGGCGGTGGAGCACCGTCACCACGCCGAGGTCGAGCGTGTTCCGCAGCGCCGTCTCGAACGTGCGGATGCCGCGCTCGCAGAGGATCACGTTCGGGTTGCCCGACGCCATGATGTACTCGGCGCTCATCAGCAGCTCCTGCAGGGTCGCCGACATGCCGCGCTTGAGGAGGACGGGTTTCTTCGTGTACGCGCCGACCTCCTTGAGCAGGTTGAAGTTCTGCATGTTGCGCGCGCCGATCTGGATCACGTCCACGTCGTTGAAGAGCTCGATGTCCTTGAACTCCATCAGCTCGGTCACGATGGGCAGGCCCGTCTCCCTCTTCGCGAGCGTGAGGAGCCGCAGCCCCTCCGCGCCGAGACCCTGGAACGCGTACGGCGACGTGCGCGGCTTGAACGCGCCGCCCCTGAGGAGCGTCGCGCCGGCGGCCTTGACCGCGCGCGCGACCTCGACGATCTGCGTCTCGCTCTCGACCGAGCACGGGCCCGCGATCACCGCGAACCGACCGCCGCCGACCGGCACGCCGCCGCAGTCGATCACGGAATCGGCGGGGTGGAACTTGCGGTTCGCCGCCTTGTACGGCTCCTGGATGCGCTGCACGTGCTCGACGACGTCCAGCGCCTCGATGAGGCTGGGGTCCAGGTGCGCGATGTCGCCGACGCAACCGATGACCGTTTCCAGCTCGCCCTTCCAGACGCGCGGTTCGATGTTCTTGGAGCGCAGCAGCTCCTTCAGGCTTTCGACCTGGGATTCGCTCGTTCCCTTCTTCAGCGTGATGATCATGTTTTCGTTTTCTTCCTATCAAAAAACCCCACTCGGTCCGAGCGGGGTTCGATTGATCTGGGTCCTGCCTTTGATGCAATGCCACTCAAACCCCGCGCACACGGTACGCAAAGTAGAAGCCCGCCCAAAAGTAGAACTGGTTATTCATCTGTGGCGCAAAGTATATCACATCCGCCGTCCGCCGCGCAAGACGGCAAAATGATTTTTTTGCCTACTTGCGGCCGGCCTTGAAGAACGCACCGCCCGCCTTCGCCGGCGCGACGAGAATCACCTCGTCCTCGGCCGACACCTTGCCGGGCGCCGCCTCGCCGACCGCCTCCGTCACCACGTCGGGCGTCGCGCCCTCCGTGAGGCCGTACGACAGGAA
>JAFUEM010000090.1 GCA_017463935.1 Kiritimatiellia bacterium
GGCGCGCCCGGCCGTCGATCCGCGCATCGCCGACGCGACGCGCCCGCTCGTGTTCCTCGCGAACCCGACCGAGCCGCCGTGCACGTACAGGAACGAAGCCGGCGAGATCGTCGGCACCGACATCGACCTCGCGCGACGGATCGCCGCGAAGATGGGCCGCGCGCTCGTGATGGAAGGCGTCGACTTCATCGACATCCTGCCGCGCCTCAAGGCGGGCACGGCGGACTTCTCGATCGCCACCATCACGATGACCGAGGCGCGGCGGCGCGACGTCGACTTTTCGGAGCCGTACGGCGAGGGCGGCGCGCGGTTCCTCTACCGGACCGACGGGAAGAAGCCGCGCCTGTCGCAGCTCATGGCGCTGCGCATCGGCATCGAGGCGGATTCCGCCCACGACATCTACCTGTGTCTGCGCGGCGGCGACCCCAAGCGCTACCTCCGGATCCAGGATGCCGTCGCCGCGCTGAAGGCCGGCGAGATCGACGCGGTGCTCTTCGACGGCATGCAGCTGACGACGCTCGCGGATGCGTCGGGCGGGACGCTCGCGGTCTCGGCCCCGCTGACGCGCGAGTTCTACGGCGTCGCGGTGGACAAGCGGCGGCCGGACGTGCTGGCGGCGGCCAACGCGGTCATCGCGGAAAGGGGGTCGAAATGACGGAGCGGCGCAGCCTGGACCTGAAGCTCGTCCTGAGCGTGCTCGCGGCGTTCCTGCTGTCGATGGCGTTCACCTGGTTCCTCCACACGCGCCTGTCCGAGCGCGACGCCTACGCGCTCATCGACCGCACGTTCACGGCTGTCGAGGCGGAGATCATCGATTGCGTCGACGAGCGGCTCGTGCGGCTGTGCCTCGCGGTGCGCGAGCGGCTGGAGGACGACGGCTGGCCGACCGACACCGCGTCGCTGGCGGCGCTGGCGCAGGAGATGAAGATCACCGAGATCAGCGTCGCGAACGCGGCCGGCGACATCGTCGCCTCCTCGGTGACGGACTACCTCGCCGCGCCCGGCAAGCCGGCCTTCAACTTCAAGACGGCGGGCGGCAAGGCGGAGGACATGATGTGCCTCGTGACCGGCCCGGAGACGGATTACTGCCAGCCGTTCCGCAGCAACACGGCGAACGGGGCGTGGCGCAAGTTCGTGGGCGTCTGGGTGCCGTCGACCGGCGGCTTCGTGGAGATCGGCTGCGACGGCGAGTCGCTCCGGGGGCTGTCGCGCTCGTCGCTCATGGACCTGTTCCGGAACTGGCGCGTGGGCGGCGCGGGCGGCATCGTCGTGACCACGCCGTCCGGGCTCATCCTGTCGGACTACGAGGAGCCGAACCGCGAGGGCGCGTACTGGGAGGCCCCGGACGATTCGTTCTACTGGAAGCGCGAGGAGATCGAGGGCTTCCCGACGTACGTGCTGATCCCGAAGGGCTCGGCGGCGGTCCAGCGCGACGTGCTCGTCGGCGCGACGGCCGTGCTGAACGGCGCGGCGCTCGTCTTCGTCGCGCTGCTCGTCGGCTTCGTCATCTCCGCGTTCGTCCGCCGGCAGATGCGCCTGCAGGCCGCGAAGGAGCTCACGATGGCGAAGGACATCCAGCTCGCGGCGCTGCCGAACGTCTTCCCGCCGTTCCCCGGCGAGACGCGCTTCGACATCCGCGCGTCGATGGCGACGGCGAAGGAGGTCGGCGGCGACTTCTACGACTTCTACTTCACCGGCCCCGACCGCGTCCTCTTCCTGATCGCGGACGTCAGCGGCAAGGGCGTGCCCGCCGCCATGTTCATGATGCGCGCGAAGACGCTCATCAAGAGCATCGCGCAGACGGGCCGGCCGCTCGCGCAGGTGTTCGCGGCGGCGAACGACGCGCTCTGCGAAGGCAATTCGTCCAACACGTTCGTGACCGTCTGGGCGGGCGAGCTCAACATCGAGACGGGCCGCGTCACGTACGTGAACGCGGGCCACAACCCGCCCGTCGTGCGTCGCGGCGGCGCGGTCGCGTACCTGAAGTCGCGTCCGGCGCTCGTCCTCGGCGCGCTCGCCGGCATGCAGTACGCCGTCGGCGAGCTGCAGCTCGCGCCGGGCGACGCGGTCTATCTCTACACCGAC
>JAFUEM010000048.1 GCA_017463935.1 Kiritimatiellia bacterium
AGCCGTTCCGCGCGTGGCTCTCGGCGCATACGTCCGACCGCGAGCGCGCCTTCTTCGTCCACACGGCGGAGACGCTGTGGGCCAAGGACGGGGAGCCGGCGACGGTCGATCCCGAAAGCTACTACATCCTGCTGCCGTCGTTCTGCGTCTCGGAGCTCACCAAGGCGTTCCAGATCGGCTTTCTCGTCTATCTGCCGTTCATTGCGATCGACATCATCGTATCGAACATCCTGCTGGCGATGGGCATGATGATGGTCTCGCCCGTGACGATCTCGCTGCCGTTCAAGCTGCTCCTCTTCGTGATGGTGAACGGCTGGACGCTGCTCATCCAGGGACTGGTGAGGGGGTACATCCTATGAGTCCGGCGCAGATACTTGACTATGCGAAGATGTGCCTCGTCATCGTGCTGAGGCTGTCGCTCATTCCCATCGTGGTCGCCACCGTCATCGGCATCATCGTCTCGCTCCTCCAGGCGCTCACGCAGATCCAGGAGCAGACGCTCGGCTTCGCGGTGAAACTGATCGCGATCTCGCTCACGCTCCTTGCGTGCGCGTCGTGGATGGGCTCGTCGCTCCTCCTCTACACGCAGGACATCTTCACCCACTTCGCGCTGCTCAGGTAGGATGCCCTACGTCGAATTCCAGAGATGGGTTCTTGCGGCGGTCCTCGCGATGGCGCGCCTCGGCGGCGCGTTCGCCGTCTGCCCGGCGCTGACGGATTCGATGATTCCCGGCGTCGCGCGCCGCGCCGCCGTGCTGGGCTTCTCCTGCCTCGCGATCCCGTACATCCACGCGGGGATGCCGCCGGGCGAGCCGAACGTCTGGATGTTCGCGTTTGCGGCGTTCCGCGAGGCGCTGATCGGCTTCCTGATCGGCTTTTTCGCGGCGATTCCGTTCTGGGTGGCGGAGAACGTCGGCAACTTCATCGACAACCAGCGCGGTGCGACGATGGGCGAGGTCTATTCGCCGCTCTCCGGCGCGCAGGTCTCGACGACGGGCATCTTCTTCACGCAGGTTGTCTCCACGATCTTCTTCACGTCCGGCGCGGTCTTCCTTCTCCTCGGCGCGCTCTACAAGAGCTACGCCGTCTGGCCTGTCTTCGGCCCGGGCGTCGCGCTCGCGCCGGACGCGCCCGTGCAGATCCTCGGCGCGCTCGACGGGATGCTCAAGACGACGGTCGTCATCTCCGCGCCCGTCATCATCGTCATGTTCCTCGCGACGATCGGCCTCGGCCTCGTCAACCGCACCGCGCCGCAGCTCAACGTGTTTTTCCTGTCGATGCCGGTCAAGTCCGCGCTCGGCGTCGCCATGCTGATCGTCTACCTGCCGTTCATCATGGACATGCTCATGTACACGAAGGACGGCGCGATCCTCGATCCGGTGCGGAAACTTTTGTCGGGAGGCGGCTGACATGAGACGCGAGACGATAGACGTGCAGGGGAGGGGCGCGAGACGAGAGACGCGCCTCAAGTCTCTTGTCTCTCGTCTTTCCCCCTCGTCTCGCGTCTAACGTTTCACGCCCAAAATTTGCTATACTATAGTCCATGGCGCAACTCGAACACATAGAGGCGATTGAAAAGCGGCTGTGGAGTGCGGCCGATACGCTGCGGGCGAACTCCAATTTCGCCGCGAACGAGTTTTTCATGCCCGTCATGGGCTTGATTTTCCTTCGCCATGCTTACAGCCGCTATCTGGCGGTGAAAGACGATGTGCTCAAATCGCTACCGTCGCGCGGCGGCAGGACGCGCGAGCCGACGAAAGAGGATTTTTCTGCGAGGGGGGCCGTCTTCCTGCGGCCGGAGGCGCAGTTCGACTATCTCGTCAGTCTGCCGGATTCCGCCAATCGCGCGGACGCCATCATCAAGGCGATGGAGTCCATTGAAGCGGACTACGAAACGCTGAAAGGCGTCTTGCCGAAGGAGGAATACAACGAACTCGACAACGAGATTCTCGGGTCTCTCTTGCGCAAGCTGAACCCCGAAGAGCTCAAGAAGATGTCGGGCGACGTCTTCGGACGCATCTACGAATATTTCCTTACGCAGTTCGCCGGCACGAAGGCACATGACGGCGGGGAGTTCTTTACGCCCGTTTCGCTCGTGTCGTTCATCGCGCGCGTTTTGGAAACGGATTCCGGCGTCGTGCTCGATCCCGCCTGCGGTTCCGGCGGCATGTTCGTGCAGTCCGCGCGCGTTGTGGAGCGGCAGAACCAGAATCCAACGGAGAAGCTGACTTTCTTCGGGATGGAGAAGAACGCGACGACGATCCGCCTCGCCAAGATGAACCTCGCCGTCCACGGCCTTGAAGGTGACATCGCCAAGGCGATCACCTACTATGAGGATCCGCACGAACTTGTCGGGAAGGCCGATTTCGTGATGGCGAATCCGCCGTTCAACGTGGACGAGATCGACGCGGACAAGATTAAGAACGATCCGCGTCTGCCGTTCGGGCTTCCGAGCGTGAACGACAAGGGCAAGGTGTCGAACGGCAACTACGTCTGGATCAGCTACTTCTACAGCTACCTGAACGAGCATGGCCGCGCCGGTTTCGTGATGGCGGCTGGCGCGGAGTCTGCGGGGCGCGGGGACGCCCTTGTCCGGCAGAAGTTCGTCGAGACGGGCGATGTGGACATCATGGTGTCGATCCGCTCGAACTTCTTCTACACGCGGTCGGTTCCGTGCGTCCTCTGGTTCCTGAACCGCGCGAAGAGGACGGAAGAGCAGAAAAAGCACGTTTTGATGATCGACGCGCGGAATGTCTATCGCAAGGTGACGCGCAAGATCAACGACTTCTCGCCCGAGCAGGAACAGAACCTCTTGGCCATCGTCTGGCTCTACCGCGGCGAGACGGCGCGTTACAGAGAACTGCTGGCCGCGTACAGGAAGAATGGCGAGGAAGAGGCGGCGGCATGGCTGGAGGAGCGCTTCCCGGACGGACGCTACTGCGACGTGGAGGGCTTGGTCAAGGCCGTTTCGCTTGACGAGATCGCGGCGAACGACTGGTCGCTCACGCCGGGCCGCTACGTGGGCGTGGCCGAGACGGATGACGGCGACGAAGACTTCGCCGAGAGATTTGCGGCGCTCCATGAGGAACTGCGCACGCTCAATGTCGAGGCGGCGACGCTCGCGAAAAAGATCGACGCCAACTTCAAGGAGCTTACCCATGACTGAGATCATCGGCGCATACGGCGGATATCGCAGAACGCTTTCCTTTGGGTTTGCGTGCCTCGTCTATCATGCGACGGAGGTGTTCTGCGAGCGGAACTATTCCTACAAGAACGATGCGCTCGGTAAAACCGTCGGGCAGATGATGGGTGCGGCGCGTTCGGCGCGGCAGAACATCGTCGAGGGTTCGTCCCGCGCCGGAACGAGCAAGGAAACGGAACTTCGGCTTTACGATGTCGCGAAAGGATCGCTGGAGGAACTGGCGGGCGACTATGAGGCGTTTCTCATCGGGCGCGGCGAAATCCCCTGGGCGGAAAACGATTCCCGCGCCTCGCAACTAATGTCTCTTGTTCTTGACCGCTACACCGGCCCTCTTTCGCGACATGACTACGGGAAATACATTCTTGCGATGCGCGGACGCTTTGCGCCGTTTCTCGAAGCGGAAGATCCAGTGGCCGCGGCAAACGCGATCTTGATTGCAATCGATCAGGCCTGCAAGCTGCTGCACCGGCAGATGGAGAGCATCGCCGCAGCGTTTCGCGAAGAGGGCGGTTTCACCGAACGCCTGAGCAAGGCGAGGCTCGAGACGCGAGATGCGCAGGTCGCCGCGCAGGGGGCACCGAAGTGCCCGAAGTGCGGCAAGCCGATGCGGAAGATCATCGCACGCAAAGGGCGCAACGCGGGCAACCCATTTTGGGCCTGCACGGGCTACCCAGACTGCAACGGCACGCGAAACTTCACGGCGGGAACGAGCGGGACATGAGACGCAAGACGTTAGACGCGCTAGTGGCGAGGCGCGAGACGCGAGCTGTTAGTCGCGTCTCAAGTCTCTCGTCTTGCAATCTCGTCTCTCGCCTAACATCTCACGCCCCCACCCCATGGCCGAAGGTGAAGCTGGGGGAGGAAGGGGGCGCGAGACATGAGACGATAGACGCGTCTATTGCTTCGAGTCTCGCATCAAAAACCGCTCGCGTTTCGCGTCTAACGTCTCACGCCCCGTGGCCTACAGTGCTGCTTGGCGAAGTTACCATAATGAAGCGCGGCAAATATATTACGCGCAATGATACTAGTCCAGGTGACGTACCGGTAATTCTTGGCGGCCAAGAACCTGCCTATTATTGCGATAAGGCTAATCATACCGGCCCTTGCGTAGTAATTTCTCGAAGTGGTGCATCGGCAGGCTTTGTTTCATATTGGGCGCAACCCATTTTTGTAACTGATGGTTTCCTTTTTGAAGCTAATGAGCAATCAAATATTCGCTACGTTTACTATTGCTTGAAGGCGAATCAATCGTTGCTAGGTAACATGCAAAATGGAACGGGTATTCCGCATGTGCGTGGCGATGATTTGAAGTCATTTCAAATCCCCCTCCCGCCTCTCCCCGTCCAGCGGCGGATTGCCGACATTCTTTCCGCGTATGACGATTTGATCGAGAACAGCCGCCGCCGCATTGCCATTCTCGAAGAGACGGCGCGACTTACCTACCGCAAGTGGTTCGGCGGGACTGAACAAAGCAAAACTGCAACGCTGGGAGCGATTTGTCGCGAGGTAAGGCGTGGTGTTAGTCCCGAGGCTATTCCGCCTAATACACCTTACATTGGACTTGAGCACATGCCGCGCCGTTCGATATCGCTATGTGAATGGGAATCAGCACAGAAGGTTACAAGCACCAAACTTGCATTTGAGGCTGGCGATATTCTCTTTGGTAAGATTCGCCCATATTTTCACAAAGTAGGCATTGCGTTCGTGGATGGCGTCGCGTCTTCCGATGCGATTGTGATAAAGCCAAATAGCCCGGAGTTGCTGGCATACGTGCTCATGACCGTTTCCAGCGATGCGTTTGTCGCAGCCGCTTCACAAGGAATGAAGGAAGGCTCCAAAATGCCCCGCGCTGATTGGAAGCAATTGCTGCGGTACTGCGTAGTGCTTCCCGATGCCGAAATCCTTTCGGCGTTCAACAAGGTGTTGAACCCGATTCTCGCGCAGCTGAAAACGCTGTGCTTCTCTATCCGCAACCTCTCCGCCACCCGCGACATGTTGTTGCCGAGGCTGATGAACAATAGTAAAAAGGAGAATTGAGATGTCTATTATCAACTCAGATTCTGATTTTGGATTTGAAGTCGATTTCTTGCCAGTAGGTGATGCCGATAAAAGCGGTGATGCGATATGCCTGCGCTGGGGATATGATTTAGAAAACAGATATGGGCACAGGCGTCAGTATGTATGCGTAATAGATGGGGGGTTCGTCGATACTGGCGATGCAATTGTTTCTCATCTCAAAACTTATTATGAGACAAGTCATGTGAATCTAATGATAAACACACATCCACACAAGGATCATCTTGGAGGGTTACAAAAAGTTATTGAACAATGCACCATAGGACAATTGGCTATGCATCTTCCATGGAAGCACAGAGAATTGGCCACTTATTTTGACGATGGTCGTGTGACGAATATGAGTATAAAGCGTTGTCTAAAAGAAAAACTTGGCAACGCTATACAGTTGGTTGAAACTGCTCGTAACAAAGGAGTTGAGGTCTTCGAGTGCTTTGCACCTTCTAGTGGAAAGCAATTGTGCGGAGTCAATGTTTTTGTCCTTGGCCCATCACAAGATTATTATCATACCCTACTTCCGGATTTCACATCCACGCCAACAGATGCAAATGGATGTGGCGAGCGAGTCGATTTTATGGATTATGAAGTTCCAGATGAATGTTGTCCGCTCACCAATGATGGCGAGACGTCGGCAGAAAATAATAGTAGCATCATTTTGGCATTTCAGTTGCCAGAAGGCGAGATTGTTTTATTGACCGGAGATGCAGGTATCCATGCTCTAAATCATGCGGTAAGGGAAGCGGAGCGGCTAAGGCTTGATTTGAAACAAAAGATAGTATTCTTTCAGATGCCTCATCATGGGAGCATACAGAATCTCGGGCCTTCCGTACTTGATAGGATTCTTGGAGATTCAAAGGAAGCATCCGCAAGAGAAAAAGCGGTGGCGTATGCCTCCGTTTGCATGCATCCTAAAGTTGGGCATCCTGCAAAACATGTTACAAATGCGATTCAGGCACGGAATTGTAATTGCTTTTCAACTAAAGGGAGACCTATTCGCAAATTTTTTGGGCATGTACCAATGCGTTCCGGATGGACGTCGTTGACGCCAATTCCTTACTATCCTACGGTTGAAGCATTAGCATAAAGGAGGTTGTATGTTCAATAATCTAACATCGCGGGCTACGTTCTATGATGTGACAGGCTATTTGATTCCTGGCATTTTATCAATAGGAATTGGGTGGACTACTTGTTATATCTTTGGTGGATGTGTCGTCTTGGATGAAACCGTTACTGTATTGGGCAAGATGGGTGGGGTTGTTACGACGCTTGTTCTTATTGCGGTGGGTTATGTATGCGGTCATCTTCTGAATGCACTATCAAGTGCCGTTTATGAAAAATGGCTGCTCAAGTCCAGTTTCAATAAGGCGAAGAATTGGCAAAATCGTTTGTCCCAATATGGTAAGTCCCGCGAGTCGATGATTTCGTTTCGTGCAAAGGCTATATTTGGTGTAGATGTTACGGACTTGCAAAGCTTTGATCTTCGGATACGAGCTGAAGAGAGGCTTCCTCAATCGTTTGTTACGGGCTTTTGTTTTCTTTCGTTTTATGGAATGTGTAGAACACTGTCTTTGATCACGTTGTTCTCTCTTCCTCTTATGGCAAAATTTGGGTGGGATAGTTGCTGTTGCGTGTGCAAATACGCATGGATTTGTAAAGCATTGGTAGCTTTAATCATTTCGGTACTAATTATTGGCATCGCAGTAGCGTTTGCGTATCAATACTTGCGCTTCGTTGCTTATTATTATGATTACTTGGGTAGTACATTGCTGTTTGTTGCAGAAGGAGAGAAAGAGTTTGGCGATAATACAGTACATAGGGACGCGAAGCATATGGAGTGATAACCCCATGACCTGCCGAATCGCCATAATCAGCGCACAACACGCGTTAGCTAGGGATTTTAAGTCCCTTGCCGATTGTCGCCACACGGAAACGCGCAGTCTGGAGGTGTCATGAGTCAGAAAATCTCCATTCGCTTCTACAATGACCGCGAGGTGCGGGCCATTTGGGATGATGCCGCTTCCAAGTGGTGGTTCTCCGTGCTGGATATCGTCGCCGCCATCAACCGTGAACCCGACTACGCCAAGACGCGAAACTACTGGAAATGGTTGAAGGCAAAGTTGAGGCGCGAGGACAGTCAACTGGTTAGCGCCACTACCCAGTTGAGGTTGGGCACCCCGGATGGCAAACGGCGAATGTCCGACGTCCTTGACGCCGATGGTGTCATTGCACTTGCGAAGAAGATTCCCAACGAGCGCGCGACCGCCTTCCTCGACTGGTTCCTGTACAGCGACAACACGGTTGACGGTCAGAGCAAGAAGAAAGCCTACACGCTTTTTGAAAGCGGACTCTTGAAGAACCTTGAGCCGGGGACGGTCAAGTGTCTTCAGCAGATCCACGCCTATCTGTTTGGCGGGCTTTACGATTTCGCGGGGCAGATCCGCACGAAGAACATCTCAAAGGGCGGATTCACATTCGCCACTGCGCTGCATTTTCCGACGACGCTTCCCGCGATTGAGCACATGCCGGAGACGACATTCGGCGAGATCATAGACAAGTATGTTGAAATGAACGTGGCGCATCCGTTCATGGAAGGGAACGGGCGTTCGACGCGCATCTGGCTTGATCTGATGTTGAAACGGTCGCTGAAGAAATGCATTGACTGGAGCCGGGTTGACAAGCGAGCCTATCTTGAAGCGATGCGGGAAAGCGTTTCCGATTCTGCCAAGTTGAAGGAGCTGTTGGCGGCGGCGTTGACGGACAAGATCGACGACCGCGAAATGTTCATGAAGGGAATCGGCTATTCATACTACTACGAGGAGCCGGAATGAACGCCTATACCGAAGACAACCTTGTGCAGAAGACGACTGCGGAGTATCTGGTCAACTCGCTTGGCTGGAACGAGGGCGTCTATGCGATGCAGGAGGTCTTCGGCGCTGAGGGAACGCTGGGGCGAACCGACGAGGGCGAAGTGCTTCTGGTGCGCTATCTCCGGCCCGCGCTCGAACGGCTGAATCCCGGCCTTCCCGCAGGCGTGTACGACGACGCCATCCGCATTCTTTCCGATACGTCCGTCTCGGAAAGCCTGGACGCCATCAACCGCGAGAAATACAAACTCCTTCTCGACGGCATCCCCGTGCGCTACACGGCGGCGGACGGCACGAAGAAGAAGGTCTTTCTGCGTGTCTTCGATTTTGCAAATCCGGCAGCCAACCACTTCCTCTGCGTGCGCGAGCTGTGGCTGCGCGGTTCGCTGGGGCGTCGCCGCCGCGCGGACGTCGTCGGATTCGTCAACGGCGTGCCGCTTGTCTTCATGGAATTGAAGAACGTCACGAAGGACATCTTCATCGCCTATCGCGACAACTTCTGCGACTACCGGAAGGTGGTCCCGCAGATTTTCCACTTCAACGCGTTCGTGATCCTCGCCAACGGCATCGACGCGAAGATCGGCACGCACTCCGCCAAATTCAAGTTCTTCCACGCGTGGAAGCGACTTTCCGAGGACGAGCCTGGCGCGGTGGACATGGAGACGCTGCTCAAAGGCACCTGCTCCAAGGCGAATCTGCTCGACCTCTTCGAGAATTTCATCGTGTATGACGAATCGGCCGGAAGCGTGGCGAAGATTCTCGCCCGAAACCACCAGTTTCTCGGCGTCAACCGCGCGGTGGAGTCCGTGCGCAACCGCAGGGGAACGGACGGCAAGCTGGGCGTGTTCTGGCATACGCAGGGTTCCGGCAAGAGCTATTCGATGGTCTATTTCATGCGCAAGGTCCATCGCAAGCTCGGCGGCAACTTCACCTTCCTCGTCCTGACGGACCGCGACGAACTCGACACGCAGATCTACAAGACGTTCGCCGGATGCGGAATCGTGGACAACGACAAGGACGAATGCCGCGCGGCGAGCGGCGCGCACCTGAAGGCGCTTCTGGGGCAGCACAAGAGCCATGTCTTTTCGCTCATCCAGAAGTTCAACGAGGAGGTGCGTCCGGGCGAGGCGTACACGACGCGCGACGACGTCATCGTCATTTCAGACGAGGCGCACCGCTCGCAATACGGACTCCTTGCGCTCAACATGCGCAACGCCCTGCCGAACGCCGGGTACATCGGCTTCACGGGCACGCCGCTCTTCAAGGGCGATGAGCTGACGAAGCAGGTGTTTGGCGACTATGTCTCCAAGTACGACTTCCAGCGTGCCGTCGATGACGGCGCGACGGTTCCGCTCTACTACGACGCGCGCGGGGAGAAGCTGAGCGTCGCCACGCAGGACATCAACGAGAAGATCGCCGAAAAGCTCGCGGCGTTCGAGGCGGAGGGGGTTGACGTCGCCGAGAAGCTGGAGTCGGAGCTCAAGCGCGACTACCACGTCATCACGGCGTCGAAGCGCCTCGACCAGATCGCCCGCGATTTCGTCCGGCACTACGCGGCGTCGTGGGAGAACGGCAAGGCGATGTTCGTCTGCATCGACAAGCTGACATGCGTGAAGATGTACGACCTCATCCGGAAATACTGGAAAGAGGAGACGAAGGCGGTCGAGGCGAAGCTCTATGCGGCGGAAGACGAGCAGGAGGAACAGTTCCTGCGGCGTCAGCTGGCATGGATGCGGGAAACCATTGCGGCGGTCATCGTCAGCGAAGAGCAGAACGAAGACGAAAAGTTCGCCAAATGGGGGCTGGACATCCTGCCGCACCGCAAGGTGATGAAGGAAGGGTTTGACGTGAGACGTGAGACGATAGACGTGCCCGCGCGCATGCCGGTCGACGAGGCGTTCAAGGCCGAGGATCATCCGTTCCGCATCGCCATCGTCTGCGCCATGTGGCTGACGGGCTTTGATGTGCCGTCGCTCGGGACGCTCTACCTCGACAAGCCGCTCAAAGCGCACACGCTCATGCAGGCGATCGCCCGCGCCAACCGCGTCAACGAGGGCAAGAACAACGGACTGATCGTCGATTACTGCGGTATCTTGAAGAACCTCCGGCAGGCGCTTGCCACATTCGCCGGCGGAAGCAGCGCGGATGGCGGCGGCGCGGACGGCGGCGAAGATCCCGTGAAGCCCGAAGACGACTTGCTGCGCGAGTTGGACGAGGCGATTCGCCTTGTGCGTGAATGGCTGGCGGACAAGGGCGCGCCGCTCGCCGCGATTGTCGACGGCGAGGGATTCGCCAAGAATGCGGCGATCAACGCCGCGAAAGAGGCGGCAAACGAGAACGACGAAACGCGCAAGCGGTTCGATGTCCTGTGCCGCACCGTGTTTTCGAAGTTCAAGGCCTGCATCACGTTCGCCGGGGTGAATCGCTACCGCGCGGAGTATGCGGCGATCCGCGTCATCTACATGAGCCTGCAGCAGGGGAAGGAAGATGCCGACATCTCCGATATCATGCGCGAACTCCAGGCGGTCGTTGACGAGGCCATCATGCCGCGTGAAAGCGTCGGGGAAGGACATGAACCGTATGACATCAGCCGCATCGACTTCGAGCGTCTGAGACAGGAGTTTGCTGTTTCCCGTTCCAAGCGGACAGCCGTGCAGTCGATCAAGGCGACGGTCGAAAAGAAACTTGCGGCGATGTTGGCGCGCAATCCGCTCCGCGCGGATTTTCAGCGGCGGTACGAGGGAATCGTCGCCGCCTACAACAGCGAAAAAGACCGGCAGACGATCGAACAGACCTTCGAGGCGCTGTTGAAATTCATCGAAGAGCTTTCCGGCGAAGAAGAACGCGCCGTGCGCGAGGGGCTGGACGAGGAGTCGCTTGCCATCTACGATCTTCTGAAGAAACCAGCTCTGTCCAAGGCGGAAACAGGGAAGGTGAAAGCGGTTGCCAAGTCGCTTCTCGACAAGCTGAAAGCCGAGAAGCTGGCGGTCGACCACTGGCGTGAAAAGCAGACGACGCGCGATGGCGTGAGGAAGGCCATTTTCGATTACTTGTTCTCGGAGACGACGGGGCTGCCGTCTGCGTATTCCGAAGGTGAAATCGGCGAACGGACGGATGCCGTCTACCGGCATGTTTACGAGGTCTATCCAATCGTCCCGTCTCCCTACTACGGGCGCAAGAGTGCATAGGGATGAGAACGCATGGCAAGTGACTTCAAAAAACTTTCGGATAGTCTCAAGCCGCGTGAACAGTTGCGCGACGCCGTATCGCCGCGCGACCTGAAGCCGGAGGCGCTGCTTGCGATTCTCCTGCGCACGGGCTCGGCGGGCTGCAACGTGCTGGAAACGGCGCGGCGTCTCGTGGATGCGTTCGGGTCCGTGGCGGAGCTTGTCCGAAGCGACTGGCGCACGCTCGCGCGTCATATCCGCGACTACAACGAACTTCATCCGGAACGGAAGATCAAGGGCGTGGGACAGTTGAAGATGCTGGAGCTGTCCGCCGCGTTTGAACTGGTGCGGCGGGGATATGAAACGGACGGCGAAGACATACGCCGCCTTGTGGTCAAGACGCCTGGAGATGCGGCACGGATTTTCCGCGAGTCGGTGTTGGTGGGCGAGGAACAGGAATGTTTTCTGGTTCTTCCGCTGGACGTGAAAAAGCACCCGCTTTGCACGGCGCCTCTACGTATTACTTACGGACTTGCCGATGAAGCGCCTGTTCATCCGCGTGAAGTGTTCAAGGCGGCGATCCGCTGGGGGGCGCAGTCGATTGTCGTGGCGCACAACCACCCGTCGGGCGATCCGACGCCCAGTGCGGACGACGTGCGTCTGACGGAACGGCTTGTCGAGGCTTCGCGCATCATCGGGATACAGATCCTCGATCACCTGATTTTGGGCGCACCCGCAAGCGAAGACGGCAGGGGCTTTGTGTCGTTGAGAAAAAATGGTATAATAACGGCGTGGTCATGAGACGCGAGACGATAGACGATCAGGACGTGGGCGTGAGACGCGAGACGTTAGACGCGTCTCTCGTCTCTCGTCTCTCGTCTGATCCCCTCGTCTCGTGTCTAACATCTCACGTCCATCCTCATCTTGCCATCCAGCTGAAGGAGTCTTCTGATGGCTGAATCCTCGGGCGAGAAGACGGAGATGCCGACCCAGAAGAAGCTGCGCGACGCGCGGCAGAAGGGGCAGGTCTGCACGTCGAAGGACATCGTCTCGACGGCGATCCTGATCGTCCTTTTCGCGCTGCTCGGCTGGATGGGCGTCGCGCTCGTCGACGACGGCGCGATGCTGCTCGATTACATCGGCGCGCGTCTGGGCGACGACCCCTCCGGCGCCACGCGGCAGGCGGCGGGGCTGACGGCGTTCGTCATCTGCAAGCACTCCTTCATCTTCGTCCTCGTCGCCGCCGTCATCGGCATCGCGGCCAACACGGCGCAGATCGGCTTTCTCTTCACCTTCGAGCCGATCATCCCGAAGCTGGAGAAGCTCAGTCCCGTCGAGGGCGCGAAGAAGATCTTCTCGATGAAGAACCTCTTCGAGTTCCTGAAGAACGTCGTCAAGGTGACGTTCCTCAGCTACCTCATCTACAAGATCATCTGGGCGAGCGTCCCCGAGCTGCTGACGATGTGCTACGGGACGATCGACGACGTCTTCCCGAGCCTGAAGCTGATGCTCAAGCGCCTGGCGGTCTACACCGCCTTCGGCTACATCGTCATCGCCATCGTCGACCGCATCTTCCAGGGGCGCAACTTCACGAAGCAGATGATGATGACGAAGGACGAGGTGAAGCGCGAGTACAAGGAGATGGAGGGCTCGGCCGAGGTCAAGCAGGCGCAGCGCCAGTTCCGCGACGAGCTCCTGAACGGTCCCGACCCCGTCAAGGCGACGAAACAGGCGGACGTCGTCGTCACCAACCCGACGCACATCTCCGTCGGCATCCGCTACCGCGCGGACGAGGCGCCGCTGCCGCGCATTGTCGCGCTGGGCGCGGACCGCATCGCGAAGATCATCCGCGAGACGGCGCTCGCCGAGGGCATCCCGATCATGGAGGACGTGCCGCTCGCCCGCGCGCTCTACGCGAAAGGGCGTCTGGAGGATTTCGTCCCCGAGGATTTCCTTGAACCCGTGGCCGAGGTGCTCAAGTGGGCCAAGCGGCTGGAAGACGCACGAAAGGAGGAGGCGGAGCTCGATTCCGTTTCGCTGGAGGATCTATGACAGTCGAAGAACATTACAACGCGATTGCGCCGCGGCTGACGAACTGGCTGGTTTCGTCCGGCTCGTCGTACGCCGAGGCGTGCGACCTCGTGCAGGAGACGTTCCTCAAGATCTGGAAGATGCGCGACGACCTGCACGACAGCGATTCTGCCGTCAGCGGCCTCGCGTTCACCATCGCGCGCAACCTGCGCAAGAACCTCGCCCGCGACGACCGCCGCCTGACGTTCAAGGAGGAGATCACCGACGCGGACGTCGGCGCCGCCGCCGCGCCCCTTGCGGAGCTGCCGTCCGAGGCCGCCGCCCGCACGCGCGCGCTGCGCGAAAAGCTGACTACGGCATTTGCGCAGCTGCCGCCCGCGCTGCGCGAGGCGTACACGCTCTTCCAGATCGGCGGCCAGTCCATCCGCGAAATCGCCGCCGCGACGGGCGTGGGCGAAAGCCTCGTCAAGGTGCGCATCTTCCGTGCCAAGGAAAAATTGCGCAACATTTTGTCTGAAATGGGTGTAACCTTGTGATGTGCGGCGTGTAATACCGACAGAACGGAGAAAAACATGGAAATCAATTTCAACAAGAATGGCGTTGCGGGCAATTGGGGCGTGAGACAGGAGACGATTGACGCGTCTCATGTCTCAAGTCGCGCGTCAGAAACAACCCAACCCTCCAGCCCGCTCACGATCACCCGCGCGACCGTCTCGGCCGAGGACATCGCCGCCGCCGAAATCCCGGACGCGGCGCTGACGCGCGACGACGCGCTGGGGAAGCTCATCGGGTCGGCGTTCAACCTTCCGCCCCCGCCCCCGCCTGACTTTGCGAGCATTTAAGTAAAAGAAAACCGAAGAAATTATGAAGACGCTGGATGATTACAAGACGTTTCTCGCCGGCGTCCACCGGCAGACGGGCCTGGAGGCGCTGACGGCGATCGCCGCCGGCCGCGCATTTTCCGACAGAGGCAGTGGCGTAACCTTTTCGCGGTTCAGGTGTAAGCAGGGCAGAAAGAATCGGCAGACCCAAGGAACAACCTAAAAGAAAGGGGCGAGAACATGGCACTCAGCATTCAGCAGATCAGAGACTACGCGCAGACCGGCTCGCTGGCGATCGACAACGCGGGGCAGGGGCCTGCGCAGATCGTCAGAACGGGCTTCTGGCACGCATTCGGCTCGCTCGTCGGCTGGGGTTCGTCGGTTGCGCAGAACAGGGACACGCTGAACGCGCTGCGCACGGCGATCCAGAACGATCCCCGGTATTTCGACCCGGATGTCCAGACGCGCGCGACGGAGCTTCTCAACGGCGTGAACGTCCGGCGCTCGGTCGGCGTCGCTCAGATCAAGAGCATCGTCGCCGCGATAGACCAGATGTCCACCCCCGAAATGCAGAGAAAGACGATCAAAAAAATCGCAGGCGGACATCTCGCGGCGAACGGTCTGCCGCCGGAGGCGTCGGGGTTTGAAGAGAAGTACAAGAACATGGCGCAGATGTACGCCGCGCGAGACCCCGGCGAAGGGCGGACATTCGCGGACATCGACGTCCCCGGCCGGCTTGAGGCGTTCCGGCAGATGATCGCCGATGCCCGGGGGCGGCTGGGGGACGATCCGCTTGCGCGCGAACTCTTCGAGCTCTTCGCCGGCAAGGGCGCGCTTGTCAACGGCGCGGGGAAGCCGCGGAGCGCGGACGAAATCCGCGCAGTCGCCGAGCAGACCAGGAATCTGGCGGAGGGGCTGAAGGCTTTCGGCGGGAAATACGGCAATGCGGCGATGGAGAACGTGATCGATGCCCTCCGTGGGCTGGGCAAGCCCGTGTCGATCGAGACGGTCGAGGCGGTGTTCGAGAAGGGACGGAACCTCCCGAAGGCCGATCTGGAAAAGCTCGGGCCCGGCTCTTCGGCGGCCGACATCCACAAGGCGATGCGTGGCGCGGCGAAGGCGTTCACGGACGTTCTCAACGGGCTTCAGTTCGAGTCGGACGACCCGTTCGCGTTCCAGATCATGCAGGAGATCGCCGGCATGGGCGCCGTGTCGTCGCTTGCGCCGGAGCCCCGGCGAAATCTCTTCGCCGCGTTCAAATCCGAACAGGGTGCGAACCTCCTGCAGTACTACATCTCGAACAACATGGGCGTTTTGCAGTCCAGTCTGATAAATGTCGCGTGCGGCATGGTGTCTGTCCTGAACACGGAGATCGACGGCGCCTCTCCCCGCCAGATCATCGCGCTGCCAAAGGAGGTCGACCTGCAGCAGATACCGATTGAAATCACCTACGAAATCGGGCCCGGCGACATCGGCTCGGGCAAGATCGGAAGCGCGATCGTCAAAGGTCTCGCAAGAGGTGTCGGCGTCAGCGATTTCGACGACGATGTCGGGAAACTGACGGACCGGTTCAACGCCATCACCAAAAACACGCTTGTCGTCCACTATGCGCAGCAGTTCAATGAGCTCCGCGCTGACGACAAAACGCCTGGCGCGAAGACCGGCGCGAAGACCGGCAAACCCGATTTCGGCAAGGTGAATTCAGTCTTCGTCGCAGACCTGATGAGCTCCCGCAAGATAAACGTCGTCATCCGCGGGGAGAAGCGGCGGCTGCCGAAGGACGCAAAGGTCGCCTGCGACATGCTGACGCAGTTTGTGACGGGCGACGATAAGGCCACGTTCGAGGATGCGGAAGAGAAGACGAAGGTAAAGGTCCACATGCTGATGGCGACGGCCCACCAGGGCATCAACGGTTCCGTTCAGACCGGCGTGGCCGAAGCGTTCGACCCGAAGGCGTCGAAGGGCGTGATCAACTGCAGCACCCACGATCACGACACGACCATCACGTTCTCGCTGAACGCGAACAACGACGTCGAGACGGACTTCTTCCTGCTCATGAACAAAAATATAACGGTTCTGACCGACAGCAAGTCCGGCAATCTCCCCATGGCGATGCACACGCTGGGAGACGGTTCCTTCGTGGAATACAAGGCGCGCATCACGATCCCGAAGAGCGACATGGAGAAGTTCGCCAACGCCAAGTGGGAGAATTACGACCACGAGCAGCCGAGGGAACTCGTCCAGGCGGACGGCGTCGAGAACCGCAAGGAGAAGGGCGCGAACGCGGTGCCCGAGGAATTCCGGTTCACGGGCGACGTCAAGGTGTACTTCCGCATGCAGTGCGACAAGGAAACGGTCATGAACGTGGCGTAGCCGAAAGGAGGGCGAAAAGCATGACAAGATACGAGCATATCCTGCAGGAGGTAACGGAAGCGAGCGGGGTGGAAATCCGCCTCGCTTCCGATCGTGTGGCCGAACTCATGGTGGATGACACGATCGTCCTGCTCAAGCCCCTTGACGCCACGGAGGAGTCCGTTTCGATCTTCACCGTGATCCTCGACGGAGACGCCGACGACAAGGTTCTGCGCAAGGCGATGGAGCTGAATCTCTTCGGTCGCGGGACGGGCGGAGGGATCATCGGGCTGTTCGTCGATTCGCTCGTCTATTCCCGCACGCTTCCGCTTGAAGGCGTCTCGGCGGGCGCCTTTGGAGAGGCCCTTGTGTCGTTTGCACGCAAGGCGCAGGAGATTGCGTCTGGTCTCTCGGCCGGCGACGCGTCCGCCTTGCCTCCGCAT
Source organism: Kiritimatiellia bacterium (assembly GCA_017463935.1). Classification (GTDB taxonomy): domain Bacteria; phylum Verrucomicrobiota; class Kiritimatiellia; order RFP12; family UBA1067; genus UBA1067. The sequence goes on from JAFUEM010000048.1 coordinate 16,954, forward strand.
GTGCCGTCAGGATCCTTGCGCATGTCGGCTCACCCCGATTCCTCCTCGGGCCAGATGATGATGCTCCCGTAGGACGACCTTTCGCCGCGCGGCGTGTAAAATCTGTCGTCGGGGCGGATAAATTCCAACTGACGAGCACCGTTGAGATATGGTATAATTTACGTTGTCGCATCGCCAAAGATGGTTGTGCCGTAAAATAAAGGAATAAGATAAATGGAATTCAACGAGCTGATGGAACAGTTTGCTGTCCGGTTCGGCATCGCGGATCTCTCGATCGAAGACAACGCCGTCGCGCTTGAAATCGACGGCAGGACCTTCGGCTTCCTCGTCAATTCCGCTGCAGACACCTTGACGGTCGTCGCGGACCTCGGCCAGCAGACGATCGACGCGGATGGTCCGTTCGGCGCGATGATGCTGCAGGCGAACTTCCTTTTCGAGGCCACCAAGGGGGCGACGCTCTTCCAGAATCCGGACAGCAAGTCGTTCGGACTCCAGCAGCAGTACCGCCTCGTCTATCTTGACGTGGACACGCTCGCCGCCGAGGTCGAGAAGCTCGCGAACATGGCAGAGGACTGGAAGGCCATCCTCTCCGGCTGCAAGGCGGCGGAGACCGCCGTCGATGCGCGCACGGAGGAGGAGTCCGAGTTCCCCACCACCGGCCTTCTGCAGGTGTAGACGGACGCAAGGAACTGACAAGCGGAGAATCGTGATGACAATCGAACGGAAACTGGAAAACGGAACGCTGACGCTCACGGTCGCGGGGCGGCTCGACACGAACACCGCGCCCGAGCTGGAGGCGGCGGTGAAGCTGGACGGCGCGACGGCGCTCGTCTTCGACTTCGCCGGACTCGACTACATCTCCTCCGCCGGGCTGCGCATTCTGCTGACGGCGAAGAAGTCGCTGATGGCATCGGGCGGCGCGATGTCCGTCGTCAACGCCAACGCGTCCGTCCGCAGCGTATTCGAGATCACGGGATGCAGCGAGCTGTTCGGACTGGCGTGACGGCGGCGGCGGCGCTCGTCGCCGCCTGCCTCGCCGTGTGCGGCGCCGGC